>JAFYPO010000004.1 GCA_017547505.1 Oscillospiraceae bacterium | reverse complement strand
GGTGCCGTTCTCGTAAACGCGAACACGGGCAACGGAGGACTTACGGCGGCCGGTGCCGTAGTTATACTTCTTCTTGCTTTCGTACATAGTCGATTACCTCCAAATTACAGGGTCCAGGCTTCGGGCTTCTGAGCAGCATGGGGATGCTCCTCACCCTTGTACAGGTGCAGGCGGGTCAGAGCGTTACGGCCCAGGGTGTTCTTGGGCAGCATGCCCTTAACAGCCAGTTCCATAGCGTAGTCGGAGCGGTTCTCCATCATGATGCGAGCCTTGGTCTCCTTCAGACCGCCGATCCAGCCGGACACGCGGTAGTAGGACTTCTGCTCCAGCTTCTTGCCGGTCAGGATAGCCTTGTCGGTGTTGATGACGATGACGAAGTCGCCGCAGTCAACGTTGGGGGTGAAAGTGGGCTTGGTCTTGCCGCGCAGCAGGTTGGCAACGGTCACAGCGGTGCGGCCCAGGGGCTTGCCGGCTGCATCGATGACGTACCACTTGCGTTCCACGGTCTCCTTCTTAGCCAGTGTAGTGGACATTATGCGTTCCTCCAATAGGTTAAAATATTTTGACAAATTCAGTTGCAGGCATTACAATATCTGCAAGCGCTAGAACTTTATATCATGTGGTTTTTGAAATGTCAACCACTTTTTTGCAGAAAATAATGAAAATAAATATAAACTTTCAAAAACTCTGGAATACTCTTAAATACTCTTGAATGCTAACTTGCTATTTTTCTTAAAAATCGGAGGAAATCCAACATGCAACGCTTAATTGGCCTGGTGCGCAGATGCACCCAGGATTACAATATGATAAAACCGTGTGACCGCATTGGTGTGGGTGTGTCCGGAGGCAAGGATTCAATTGCACTTTTGGTCTTTTTAGCTGAGCTTCGTAAGTATAATCATATTCCTTTTGATTTGGAAGCAGTTACTGTGGATCTCGGCTTCAGTATGGATTTTGCTCCTATTGAAGATCTTTGTAAGAAATTGGAAGTTCCTTTTACTCTTGTAAAGACCGAAATCGCTCCGGTGATCTTTGATTATCGTATGGAGAAGAATCCTTGTTCTATGTGTGCCAAGATGCGCCGTGGTGCAATTAACCAGGCTCTGTTGGACAGGGGTTTAAATAAGCTCGCATTAGGTCACCATTATGATGATGCTGTGGAAACGTTCATGATGTCCCTTCTCTATGAAGGCCGTATCAGCTGTTTCCAACCGGTGACAGATTTAGACCGCACAGGAATCATTCAAATACGACCCATGCTGTATATTCATGAACAGACCATTGATAATTTTGTTACAAGAGAAAATCTGCCTATTGTAAAAAACCGCTGTCCTGTTGACAAGCGTACCAAGCGAGAGGAAATCAAGAAATTGGTTTATGATCTGAGCGGCACCTATCCTGATCTAAAGGAGAGGATCTTTGGCGCTATGCAGAGATTGCCTCTTCCTGAATGGGGTCCACAGGGCCGTTACAAGCGCCCTAAAGACGAAGAGTAAAATAGACAGCACCTGCCAAAGCAGGTGCTGTTTTGTATTATTTGCATGTGTCGTAGGGGGTTGCCATAGCGTTCTTAACGGATATCTTGAGAATGGCTTTCTGCTCTTCTGTGAGCATGAAAGGTGTTTCGGTGTTATACATCAGCGTGTCGAACACCAGCTTGCCGGGTATGGGGTCAAGGGTGCAATCGTCGATATTCTTTTCAAACAGGGTGCAGTACCACAGGTAAGCGACCATCATACGGGTGAAGTCACTGCCGTGAATGGTATCTCTGTACAGCTGCTTGGGGGTCATACCTTGCTCCTGCGCATTTCGCAGCGTGGTTGCAGAGGGCATAAACCAATCAAAAATCTCCTCGGGCTTTACAATTTCACGGGTAGTATTGACGATCTCGTTGTACATGGCCACCGTATCGCCGGAAAAGAGGGTTTCCATGTTGTTGCGGTATCCTTCGTTCCACATGGAGGAATCGTCAGGACAACCCCAGATCATATTCCATGCAAATTTCGGCGCAGTGCTTTTTTCGATATCATTTTCAGATACATAGTTGCGAATGGTCTGAATATCGGAAGCAATATTCGGCGTGAAGCCATAGTCGGATTTGTTTGCAGCCTCAAAGCAACCGGGTTGCAAAACAACAATATCCCAATCGTGACGCTGGATACCAAACTTCATAGTCTGGGCAATGGAACCGTCTTCAATATAAATATCGTTAGCGGCAAAAGGCTCGCAATATGTAAAGTTACCGTCTTTGTCTGCACGGAGCCATGCGTCCTGATTCTCAATGTCAAATTCATAGTATGCATACTGAGGGGCATCGTTGGTCAAATACTCCACATGCTGTCCCAGACGGCAACCGCTGTGATACAGCATACCGACCACTAACTTTTCTACACCTTCATTTTTTGCAACTGCGGGCAGCATGTAGGCGCTGTCCATACCGGTACTGTGGCCGATCAAAAGAATTTTCATAATACCATCGTCCTCCACTTTAGGCTGTTCAGTTTGTGTGTTGGGGGTGTTTTCTTGATTACTTGTGCAGCCGGCAAACAGAACGAAGCATAGGGTCAGCGCCAGCAGCAAGGACATACATTTTTTCATGGCGAGTCTCCTTATGTAGTTTAGACAAGATTCAATATATACCATTTTAAATGAAAGTCAACCCAAAAAAATGCATATTGCTGGGCGAATTGGTCAATAATGGAAACAGGAGGTGGTGGTATGGCTGTCAAAGGTATTTCGCGGCAGGTGATCGTTGTGCAATCTCCGGATCCTAAGCTGTTTGATCAAGCTATATTTATTCTTAAGGATAATAATGTGGGGGTGTCGGAAGCGCAGCTTATCAGGGAGGCTGGTAGATTGATCGGGTTTCCGCAGTTGAAAAGAAAGACTTTCTTCAAGTGGCGTGAATGTATGCTTTTGGGCATTGGCGCATCTGTAACAGGTCTTGTTTGGTTGATCACAGCAGTCTTTTGACTTGCAGGGCTCTCTGAATTGTGGTATAATCCCTCGGTAAGCGAGGTGATCATCGTGCAGATCGGTAATTTACAAGTGGATAAGCCCTTAATTCTGGGCCCAATGGCCGGTGTGACTGACTATGCGTTTCGCACGATCTGTGCGGAACTGGGAGCAAACATTACAGTTACGGAAATGGTTTCCTCCAGGGCGCTGGTATACAAGGACAAGAAGAGCGCAGCTCTTTTGAAGAAGAATCCTGGCAGTGTTTGCGGCGCACAGATTTTTGGCAATGATCCTGCAATAATGGCTGAAGCAGCACAGCTTGCTCTCGAGATTTCAGGTTGCGATTTTATTGACATTAATATGGGGTGTCCAATGCCTAAGATTGCGAACTCCGGCGATGGATGCGGTTTGATGCGTACTCCGGAACTTGCAGGTGAGATTCTGAATGCTGTTACAAAGTCTGTTAATGTGCCGGTTACTGTTAAATGCCGTTTGGGCTGGGATAAAGGCTCTGTTAATGTGCTGGAGTTTACAGAGCGTATGGAAGATAACGGTGCGGCTATGATCACCGTCCATGGCCGTACCCGGAGTATGCTCTATTCCGGCGTTGCCGATTGGGATATGATTGCGAAGGTAAAGCAACAGAGAACCGTTCCGGTAATTGCCAATGGTGATGTTGTAAGTGCGGAAACTGCTTTACGGTGTTTGAATTGGACGGGCGCTGACGGATTGATGATCGGCAGAGCAACATTCGGTGATCCTTGGATTTTTACACAGGTCAAAGCTGCAACGAACGGGGAATCTATTCCGGACAGACCGCCTCTTGCACAACGAGTGGATGTAGCTGTACGGCAGTTTGAGCTTGCCAATGAAGATAAGGGTGAACATATTGCTTGTCTGGAGGCACGCAAGCACTTTGCATGGTATCTTCGTGGCGTTGCATACGCAAATTATTATAAGGAGAAAATTTCAGCCATTAAGTCAATGGAAGACGTATATCGGATTGCTGAAGGCATTCGGAAGGACTTGAAATAATTACATTGTATCTTATTTCCGCCGTTTCATATCCTACCCAAGAGGTGAGGTTATGAAACGGCGGATTGCTATATTGGTTTGTGTAATTGCTGTGTTGGTGTTGCCGGTAAAAGCGGAAACTATCAAATGGGTGGACTTTAAAGTGCCATATGAATCCTTGAAATATGCGATGGACACAGATATCGTGACAGCGGAGCAGGAATGTCATATCCGTTGGATCGATGTGTTGGCGGTTGCCGGGTGCAGAACAGGCGGAAGATGTGATCTTCAATCTGTAAAACAGGCAACAAAAGAATTATCTGATGGAAAATCACCCCAGGAAATTTTGGGCGCGTTATATAAGTATTTCAGCTATTACCATACCGCTTACTCGGCGGTTTTAGGTGGAATATTGGGCAACTATGCAGTTGAAACAAAAGAAGGACGAAAAAGCGAATACGGATTGAAGGCATATTCACCAATTGCGGCTGGCTATGGATATAGCCATTGTTCTGATTTTGGCAACAGCAGGTCCTTTGGATTTGCCAGAAAGCATCTCGGTAACGATCTTATGGGGAGTTTGGGAACACCGGTTGTTGCCGTTGAAGGTGGCATTGTGGAAGCTATGGGATGGAACCGATACGGTGGTTGGAGAATAGGGATCCGCTCCTTTGATTCAAAACGATATTACTATTATGCGCACTTGCAAAAAGATAAACCCTTTGCAGATGATTTGGAAGTAGGGGATATGGTGCAAGCAGGAGATCTTTTGGGATTTATGGGCAGAACAGGGTATTCCGATAAAGAAAATGTCAACAATATCGAAACAGTCCATTTGCATTTTGGCTTGCAACTGATTTTTGATGAAAAGCAAAAGGAGTGCAATAGTGAAATATGGGTTGATGTGTATCCAATTGTCCGTCTGTTGAACACACATCGATCCACAATCAGAAGAACAGAAAACGGTTGGGAGCGACCCTACAAATTTGTCGATCTGGATGAGCAAAATTTTGTGGAAAAAATAAAAGAAAAATGACGAGGGAGGGTTTGACAAACCTCCCTCTGTGTGGTATACTTGCACAGATAAATATAAGAGGGGGAGAATGTAATGATGAGCGCAGTTAGCAAGATGAAGAATGTTCGCATTGCTGTTGATACCGTTATTTCTTCCGGTTCTCCTTTGTTGAAGGATATTTCTTTCTTCAATTCTCCCGAATATGCTGTTTTTCCCGGCTTTTGTGATGTGCATGTGCATTTCCGTGAGCCGGGTTTTTCTTATAAGGAGACAATTGAGACCGGCAGCCGTGCGTCTGCGAGGGGTGGATACACAGCTGTATGTACCATGCCGAACCTGAATCCGGTTCCTGATAGTGTTGAACACTTGGAGTTACAGAAACGGTTGATCGAGGAGAATTCGCTGATTCATGTGTACCCCTACGGTGCGATTACAGTAGGGGAGAAAGGCGAGGAACTTGCTGATCTGGAAGGTATGGCATCGAATGCTATTGCGTTCACCGACGATGGACGGGGTGTTCAGAGCGAGGACATGATGCGCCAGGCAATGATACGCGCGAAGGCGTTGGAAAAAATGATCGTTGCCCACTGTGAAGTTAATGATTTACTACATGGTGGATATATCCACGACGGTGAATATGCACGCCTGCATGGGCATAAGGGTATTTGCAGCGCCAGCGAGTATGAGCAAATTGAAAGAGATCTTCGTTTGGTGGAAGAGACCGGTTGCAAGTACCATGTTTGTCATATCTCCACAAAAGAGAGCGTAGCTTTGATCCGTGATGCTAAGGCACGAGGACTTGATGTTTCCTGTGAGACTGCACCGCACTACCTGATTATGAATGACATGGATCTTCAGGAAGATGGCAGGTTCCGCATGAATCCTCCTATCCGCAGTGAAGAAGATCGGAAGGCGTTGGTTGCGGGTATCGTTGACGGCACAATCGAAATGATCGCTACAGATCATGCGCCGCATTCTGCAGAAGAAAAATCCAAGGGATTGGCGGGCAGTGCTTTCGGTATTGTTGGTATTGAAACAGCTTTTGCAGCAATGTATACGCATATGGTCCTTCCAGGAATCATCACACTTGAAAAACTGATTGATCTTTTGGCAATTAACCCAAGAAAACGGTTTAATATTCCTTTGGGTGAAGATTTTACTGTGTGGAATTTGGATAAAGAATTTACAGTTGACCCACACGAGTTCCTCTCTATGGGTAAGGCAACGCCTTTTGCAGGTTGGAAACTGAAAGGCGAGTGTATGTTAACTGTTTGCAATGGCAAAGTCGTGTATAGAAAGTAACAGGAGGATTGTATTATGGCAAAGAGAACGGATATAAAGAAAATTTTGATTATCGGCTCCGGCCCGATCGTCATCGGTCAGGCTGCTGAGTTTGACTATGCCGGCACACAGGCTTGTCTGGCATTGAAGGAAGAGGGTTATGAAGTTGTTCTGTGCAACTCCAATCCTGCTACTATTATGACCGATACCACGATTGCTGATAAGGTCTATATGGAACCCCTGACTCTGGAGTATATTGCAAAGATCCTTCGCTATGAGCGCCCCGATGCAATTATTCCCGGTTTGGGTGGCCAGACAGGTTTGAATCTGGCAATGCAACTTGAGAAGAAGGGCGTTCTGAAGGAATGTAATGTAGAATTGCTGGGAACCAGCAGTGAGTCCATTGAACGCGCGGAAGATCGTGAGATGTTCAAGGAACTGTGCCAGTCTATCGGCGAGCCTACCATTCCTTCTGAAATCACGTATAGCATTGAGGAAGCTAAGGAAGCTGCAAAGCGCATTGGCTATCCTGTTGTTCTGCGTCCCGCTTTCACTCTGGGCGGTACCGGCGGTGGCTTCGCATATAGTGAAGAGGAACTGATTGAGGTCGGCCTGAATGCCTTTAAGTTGTCTCCTGTGCATCAGGTTCTGATTGAGAAGAGTGTTAAGGGTTACAAGGAAATCGAGTTCGAAGTCATGCGTGACTCCTACGACCACGCTATTACTATCTGCGGTATGGAAAATATCGATCCTGTCGGTGTCCATACCGGTGACTCCATCGTTGTTGCACCCATCATGACCCTCAATGATCATGATATGAAGATGCTTAACGATTCCGCCATTAAGCTGATTCGTGAGCTGAAGATTGAAGGCGGCTGTAATGTGCAGTTTGCACTGAATCCGGAGACTAGTGAGTACTACCTCATCGAGGTTAATCCCAGAGTTTCCCGATCTTCTGCACTGGCCTCCAAGGCTTCCGGTTATCCCATTGCCCGTGTTACTGCAAAGATCGCAGTGGGTATGGCGCTGGAGGACATTAAGATTGCAAACACCAATGCAGCATTCGAGCCTGCACTGGACTATGTGATTGCAAAACTGCCCAGATTCCCCTTCGATAAGTTCACCTCTGCGACCAACGCGCTGGGTACTCAGATGAAGGCAACCGGTGAGGTTATGGGTATCGGCTCTAACCTGGAAGAGTGCTTGCTGAAGTCTGTCCGCTCTCTGGAGATCGGCGTGTGTCATTTCCACATGGCAAAGTTTGATGATAAGTCCAATGATGAGCTGCTGGCGTATCTGAAGGGTTTCCAGGACGATAATATCTTTGCCGTTGCAGAACTTTTGCGTCGTGAAGAGACCGTTGAGAAGCTGCATGAAGTTACACAGATCACTACCTATTTCCTGGAGGCTGTGCGCAATATTGTTGCTATGGAGCGCAAGCTTTCTGCCAATGTGGGCAGCCTTGATGTACTTTTGGAGTCTAAGAAAATGGGCTTCAGCGATACCTTCATTGCAAAACTCTGGAACATGAAGGAAATCGATGTATATAACATTCGCAAGGAAAACAAGATGTTCCCTGTGTACCGCATGGTGGATACCTGCCATACCGGCGCATACATTCCTTACTTCTACTCTTCCTACACCGGTGAGAACACTTCTCGTCTGACAAATAAGAAGAAGATTGTTGTTCTGGGTGCAGGTCCTATCCGTATCGGTCAGGGTGTTGAGTTTGACTACTCCACAGTTCATGCTGTTACCACCATTAAGAACTCCGGCTATGAGGCAATTATTATCAATAATAACCCTGAGACCGTTTCTACTGACTATACTACTGCTGACAAACTGTATTTCGAGCCTCTGACTCCTGAAGATGTTATGAACATTATTGAGTTTGAGAAGCCTGAAGGTGTTATTGCTTCTCTGGGTGGTCAGACTGCAATTAACCTGGCACAGCCTCTGACCGACCGCGGTGTTAAGATCATTGGTACTGACTGCGCTGCCATTGACAGAGCAGAAAACCGTGATGCTTTTGAAAAACTGCTGTGTGAGCTGGATATTCCTCAGCCCAAGGGCCGTGCTGTGACCAAGATCGAAGATGGTATTGCTGCAGCAAACGAGATTGGCTATCCCGTTCTTGTGCGTCCTTCCTTTGTCCTGGGTGGTCGTGCAATGCGTATTGTTGCCAATGAGGCACAGTTGCGTCACTATCTGCGTACCGCTGTTGCTATCGATGAGGACAAGCCTGTTCTGGTTGATAAGTATATTCAGGGCAAAGAAGTTGAGGTTGACGCTATCTGCGACGGCATTAATGTGTTTGTACCCGGTATCATGGAACTTGTCGAGCGTACCGGTGTTCACTCCGGTGACTCTATGAGCGTTTATCCTGCTTTCTCTATCTCCAATAAGGTGAAGGGCATCATTCTGCAGTATGCAAAGAAGTTGGGCCTGGGTATCGGTATCGTTGGTCTGTACAACATTCAGTTCATCGTTGACGAGAACGAGAATGTTTATATCATCGAGGTCAACCCCCGTTCTTCCCGTACTGTACCGTTCCTGAGCAAGGCTACCGGTTACAGCCTGGCTGATATCGCTACTGAGGTTATTTTGGGCAAGAGTTTGAAGGAACAGGGTATTTTTGATATTTATCCCGATGAGAAGAAACGCTGGTATGTAAAAGCACCTGTGTTCTCATTTAATAAGTTGCGTGGTTTGGACGCTTACCTGTCTCCTGAGATGAAGTCTACCGGTGAAGCAATCGGATATGATGACAGCTTCAATCGTGCGCTGTATAAGTCTCTGCAGGCTGCAGGTATGCATTTGCAGAACTACGGTACTGTGTTTGCTACCATTGCCGATAAGGATAAAGATGAAGCACTGCCTTTGATTCGTCGTTTCTACAACCTGGGCTTCAATATCCAGGCTACGGAAGGTACTGCTATGTTCTTGAAGCGCAATGGTATCCGCACCCATATCCTGGGTAAGATCAGTGAAGGTAGTGAGGAGATCCCTGAAGCACTGCGTCAGGGCCACATCGCTTATGTTCTTAACACCAGAGAAAACGGCACAGAAGGTTCCAATAACGACGGCCATCAGATTCGTCTGATTGCAACAGAGAACAACGTTACTATTTTCACTTCCTTGGATACAGTTCGTGTTCTTTTGGATGTTTTGGAAGAGACTACTCTGACTATTTCCACAATTGATTCTTGATATCGAGGCGGGGTGCACCCCGCCTCTAACCAAATCGGGTAGAGAGGAGCCCCAATGAAGCAAAGTTATTTTGAAATCATAAGCAACACTGCACTGACGGAGAATGTTTTTAAAATGGAACTCCGTGGCGATGTTTCTCACATTACCGCACCCGGTCAGTTTGTGAACATCAAACTGGAGGGATTGTACCTGCGCCGCCCCATTTCGGTTTGTGATGTGCAGGGTGATACTCTTACTATCATCTACAAAGCAGTAGGCAAGGGTACACGCTTGATGTCCCAGATGAAAGAAGGGAAATTGGATGTACTTACCGGCCTGGGTAATGGTTATGACCTGACTGTAGCAGGGGAGAAGCCTGTCCTTTTGGGCGGTGGTGTCGGTGTACCACCCATGTATATGCTTGCACGCAAGTTGATTGCTGAGGGCAAGCAAGTGCGCGTTATTCTGGGTTTTAACACAAAGAACGAGGTGTTTTACGAGAATGAATTTAGAGCACTGGGCGCAGATGTGACGGTTACTACCGTTGACGGCTCTTATGGCATGAAGGGTTTTGTTACCGATGCCATGAAAGAAATGGACTATACTTATTTCTATACCTGCGGCCCTGAGCCTATGCTGAAGGCTGTATATAAGACTTCAGTCACCTCCGGTCAGATGAGTTTCGAAAAACGCATGGGCTGCGGCTTCGGCGCCTGCATGGGCTGCTCCTGTAAGACAATCACAGGATACAAGCGCATCTGCAAGGAAGGCCCTGTTATGCGAAAGGAGGAGATCTTGTGGGAAGACTGAATGTAAATCTTTGCGGGATTGAACTTAGTAATCCTGTGATTCCTGCCTCCGGTACTTTTGGCTACGGCTACGAGTACGCAGAGCTTTATGACATCAACTGTCTTGGCACATTCTCTTTCAAGGGTACTACCAAGGACCCTCGCTTCGGCAACCCAACACCTCGTATCGCTGAGTGTAGCAGCGGCATGATCAATGCGGTCGGTCTGCAGAATCCCGGTGTGGAGAAGGTGGTCTCCGAAGAACTGCCTAAGCTGAAAATGTGTTTTAACAAGCCGGTTATGGCCAATGTCAGCGGTTTTTCTGTGCCCGACTATGCGTATACCTGCGAAATGCTGGATAAGGAAGAGCAGGTCGGTTGGCTGGAAGTCAATGTAAGTTGTCCCAATGTACATGGCGGTGGTATGAGCTTTGGTACCGATCCCAAAGCGGCAGCAGAGGTAACTGCTGCGGTAAAGAAGGTCACCACCAAACCCGTGATCGTAAAACTCAGCCCTAACGTCACCGATATCGTGTCCATCGCCAAGGCCTGCGAGGATGCCGGTGCTGATGGTATCAGCCTCATCAACACCATGCTGGGTATGCGCATCGACCTGCGCACCCGTAAGCCGATCATCGCCAATAAGATGGGTGGCTTCTCCGGCAGTGCCATTTTCCCTGTGGCCGTGCGCATGGTGTACCAGGTGGCAAATGCCGTGAAAGTCCCTGTTGTGGGCATGGGCGGTGTATCCTCCGCCGAGGATGTGGTGGAGATGATGCTGGCAGGTGCTACCGCTGTTGAGGTGGGCGCTGCCAATCTGGTAAATCCCTTTATCTGCCGGGATATTATCGAAGATCTGCCCAGAGTGATGGATCAGTACGGAATCAACACATTAAGTGAAATTATAGGAGGCGTAAAGTAATGGGTAAGGACGTAATCGTAGCTTGTGACTTTGCCAGCGCAGAGCAGACATTTGCTTTTCTGGATAAGTTCACCGGCCGTAAGCCTTTTGTGAAGATCGGCATGGAGCTGTACTATGCAGAAGGTCCCGCAATCGTAAAGGAAATCAAGGCAAGAGGCCATAAGATCTTTTTGGATCTGAAGCTCCATGACATCCCCAACACCGTGAAGAAGGCAATGGCCGTGCTTCGCAATCTGGATGTGGACATCACCAACCTCCATGCCGCCGGCGCTACCGCTATGATGCAAGGCGCACTGGAAGGTCTTACCCGTGAAGACGGCACCCGTCCTCTGCTGATCGCCGTGACCCAGCTGACCTCCACCGACCAGGAGACCATGGAGCGTGACATTCTGATCCGTGAGCCCATCGACCAGGTGGTCATGCACTATGCAAAGACTGCAAAGAACGCGGGCCTGGACGGTATCGTTTGCTCTCCTCTGGAAGCGGCCAAGGTTCATGATACCTGTGGCAAGGAATTCTTGACCATCACTCCCGGCGTCCGTTTTGCTGACGGCGAAGTGGGAGACCAGAAGCGTGTCATGACCCCCGCCCAGGCTAAGGAGATCGGCTCTGACTACATCGTGGTGGGCCGTCCCATTACCGCTGCGGCTGATCCTGTCGCCGCTTACGAGCGTTGTATAGCTGAGTTTTGTGACTAAGAGATAGGAGAGAATCATGGAAGCTTATAAGAGAGAATTTATTGAATTTCTGGAAGGTGCGGGCGTGCTGAAATTCGGTGATTTCACCGCGAAGTCCGGCCGTAAGATCCCTTACTTTGTCAATGCCGGTATGATTAAGACCGGTGACCAGATCACCAAAATGGGTGAGTTCTATGCCAAGGCTTACTTTGACAAGCTGGGCAAGAAGGCTGCTGTGCTGTACGGCCCCGCCTACAAGGGCATTTCTCTGTCCATTTCCGCTGCTGTCGCATTGAGCAAGCAGGGCCTTGATCTGCCTTTCTTCTTCAACCGCAAGGAAGTGAAGGACCACGGCGAAGGCGGCACTTTTGTTGGCTATGTACCCCAGGCCGGTGAAGAGATCGTCATTATCGAGGACGTCATCACCGCTGGCACAGCAATTCGTGAGAGCATGGAGATCCTGAGCCATCTGGAAAACACTAAGGTCATCGCCACCTTCATTATGGTGGATCGCAAGGAAAAGGGCCAGGGTGAGAAGGGCGCTATGCAGGAGATCGAGGAGCAGTTCGGTTTCCCTGTGTACTCCGTTGTGGATGTCTATGACATCATCGAGTATCTGGAAGAGAAGCCCGAGCATGCTGAGAATGTGGCTCGCATCAAGGCTTATCTGGCTGTCAACGGCGCAAAGGCTTGAGTAGGGGAGGACTGCCTTATGAAAAGAAGTCTTATCGATATTACTGAGTTTTCCGTGGAGGAAATCGATCAGCTGCTGAAAACCGCTTGCGATATCAGTGAAAACCCCAAGAAGTATTCTGAGGTCTGCCGTGGCAAAAAGCTGGCAACATTATTCTTTGAACCTTCCACCCGTACCCGGCTCAGCTTTGAGGCAGCTATGTTGGAGCTGGGCGGCAACGTGATCGGCTTCAGTGATGCCGGCACATCTTCTGCTTCCAAGGGCGAGAGTATCGCCGATACCGCCAAGATGATCAGCTGCTATGCTGACATCATGGCTATGCGTCACCCCAAGGAAGGTGCTCCTTATGTGGCCTCTTTGAATGCATCTATTCCTGTTATCAATGCGGGTGACGGCGGTCACTGCCACCCCACCCAGACCCTGGCAGACCTTCTGACTATTTACCGTGAGTTGGGCCGTCTGGAGAATTTGACTGTTGGTTTCTGCGGTGACCTGAAGTACGGCAGAACCGTCCATTCTCTGCTGTCCGCTTTGGCTCGTTATAAGAACATCAAGATCGTGCTGATTGCTCCCGAGGAGCTGAAGCTGCCTAAGTATGTTAAGTACGAGGTGCTGGATAAGTACAACATGGAGTATGTGGAGACCACCTCTTTGGAGGAGGCCATGCCCCAGCTGGATGTTCTGTACATGACCCGTATTCAGCGTGAGCGTTTTGACAGCTATGATGAGTATGAGCGTCTGAAGGATAGCTACATCCTCACAGCCGAAAAGCTGGAAACCGCAAAGCAGGAGATGCGTATTCTCCATCCGCTGCCCCGTGTGAACGAGATAAGTGTAAAGGTCGACGAGGATCCCAGAGCTGCCTATTTCCGTCAAGCCCTTAACGGCAAGCTGATGCGCATGGCTCTCATTATGAAGCTTCTGAAGGAGGCTGAAGAAGGCGTGCCTGCACACGAGGTTACCGATGTTGTAACCGAAGAATTTGTTTGCGATAATCCCCGCTGTATTACCTCTACTGAGCAGGAAATCGTTCATTCTTTCAAGTGCGTCAATCGTGAAAACGGAATCTATCGCTGTGTATATTGCGAGGCAAAAAAGGTCAAGAATTAAATATTAGACAATAGTTGGAATTCACCGCCGGAATATTTTACAAATTTCGGCGGTGAAACTAATTATTCTTCTGCAAAAGGTAAAAAATGCCTTGATTTTCTGTTTCGTTTCTTGACAGTCTTCTGGTGACATGTTAAAATCTTAGGGTAGATGAATAGTGCTTTCTGCGACTGACGGAAAATGTGGAAAACCACAGGGGAACAGAGAGCTTTAGGTGCTTTGCACCTGCCGACCGTCTGGGCGCATTTGGCTTTATAGGCCTTGTGCGCCCTTTTCGTTTTGATTGGAGGTAAATTATGAAAAAAGTTGGTATTATTATGGGCAGTGACAGCGATCTGCCTATCATTCAGAAGGCTACAGATATGTTAAAATCTTTAGAGATTCCATTTGAGGTGCATATCTATTCTGCCCACAGAACTCCTGTAGAAGCAAGAGATTTTGCGCTGAATGCACGTGAGAATGGATTTGGTGTTCTGATCGCTGCAGCTGGTATGGCTGCACACTTGGCCGGCGCTATTGCAGCAAACACCACGCTTCCTGTGATCGGTATTCCCTGCAAGGGCGGCATGATGGACGGTCTGGATGCACTGCTTTCCACCGTACAGATGCCCACCGGCATTCCCGTTGCCACGGTTGCCTTGAACGGCGGCGCCAATGCTGCGCTGCTGGCTGCACAGATTCTGGCTGTTTCCGATGCCGATCTTGCTGCAAAACTGGATGCAAAACGTAAAAATGATGCCGATGTTGTTCTTAAGAAGGACGCAGGCGTTATGGATAGACTGTAAAACCTGGTGAAAACCAAGACAATAAAAGGAGTAATAATTATGGAAAAGAAGCTTTTGTACACCGGTAAGACTAAGAATGTTTACGCTCTGGAGAATGGCAACTGCCTGCTGCTGTTCAAGGATGACTGCACCGGCAAGGACGGCGTGTTTGATCCCGGTGAAAACTCCGTTGGCCTGACCATTGAAGGCGTTGGCGATGTAAACCTGCGTATGTCTATTTATTACTTTGAGAAGATCAATGCCGCCGGCATCAGAACTCACTATGTCAATGCCGACCTGGCTACCACCACTATGGAAGTTCTGCCTGCAAAGGTGTTTGGCAAGGGCCTGGAAGTTATCTGTCGTCGTAAGGCTGTGGGTTCCTTCTTCCGCCGCTACAACGAGTACTGCACCGAGGGCCAGGATCTGCCTTACTACGTAGAGACCACCTTCAAGAATGACGCTCTGGGCGATCCTCTGGTTACCAAGGACGGCCTGGTTGATCTGGGCGTTATGACTGCTGAGCAGTACGATTCTCTGAAGGCACAGACTCAGGCTATCACCAAGATCGTTGCTGACGATCTGGCAGAGAAGGGCCTGGACCTGTATGACATTAAGTTCGAGTTCGGCTACGATCCCGAGGGCAATGTCATGCTGATCGACGAGGTTGCTTCCGGTAATATGCGTGTTTACAAGGACGGCGAGTACATCGATCCCATGACTCTGAACAAGCTGTTCTTCGCTTAATTTTCTGACTTAAAGGAGTTCGCCATGGGAGGCTTTTTTGGCATCACATCCAAGCAGGATTGTATGGTGGATGTGTTTTTTGGCGTGGACTACCACACCCATTTAGGTACGCGCCGGGGCGGCATGGCTGCCTATGACAAGAAGATTGGTCTGCAGAGAAAGATCCACAATATTGAGAACTCTCCGTTCCGTACCAAGTTTGAGCACATTTTTGACGAAATGCAGGGCACATCTGCCATCGGATGTATCAGCGACAGCGATCCTCAGCCTATGCTGATTCGCTCCCGTTTAGGCACTTTCGCCATCACCACCGTTGGTATTGTCAATAATTCCGACGAACTGATTGATCAGTATCTTTCTTCCGGTGCGCACTTTGATGCAATGACCGGCGGCAAGGTCAACGCTACTGAGTTGGTTGCTGCACTAATCGGCGAGAAGCCCAGCTTTGTGGAAGGTATTCAGTTTGCTCAGAGTGTTATCGACGGCACTGCCAATATCCTTATTTTGAAGGATGATGGCACATTGATCGCTGCCCGTGACCGGGTTGGCCGTATCCCTGTACAGATCGGCAAGAATGAGGATGGCTATTGCGTGTCCTTCGAGCAGTTTGCTTATACCAAGCTTGGCTATGAGCATGTGCGGGAATTGGGTCCCGGCGAGATTGTGGAGCTGACTCCTGATTCTGAGTCCCAGCTGGCGGCTCCCGGTAAGGAGATGCACATGTGCGCCTTCTTGTGGAGTTATTACGGCTATCCTACCTCCACCTACGAGGGTATCAATGTGGAAGCGATGCGCTACCGCAACGGTGCTGAGATTGCTGACCGCGATATGGCCCAGGGCCGTTCCATGGAGATCGATTATGTGGGCGGTGTGCCCGATTCCGGTACTCCCCATGCTATTGGATACGCCAATCGCACCGGCAAGCCCTTTGCTCGTGCTTTTATCAAGTACACCCCAACCTGGGCAAGAAGCTTTACCCCGGCAAAGCAGGCTGACCGGAATAAGATTGCTAAAATGAAGCAAATTCCGGTCATTGAGTTGATCAAGGACAAGAACCTTTTGTTTGTGGACGACTCCATTGTTCGTGGCACGCAGCTGCGGGAAACTGTGGAGTTCCTCTACGACAACGGTGCAAAGTCTGTACACATGCGTTCTGCTTGCCCGCCTATTATGTATGGCTGTAAATATCTGAACTTCTCCCGTGCCACCAGTGACATGGAGCTGATCTCCCGTCAAACAATTGTGGAACTGGAAGGGGAGGAAGGCCTCAAGCATATTGAAGAGTATGCTGACGGTAACAGCGAGCGCGGTAAAGCTATGCGCAAGTCCATTTGTGACAAACTGAAGTTTGACTCTTTGGGCTTCCAGACCATCGAGGGTGTTGAAAAGGCTATCGGCTTAGAGCCCTGCAAGCTTTGCACTTACTGCTGGAACGGCAAGGAATAAGAATTATTGATAAGGAGCTTAAATCATGTCTGAAAAAAGCTATTCTGCAAGTTATGCAGCGGCTGGCGTTGACATCACCGCTGGCTACCGCGCTGTTGAATTGATGAAGAAGCATGTGAAGCGTACCCGCAATGAGGGCTGCCTGGATGATGTGGGCGGCTTTGGCGGCTGCTTCGGTCTGCCTGTTGCCGGCATGGAAGAGCCTGTTCTGGTCTCCGGTACTGACGGCTGCGGCACCAAGGTGAAGCTGGCTATCCTCATGGACAAGCATGACACCATTGGCATTGATGCCGTGGCTATGTGTGTCAATGACATTATCTGCGTAGGCGCAAAGCCTCTGTTCTTCCTGGACTACATTGCCTGCGGTAAGAACATTCCCGAAAAGATCGCTGAGATCGTAGGCGGTGTTGCTGAGGGCTGTGTTCAGTCCGGCGCTGCGCTTATCGGTGGCGAAACCGCTGAGCATCCCGGCATGATGCCTGTGGAAGAGTACGATCTGGCTGGCTTTGCTGTGGGTATCGTGGATAAGAAGAAGATCCTGGACAATACCAAGATGGCAGCCGGCGATGCGGTGATTGCTCTGCCTTCCACCGGTATCCATTCCAACGGCTTCAGCCTGTGCCGTAAGGTCTTTGATATCGACAACAACAATCCCGACCTGTATGTTCCCAAGGCGGAACTGGGCGGTAAGACCACCGCAGAGGCCCTGCTGACCCCCACCAAGATCTATGTAAAGCCCGTTCTGGCGCTTCTGGAGAAGGTGAATGTGAAGGGCATCAGCCACATCACCGGCGGCGGCTTCTATGAAAATATTCCCCGTAGCATTCCCGACGGCCTGGGCGCCGTGATCGACCGCAGCGCTGTGAAGGTGCTGCCTATCTTCGATCTGATCGCCAAGACTGGTAACATCCCCGAGCGTGATATGTTCAACACCTATAACATGGGTGTGGGCATGAGTATCGTGGTTCCCGCTGAGGAAGTGGAGACTGCCATCTCTATCCTGAAGGAAAACGGCGAGGATGCCTATGTGATCGGTAAGATCGTGGCTTCCGATGACAAGATTGTCATCGAATAAGAGGGAACATAATGGCGAAGACAAAAATCGCGGTTTTGGTCTCCGGCGGCGGTACCAACCTGCAGGCGCTGATTGACGCACTGAATGCTGGCGTCATTACAAGCGGTGAGATTGCCCTGGTGATTGCCAATAATTCCAAGGCCTATGCCCTGGAAAGAGCCGCCAAGGCGGGCATCCCCTCTGAGATCGTGCTGAAGAAGGAGTGCGGTAGCCAGGAAGCTTTTGAGCAGAAGATCAAAGAGCTTCTGACGGTCAATGGCATCGATATGATTGTCCTGGCCGGCTTCATGTCCATCCTCAGCGAGAATTTTACAAAAGATTATCCGGAGCGCATTTTGAATGTGCATCCTTCCTTGATCCCGTCCTTCTGCGGTGTGGGTTACTACGGCCTGCGGGTGCATGAGGAGGCTTTGGCCTACGGCGTTAAGGTCACCGGCGCAACGGTGCATTTCGTCAACGAGATCCCCGACGGTGGCAAGATCATCCTGCAAAAGGCCGTGGAGATCGAAGAAGGGGACACCCCGGAAATCTTGCAAAAGCGTGTTATGGAACAGGCGGAGTGGAAGATTCTTCCTGCTGCCGTGGAAATTGTGAGCAAACAATTGCAGCGATAAAGAAAGGAAACAGATATGAACGTTTATGAGATCGGCTCTCTGAAAGAGAAGCTTTCTACCAATGCTTATCCCGGCCGTGGCATCGTTTTGGGTGTGACTCCCGACGGTACCAAGTCTGTTGCTGCCTACTTTATCATGGGTCGCAGCGTGAATAGCCGCAACCGTATTTTTGCTTTGGAGCCCGACGGCATCCGTACCGAGGCCCATGATCCCAGCCTCATGAAGGACCCCCATCTGATCATTTATCATCCTGTCCGGGAAGCCGGCTGCGGTCTCATCGTTACCAACGGCGACCAGACCGACACCATTTGGGAGTATCTGGCAAAGGGCGAGAGCTGGGAAGCTGCCCTGCGTACCCGTATGTTTGAAGACGACGGTCCTAACTGGACACCCCGTATCTCCGGCCTGTTGGCAGGCGACGGTAGCTATAAGATGTCCATTCTGAAGGCTGCTGACCCCGAGGGCAATGCCTGCGCCCGCTTCTTCTACGAGTACCCCGCAACCGCAGGTCTGGGTCACTTTATCCACACCTATGTGTGCGACGGCAATCCCGTGATTCCCACCTTCCAGGGCGAGCCTGAGAGAGTGGAGCTGTGCAATGATATCGATGCGCTCACCGATATGCTGTGGGAGAACCTGAACCCCGACAATAAGATCTCTCTGTTTGTCCGTTATACCGATCTGGCTACCGGCAAGTTTGAGCAGAGAGTCCTCAACAAGCACCAGTAAAAGGAGAAAGACGATGAAAGAACTAGAACTGAAATATGGTTGTAACCCCAATCAGAAACCTTCTAAACTGTATATGCACGACGGTAGCGATCTGCCCTTCACCGTGCTCAACGGCCGTCCCGGCTATATCAACTTCATGGACGCGCTGAACTCCTGGCAGCTGGTGAAGGAGCTGAAGGAAGCTACCGGCATGGCTTGCGCTACTTCCTTTAAGCATGTTTCTCCCACCTCCGCAGCTGTGGGCAAGCCTTTGAGCGCTGATCTGAAGAAGGCATGCTTTGTTGACGATGTGGAAGGCCTGGATGAGAACCCCCTGGCTTGCGCTTTTGCTCGTGCAAGAGGCGCTGACCGTCTGTGCTCCTTCGGCGACTGGATCGCTCTGTCCGATGTCTGTGACGAAATGACCGCAAAGCTGATTGCCCGTGAGGTTTCCGACGGTGTTATCGCTCCCGGCTATACCGAGGAAGCTTTGGCAATTCTGCAGGCAAAGCGTAAGGGCGGCTACAATGTGGTTGCCATGAATGTCGACTATGTTCCCGCAGAGCAGGAGAATAAGCAGATCTTTGGTGTTACTTTCCAGCAAGGTCGTAACAATTTCAAGATCAGCGAGGAACTGCTGCAGAATGTGGTTACCGAAAATAAGGAAATTCCCGAAAGCGCT
Organism: Oscillospiraceae bacterium; assembly: GCA_017547505.1. GTDB lineage: Bacteria > Bacillota > Clostridia > Oscillospirales > Oscillospiraceae > Faecousia. The sequence goes on along the minus strand of JAFYPO010000004.1, from coordinate 168 downwards.
AAGATCGACCTGATCATTTCTCTGATCACCCTGAAGTACACCCAGTCCAACTCCGTCTGCTTCGCTGTAGATGGTCAGGCAATCGGTGTGGGTGCCGGTCAGCAGTCCAGAGTTCACTGCGTCCGTTTGGCAGGCTCTAAGGCTGATACCTGGTTCCTGCGTCAGCAT
>JAFYPO010000041.1 GCA_017547505.1 Oscillospiraceae bacterium | reverse complement strand
GACTCCATCATGAAGCCATCCAGACGGCCGCCGATACCGATGATGATGTTACGAAGGCTCTGTGCGCAGAAGTCGATGACCCAGCCCATTTCCACGCGCTTGGGGTCGATGTCCAGACGCTTCAGGCCCTTCTTCTCCAGCCACTCGTCGGTGTTGTTGCGCTCGTGCTGCATACGTGCAGTCAGCGCAACCATTGCCAGGTTGTGAGCGTTGATGATATCGTTGATATCGCCGGTCAGACCCAGGGAGAACTCGGTCATGGGCATCAGCAGAGCGTTACCGCCACCTGCAGCAGTACCCTTAACGTTCATGGTGGGGCCGCCGGAAGGCTGACGCAGAGCGCCACCGGCGTTCTTGCCGATGTAGCCCAGGCCTTCGATCAGACCCAGAGAAACGGTGGACTTGCCTTCGCCGAAGGGGGTGGGGGTCACAGCGGTGACCTCAATGAACTTGCCGTCGGGCTTGTCAGCCAGACGCTTCATAACCTTGATGAAGTCGATCTTGGGGGTCTTGCCGTAGGGGATAATTTCCTCTTCCAGCAGGCCCAGCTTCTCGCGGAAGTAATCCACGGGGGGCAGGGTCTTCTCTGCTTCCTCAGCGATCTGCCAGTCAGCAAACTTGGTGGGGTCCAGCTTGACCAGGCCCTTCTCGTCTACGTACTTGCCATTTTCGTCAAAAACGATTGCCATAGTATGTTTCCTCCTTAATGTTTAGTGCCGTCGGCACAATTTTAATGTATTTATTCCTCGACAACGGCTGCGTCCCGAATGAGGCGCATTACCTTGCCGGTAAGGACACTGTTGACGACCATCTGCTCCAGAGCGGCATCGTACTGCTCCTTCAGCTCGTCCATGGTGATGTTGTTGTGGCGGCAGATCACTGCCAGCGCCTTGCCGATGTCCTCTTCGGTGGCCTCCAGGCCCTCGATCTGGACGATCTCGTCAATGGTTGCCCGGGCGCGCACAGCAGCTTCTGCAGAAGGCTTTGCGTCTTCCTTGATGGCTTCCACGGTGGTGTTCATGAACTGGCAGTACATTTCCAGAGTCAGACCCTGCTGTGCCAGCTGCGCCCGCAGGTTTCTGACCTGCTCTTCCAGGGCGTCGTTCATCATGGACTCGGTAATGGTAAATTCCAGGGTCTTGGCAGCCATATCCAGCAGCCGATCCTGCAGATCCATCTCGCCCCGCTCGTCCACATACATCTGCATGCTGTCCTTCATCTTCTGGCGCATTTCCTGGAAGGTATCGCACTTGCCAACTTCCTTGGCGAAGGTGTCGTCCAGCTCGTAGGGAGTCTTCAGGCGAATGGACTTGATCTTGCACTTAAATTCGGCTTCCTTGCCGGCCAGATCTTCTGCATGGTACTGGGTGGGGAAGGTGACCTTTACGGTGACCTCTTCGCCGGGAACCTTGTCCAGCAGCTGCTCCTCAAAACCGGGGATAAACATGCCGCTGCCCAACACCAAAGTCTGGTTTTCGGCGGTGCCGCCGGGGAACTGCACACCTTCACAGAAGCCGGCGTAATCCAGAACCACCTCGTCGCCATTCTCGGTGGGACGGTCGGTGACTTCTGCGATCCGGGGGTTCTGCTCCAGCAGACGCTGCATGTTCTTATCCACCTCTTCGTCGGTGACGATGTGGCGGGAATATTGGATCTTCAGACCCTTGTAGGTAAAGCTCATCGGGATATTCTCCTCTATTATATATACTCTATATAATATGGTATCATAATTTGCGGTGCTTCGCAACGAATAGTTTGCATCTTTCTCACCAAAAAACGACTTTTCTTTTTAGGCAGATAGCCGATTTTTGGGCATGCTTCCCAGCACCTTGGGCATTATACAAATTTTTCTTGCAAAAACCAATATAGTTATGATATTTTATTTATAGTTTATATCTATAGATTGGCGAGGTTGCACAGATGAACTATAACTATCTTCGATATTTTTCCGTTTTGGCACAAACGGAGCATTATACCCTGGCGGCTGCACGGCTGGGCATCTCCCAGCCCTCCTTAAGCAGCGCCATTCACAATCTGGAGGACGAACTGGGCGGTATCCGTCTTTTTGAGAAAGTGGGGCGCAATATCCGTCTGACAGAGGAAGGCCGCTTCTACCGGGAAAAGGTGGACGCCGCATTGCGGGAGCTGAACTCCGCCTCCATGACCCTGCGGGAGAGTAAAGTCAGCGCCCCGGTGGTCATTCGTATGGGTCTGGTATCCGGCACTTTAGGCGGTCAGGTGGCAAAAGAGATCACCCGCTATCTGCAAAAGAACGACCGTATCCGCTTCCACCTGACAGAGAGTTCTGCGGAAGAACTGATGGATCTGGTGCGGCAGGAAAAACTGGACATGGCCATTGTGGACACCACCAATCGTGACCGTTCCCTCCATTTCCGCAAATTGGGGCAGCGGGATTTCTCTGTGGCGCTGCCGAAAAGTCACCCCCTTGCGAAAAGTCCTTGTCTGACGCCCCAGCAGATTGCCCACGACCCCCAGGTAGTCTTTAATTACGATATGGAAGATACCTTCGGTCAGTGGGCCAGCGGTACTTTGACAGAGGAAAACGTCCGCTGTACCGTGAACACCGCCCAATCTGCCCTGGATCTGGTGGCGGCCGGGGTGGGTGTTTGCGTCGTACCCAAGGAATGCGCAGAAGAAAAAGAGGGCCTGCGCTTCGTTCCTCTTCAGAACTGGCATCAGGCCCTGTATATGTGTATGCTTTATGATAAGTGGCTGGAGCCTCCCGTTTGGGATTTTCTGGAGAACATCGTAAAAGTGCTCCGCTCAGCCCAATCTGTATAATTTCTTTGCGTTATCCGTGGTGACGGTGTGGACTTCCTCCACGCTGATGCCACGGATTTCTGCTAAGCGCTCTGCCATGCGGTACAGGTAGCCGGGATCGTTCCGCTTGCCACGGAAAGGCTCCGGCGCCATAAAGGGACAGTCGGTTTCCAAAACAATCCGATCCAGCGGAATGCTCTCAGCTGTCTCCACGGCCTTGCGGGCATTTTTGAAGGTCAAAACTCCGGTAAAACCGATGTACCAGCCCATATTCACCAACTGTCTCGCCATCTCCGCAGAGCCGGAGTAGCAGTGGAATACGCCGGTAACACCGGGGAACTCCTTGACGATGCGCATACCGTCATCGTGGGCATTCCGCTCATGGACGATCACCGGCATCTTCAGTTCCTTCGCCAGTTCCATCTGCATGCGGAAGGCTTTTTGCTGGATCTCTCTGGGAATGGTTTCGTAATAGTAATCCAAACCGATCTCGCCGATGGCTTTCACCTTGGGGTGGCTTGCCATTTGGCGATACTTTTCGATCACCGCTTCGTTTACCTCGTCGGCAGAGTCAGGGTGGCTGCCCACAGAGGCGTAGAGGAAGGGGTATTTTTCTGCCAAGGCAATGCAGTCGTGGGAAGATTCCAGACAGCAGCCCACATTCATTACTGCTTCAATGCCCTTTTGGGGCAGGCCGAGGATCAAGCTTTCCCTGTCCTCGTCAAAGGCAGGATCATTCAAATGGGCATGGGTCTCAAAGATCATAGTCGTCCTCCTTAATAACGGCAATCAAGCAGCCGTCTATCTCTGTCACTCTGGGGTCGTCCAAAGTAAAATTCGTTTTATTGGGGTAACCGTTGATGCCCTCTCCGGTCATTTTACCGGCCGCTTCTTTCAGTACCCAAAAAGTGAGCAGCGCTCTTTTTTTATCCTCGGCAGCATCAAACTGCGCCTTTTCCATGGGGGATAATATCTTCTCCGCCAGGGTCAGCTTAATATCCCGATCCAGTTCCTCCGCATCGATACCGATTGGCTGCTTGTCCAGCACGCAGAACACATGGTTTTTCGTGTGAGAAATGGAAAAATGCCAATCGCTACTTGCAAAATAAGGCTTGCCCCGCTCCCCTTTCCGGATCTGGGGCAGCGTTTCTCCTGTGTGCCGGCGATACATCTCGGCAAGGAGCTTTCTGCCTTCTTCGTGACCCGTTCCGGGCGCAATTTTTCGATATTCCACCGGCTCACCTCCTTCTTGGTAACTATACCCCAAAACAAGACCGCTGTCAACGCACCGCGTCTATTCCCCTTTTCTTTGGCATAGACTCTACCAAATGGAAGGAGGAATGGACATGGCGGAAACGGAACTGCAACTGCCCCACAAGCTGACTTTGAACGAGCGGAAAAGTCTGACCATGACCGGGGTGACCGAGGTGGTCAGTTTTGACGAAAATACGGT
>JAFYPO010000040.1 GCA_017547505.1 Oscillospiraceae bacterium | reverse complement strand
TTTCAAAAGTTGCTCCCCCGCACCCACAACGGCGCGGTAATTCTTTTACACTCCACTTCCAGGACAAATGGGGAGATTTTAGGGGATCTTCTGACCCATTGGAAAAACGCCGGCTACCGATTCGATACCATCGACAAATTAGTTGTATAAAAAACGGCCCTGTGGTTTCCCACAGGGCTGTTTTTTTACAGTTCCAGATGCGTTTTGCAATCTCTTATCTGTATTTATTTTATTTCATACTCTGCTGAATTAATTACGATACAATGATCGTCCTTCCAACGGATCTCCATATTCCTAAATTCGCCCCATTCACCCCAATACACTTCCTGCGGTTGTTTTTCAATTTTGAACAAAAGCAAGTTAATTGTCCAATTTTCATATACCATTACAACCGTATCGCCGCCGAGAGCGCCCTGATCACTATCAATCAATTCGGCATAATATTTTCCGCTTGGAGACTCCACTGTTTGCACGACAGTATTTTGACCAATGGGAAAAAACACTGCAAGAAGACTGGCAAAACCAATCGGCAAAAGCATCAAAGCAGATAATATCACTGCCAAAATCTTAACCAGCATCGGTTTTGCGCATCTTATTGTGAGAATGCAACAGCAAACAAAGCAAACCGTTCCACCCATGAGTACCAACACATGATTACACTTCAGTATGCAAAGAAAGTTGTTGATTAGAGACATTGGCGTAATCAACGCCATCAGGATATGGCATGACACGCTTTGGAGTTGGTCTTTATAAAGAATGTCCAACACAACAACACAAATAGACAATGCCGCAATTGCTATAGAATAAATCGGCACGCTAAAAAGCACAATTGTATAGCCAAAGTATGATAAAAGTGCTGATCCCAAAGGAAGCAGTGCAACAAGCGCAAACAAAGCCCTCTTTAGGATTTCCATCGTTCGTTCCATTTGTGCCGCTCCCTTCTCTTATTTCATTTTTATTATTGCATAAACGATTGATAGAGTCAAGAAGGGCGTGTTGCAGCAGCAACACGCCCTTTGATCATTTCAATTACTTGGAAGAGTTGGTGGAGCGCAAAGTGACGTCGTGTGCGCCGCCTTCCACAATGGAGACGGAGGACACCAGAGTCAACTTGGCATCGCGCTGCAGGTCGGGAATGTTGATCACACCCACGTTGCACATGGTAGACTTGACCTTGTACAAGCTTGCCTCCACGTTATCATGGAGCGTACCGGCGTAGGTAACATAGGAGTCAACGCCTTCCTCGAAGCTGAGCTTGGTCTTGCCGCCCAGGTCGTAGCGCTGCCAGTTACGTGCGCGGTTGGAACCTTCGCCCCAATACTCCTTCATGTAAGCGCCGTTGACCAGCACCTTGGGAGTGGGAGACTCATCGAAGCGAGCGAAGTAACGGCCCAGCATCATGAAATCTGCACCCATAGCCAGTGCCAGGGTCATGTGGTAGTCATGGACGATACCACCGTCGGAGCAGATAGGCACATAAATGCCGGTCTCCTTGAAATACTCGTCACGGGCTGCGGCAACCTCGATCAAAGCAGTAGCCTGACCACGGCCGATACCCTTGGTCTCACGGGTAATGCAGATAGAACCGCCGCCGATACCGACCTTGATAAAGTCAGCGCCAGCCTCGGCCAGGAAGCGGAAGCCGTCACGGTCAACCACGTTACCGGCGCCGATCTTTACGGTTTCGCCGTAGTTCTCGCGCACCCATGCGATGGTCTTTGCCTGCCAGCAGGTATAGCCTTCGGAGGAGTCGATACACAGAACATCAGCACCTGCAGCCAGCAGAGCGGGAATACGCTCAGCATAGTCGCGGGAATTGATGCCTGCGCCTACCAGGTAGCGCTTCTGGCTGTCCAGCAACTCCTGGGGATTGGCCTTATGGGAAGCGTAGTCCTTACGGAATACGAAGTACATCAAATGGTCGTTCTCGTCCACGATGGGCAGGCTGTTCAGCTTGTTCTCCCAGATGATGTCGTTGGCTTCCTTCAGGGTGGTCTCTGCGGGAGCGGTGACCAGCTTTTCTCTGGGGGTCATGAAGGAGGAAACCTTCTCGGTGCCTTCCATACGGCTCACGCGGTAGTCACGGCCGGTGACGATACCCAAAAGCTTACCGGTAGCGGTGCCGTCCTCGGTAACTGCCACAGTAGAGAAACCGTTTGCTTCCTTCAGTGCCAGCACATCTTCCAATGTAGCATCGGGAGTCAGGTTGGAAGCAGAAACCACAAAGCCAGCCTTGTGATTCTTCACCTTAGCGACCATAGCAGCCTGGGACTCAATGGACTGAGAGCCAAAGATAAAGCTGATGCCGCCTTCCTTTGCCAGAGCGATTGCCAGGGTATCATTGGAAACGGACTGCATAATTGCAGAAACCATGGGAATATTCAAGCTGATCGCAGGCTCTTCCACACCCTTGCGATATTTCGTCAAAGGAGTTTTCAGAGAGACGTTGTCGGGAATGCATTCCTCGGAAGTGTAGCCGGGAACCAGCAGATACTCGCTGAAAGTGTGGCTGGGTTCGGGATAATAGTAAGCCATTGTCATTTCCTCCAATTTATATTTTTATGGTCTTGCGCAGGACAGGAAATCCTCCGCACTATACTTTATTACACCATATCATACCACACCCTCGTCCGGCGGTCAAGAGTTTGCAACCATAGAAAACACCTTATTTTTTGCGGGTTTCTTTGTGAGATTGTTGCAATTGGGAAAAGTGTGTGATATATTTTTATATTGAGAGAATGTGGCACAAGGAGAGATTATTATGGTACAACAAGAAAAGATTCGTAATATTGCCATTATTGCCCACGTTGACCACGGCAAAACGACCTTGGTGGACGAAATGCTGAAGCAGGGCGGTATTTACCGTGAAAACCAGTCCACCGTGGAACGCGTTATGGACTCCGGCGATCTGGAGCGGGAGCGCGGCATCACCATTCTGGCGAAGAACACCTCTGTACAGTATAAAGATTTCAAAATCAACATCGTGGATACTCCCGGTCACGCCGACTTTGGCGGTGAGGTGGAGCGAATCTTAAAGATGGTCAATGGCGTTCTGCTTCTGGTAGACGCCGCGGAAGGCCCCATGCCCCAGACCCGTTTCGTGCTGCAAAAAGCGCTGGAGCTGGGTCATAAGGTCATTGTGGTCGTGAATAAGATCGACAAGCCTGATGCCCGTATCCCCGAGGTTATGGAGGAGGTTTTGGAGCTGCTTTTGGATCTGAACGCCACCGACGATCAGTTCAATTCCCCTACCATTTTCTGTTCCGGCCGTCAGGGTACTGCTGCCTACGGTCCTACGGATACCGGTGTGGACTTTATTCCCCTGTTCGAGACCATCGTGAACTATATCGACCCTCCCACCGGCGACGAGACTGCGCCCTTGCAGCTGCTGGTGTCCTCCATTGATTATAATGAGTATGTGGGTCGTATTGCCGTGGGTCGCATTGAGCGCGGCACCATTAAAGTCAACCAGGAGGTTGCCATCTGCGATTACCACAACCCCGATATGAAGCAAAAGGGTAAGGTCGTTGCCCTTTACACCTATGACGGTCTGGGCAAGACCGCTGTGCAGGAAGCTTCCGCCGGTGAGATCGTGGCTCTGTCCGGTATGGCAGACATCACCATCGGCCGCACCCTCTGCGCCCCCGATGCCATTGAGCCCCTGCCTTTTGTGAAGATTTCCGACCCCACCATCGAAATGACCTTCGCCGTCAACGATTCTCCCTTTGCCGGCAAGGAAGGCAAGTTCGTCACCTCCCGTAATCTCCGCGACCGTCTGGAAAAAGAGCTTCTGAAGGACGTTTCCCTCCATGTCACCGAAGCCAGCGCTGACAGCTTCAATGTGGCCGGCCGTGGCGAGATGCATCTGTCCATTCTCATGGAGACCATGCGCCGGGAAGGCTATGAGTTCTCCGTATCCACCCCCCGTGTGCTGACCAAAGAAATTGACGGCAAGCTGTGCGAGCCTATTGAGCGCATGGTGGCTGACGTGCCGGAAGAGTGCATGGGCGCTGTCATTGAAAAGATGGGCCGCCGCAAGGGTGACCTGTTGGGCATGACTCCCATGGGCAGCCGTTACCGTCTGGAATTTTTGGTTCCTTCCAGAGGTCTCTTTGGCTACCGCAGCGAATTCCTTACCGACACTCGCGGTGAGGGCATCATGTCCTCCGTTTTGGACAGCTATGCACCCATGAAGGGTGAGATCGAGCGCCGCCTCACCGGTTCTCTCATTTCCTTTGAGACCGGCGAAGCCGTTACCTACGGTCTGCACGCTGCCCAGGAGCGCGGCGCGCTGTTCATCGGACCCGGTACCCCCGTGTATGCCGGTATGGTGGTTGGTATCTGCAGCCGTAACGAAGATATGAATGTCAATGTCTGCAAAAAGAAGCAGCTGACCAATATGCGCGCTTCCGGCTCTGACGAAGCCCTCCGTCTGGTCTCTCCCAAGATCTTCTCTTTGGAGCAGTGCCTGGAATTTTTGGCTGACGACGAGATTCTGGAATGCACCCCCAAGAGCCTGCGTATCCGCAAGCGGGAGCTGGATCACGGTCTGCGTATGCGCCAGCTGATGAAGAAACGGAATCAGGAATCATGAAAAGAATTCTGACTGTGCAGGACCTATCCTGTCTGGGAAAGTGCAGCTTAACTGTCGCTATGCCCACCCTCAGTGTTATGGGGTGCGAATGTACAGTGCTGCCCACCACCCTACTTTCCACTCATACCGCGTTCCCCAAGCCCCATATCCGCAGCTTAACCTGCGATATGGACCCCATTGTTGCCCATTGGCAGACCACCGATGTTCGCTTTGACGGTATTAGCGTCGGATACCTTGCCGATCCCGCGCAAACAGCAGCGGTAGAGCGGGTGCTGGACGCGTTCCCTGTCCCCACGGTGATCGACCCTGTTATGGGCGACCACGGCAAACTGTACAGCGCCATTACCGATGCCCATGTAGATGCCATGAAGGCGCTTTGCCGTCGCGGTACGGTGATCCTCCCTAATGTAACAGAAGCCGCATTCCTCACAGGCCTTCCCTACCGGGAAGCCGGTGACAAGGCGTACTACGAAGAGCTGCTCACAGCCATGCAGAAATTCGGCGCAGAAGCTGTGATCATCACCGGCATTTCCCATGCCCCCGGCAAGACCGGCATTATGGGTTTCAGCAAGGCTACCGGCTTCTTCTCCTATGAAGCCGACCGCATCAACCGCAGCTGCCACGGTACCGGTGACCTCTTTGCTGCCGTATTTACCGGCGCCTGGGTGAAGG
>JAFYPO010000039.1 GCA_017547505.1 Oscillospiraceae bacterium | reverse complement strand
TTCTTGACAACGATGGTCTTAACGATGTTGCCGCCCTGCTTCTCCAGGAACTTCTGGATCTTCTCATCGGCCAGAACATTGGCAACCACGGTATCGTTGTCCAGGTCTGCTTCCATCACAACAGTACCGCGCATTTTGCCATTGACCTGCACCGCGAAGGTAACCTCGGAATCCTTGCACTTCTCCTCGGAGTAAGTGGGCCAGGATTCATAGGCGATGGTGGTATCGTGGCCCAACAGCTGCCACAGTTCTTCGCCCACATGGGGAATAATGCAGGAAATCATCTTTACGAAGCCTTCTGCATACTCTCTGGGACAAGTTCCGTTCTTGTAGACCTCGTTCACAAAGACCATCATCTGGGCAATGGCAGTATTGAAGCCCAGCTGCTCAAAGTCAGAAGTGACTTTCTTGACAGTCTGGTGGTAGACCTTGGTCAACTTGCCATCATCGGTTTCGGTGATGTTCTCCTTCTCGGTAAAGAAGTTCCACACGCGGTTAATGAACTTCTTGGCACCGGCAACGCCGGTAGCACTCCAGGGCTTGGAGACCTCCAGGGGGCCCATGAACATCTCGTAAAGACGCAGGGTATCTGCGCCGTAGTCACGGACGATGTCACTGGGGTTGATAACAAACTCAGGGAAACGCTTACCCATCTTAATGCCGTTCTCGCCCAGGATCATGCCCTGGTGAACCAGCTTCTTGAAGGGTTCCTTTACAGGGGACAAACCGTTATCGTACAGGAAGCGGTTCCAGATACGGGAGTAGATCAAGTGGCCAACAGCATGCTCAGGGCCGCCGATGTACAGGTCAACAGGCATCCAGTGTTCCAGAAGCTTCTGGTCGCAGAATTCCTTGTCGTTCTTGGGGTCGATGTAACGCATGAAGTACCAGGAAGAACCGGCAGAACCGGGCATGGTAGAGGTCTCACGCAGACCCTTGATGCCGTTTTCGTTGTACTGCTTCCATTCGGTTGCGTTCTCCAGAGGTGCCTGGCCGTTCTTACCCTTGTAATCTTCCAGTTCAGGCAGGATCAGAGGCAGCTGCTCGTCGGGCAGGAACACGGTCTCGCCATCTTCGGTGTATACACAGGGAACAGGCTCGCCCCAGTAGCGCTGGCGAGCGAAGATCCACTCACGGAAGTGGTAGTTGTTCTTTCTTCTTGCCACGCCGGCATTTTCCAGTTTCTGGGTAATGGCTTCCTTGGCTTCCTCCACGGTCAAACCGGTGAACTCCTCAGAATTGCACAGACGGCAACCCTTGCCCAGGTAATCCTGCTTTTCAAAGGCGCACTCGGATACATCACGACCCTCAATGACCTGGATCATAGGAATGTTGTGTGCCACAGCATACTCAAAGTCACGCTGGTCGTGGCTGGGAACCGCCATAACAGCGCCGGTACCGTAGTTGCCCAGAACGAAGTCGCCGATGAACACAGGCACTTCTCTGCCATTGACAGGGTTGATCGCGTACACGCCCTTCAGAGGACAGCCGGTCTTGGTCTTAGTGGCATCGGTACGGTCAATATCGCTCTTCTTGGCAGCTTCGGCAATGTAAGCTTCCACCTCTGCCTTGTTCTCAATACGATCCATCAGGGTCTGAACGATCTTTCCGTCGGGAGCCAGCACCATGAACGTGATGCCGTAAATGGTTTCGATACAGGTGGTGTAGATGGAGAACTCACCGCCACCCACCAGCTTAAAGTCTACCTCAACACCGGTGGACTTGCCGATCCAGTTGCGCTGGATCTCCTTGGTGGATTCGGGCCAGTCGATCTCATCAAGACCCTCCAAAAGCTTTTCAGCAAAAGCAGGCTGGTCGATGACCCACTGCATCATATTCTTCTTCACAACAGGGAAACCGCCACGCTCGGACTTGCCGTCGATAACTTCGTCGTTAGCCAGAACAGTACCCAGCTCTTCGCACCAGTTAACGGGCATTTCGATACGCTTGGCGTAACCTGCCTCCCACAGCTTCTTGAAGATCCACTGGGTCCACTTATAGAAATCGGGGTCAGAGGTTGCAACACACTTGGACCAGTCATAGTCAAAGCCCAGCTCTCTCAGCTGACCGGAGAATGTTTCGATATTCTTCTGGGTGAAGCCGTTAGGGTGGTTGCCGGTGGAGACCGCATACTGCTCCGCAGGCAGGCCGAAGGAGTCATAACCCATGGGGTGCAAAACATTGTAGCCCTGCATGCGCTTCATACGGGACATGATGTCGGTTGCGGTGTAGCCTTCGGGGTGGCCTGCGTGCAGACCTACACCGGAGGGGTAAGGGAACATATCCAACACATAATACTTAGGCTTGGAGAAGTCCCAGACATCGGTATGGAAGGTGTCGTTTTCCTCCCAGTATTTTTGCCATTTCTTCTCAATGGCGGAATAATCGTAGTGCATCGCTTTTCCCTCTCTTATCCTTCAACAATAATATCTTTCAGATCGATCTTTTCAGCATCTGCCCACAGACGCTCCAGAGAATAGAATTCTCTTGCCTCCTCAGTGAACACATGCACGACCAAAGAACCGAAGTCCAGCAGTTCCCAGGTATTGCCCCGGTGACCCTCACGGCCCAGCATAGGCTCACCCAACTGCTCCAGTGTGTACTCTGCATGGTCACACAGAGTCTTGACATGGGTATTGGAAGTGCCGGTGCAGATCAAAAAATAATCTGCCAGGCTGCTGACGTCACTGATCCGCAGAAGCTGGATATCCATGCCCTTCTTGTCGTCCAGTGCTTTGGTTACTGCGTAGGCTACTTCTTTTGCTGTTAACATTCTATTACATCCTTTCTTTCAGGAACATTTTTCATTTTGTATAAGCCAGTCAATAGCTTCCTGGGACTGGGGAGATATCTCTCTTCCCTGCTCCTTCAGCATGGAAAGAGTCATCTCCAGACCCATCTTCAATGCGCCGTCCAGATCCGTATAGGCAAGGTGGCGCAAATCTTCCACTCCGGGGAAATCCCGGTTAGGCTCCATATAGTCTGCCACATAAATGATCTTTTCAAGCGTATTCATGTTGGCTTTTCCCGTGGTATGGGAGCAAATTGCCGCCACCACCGCAGGATTTTCTCCAAAGATATGCTCTGCTACCAGACTTCCTGTCAGCGCGTGGAGCGTTTTGGGGTTGTGGGAAGAAAATTCACTGAGCGTCGCTGCATATGTATGGCACACTGTCAGCTGCAGCGGTCCACTCAAAGCTTTGGTGATATCGTGCAAAAGACCCGCTCTGGCAGCGTCGGTTTCGTCCGCGCCCCAGATCTTTGCCAGTTCCTTAGCCGTGTCCCGACAGCCCAGCACATGGGCCACCCGGTTTGGCTTCAGAAGGCTGACGACCACTTCTTCCAGTTCTTCCATGGAAAGGTTCCGGAAATCCCGGTCGGTGCTGTACAGGCCGTTCTCGCAGATATACTTGTGGATATTTTCCGGCAGATATTCTCCGGCGCAGCCGAAGATCATCATTCGCCGCAGCTGGGTGGAAGAAATGGGGATCACCGGGTTTTCCATCAGGATCACAGTTGCACCCTGGGTCTCCAGTTCTTCTTTCTTCTGCAAAATACGGGCCTTTTCTTCCTTATCGCCCCGGTAAAATACTGCCAGGGTCACCAAGCGCATCAGTTCCCCATAGCGATACCAGCGGTCAAAGGACAAAAGCATATCCGTTCCCACCAGCAAGTACAGCTGCGCCTGAGGATACTGCGCTTTTACTGCAGTTACGGTATCGACGGTATAACTGACACCGCCACGGTGCAGTTCCATCTCGGATACCTCTGTTTTTTCTTCTCCGGCAAAGGTCATTTGCAGCATTTTCAGCCGATTTTCTGCCGTAGGAGAGTCAATTGCCAGTTCTTTATGTGGTGGCGTGTGGGAGGGCATTATCAGCAGTTTATCAAGGCACAGTGCCCCTATGGCATACCGGGCCACATGGACATGTCCCATGTGGGGTGGGTTAAAGGTTCCGCCGTAAATGCCGATTTTTTCCATAGTGCTCTCCCCTTGCCTTATGGTTTACTGCTTTTCCCGAAGCTGACGCTCTCTGTCCCGCTCAATGGCCTTTTCAATGGCCTGCTGGCGGAAATATTCGTTGCGCTGTTCGCGAACCTTCTTTGCTGCCTGACGCCGTGCCTGAGCACCCTTGCGAACAGGGTTTGCCTTCTCGGGCTTGCGCTTTGCACGGCCGGTCTGGTTGCGCTCTGCCTGGCACTTCTCGCTGAAGCGGTAGATCACAAACTTGGTGCCGATCACGGAAACACCGTCTGCACCGGTAGCTTCACAAATTTCATCGCTGACCTCACGAGGGGTCATCATAGCGCTTTCCAACACTTTGCCTTTCACCAGTTCTCTGGCTTCCAGCTGGGTCTCGGCTTCGGCGATCACAGCATCGGTCACACCGTCCTTGCCCACCATCAAAGTGGTATCCAGGGTATTTGCCTGGGCGCGGAGCTCTGCTCTTTCCTTACTTGTCAGCATAGCCGGCCTCCTTCATTTTTTCATAGAATTTCTGCAATGCCACGCCGCGGTGGGACACGGCATTCTTCTGGTCGGGACTGACCTCTGCAGTTGTCTTGCCAAAGGGAGGATAAAAGAAAATAGGATCGTAACCGAAACCATTCTCACCCCTGGGTTCCCGGGTCAGTTCTCCGTGGATCTCGCCTCTGGCCTGGATCATCTGGCCTTCGGGTGTGATAAATGTAATAACACACACGAACTGCGCCTGACGCTGACCGTCGGGTACATGCTCGGTGTTTTTCAGCAGAAGCATCATTCTGCCCCAATCGTCCAGACTTTCGTCAAATCCGTAACGGGCGGAGTAGATACCGGGTTCACCGTTCAGCGCATCTACAGCGATACCGGAGTCGTCTGCCAAGGCAGGCAGACCGGTGGCTTTCATCACCGCTTCTGCCTTCTGGAAAGAATTTTCCTCAAAGGTAGAGCCGGTTTCTTCCACGTCAATATCCACACCCAGTTCAGACTGCAAAACCAACTCAATACCGAATTTCTCGGTGATCTTGCTGATTTCCTTCAGTTTATGGGGATTGTGACTTGCCAATACAACTTTCATCAGAACAGTGCCTCCACAAATCCTTCCGGTTCAAAAACCATAAGATCCTCTGCCTTTTCGCCTACGCCTACAAACTTTACAGGAATCTGCAGTGCGTCTGCCACAGCAATCACGATACCGCCCTTGGCAGTGCCGTCCAGCTTGGTGATGGCCATACAGGTCACACCGGCGATCTCCTTAAACTGCTTGGCCTGAATCAGGCCATTCTGGCCGGTGGTACCGTCCAGTACCAGCAAAACTTCCTTGGAAGCGTCCGGCAGTTCCCGTTCCACGATCCGGCTGATCTTGCCCAGTTCGTTCATCAGGTTCTGCTTGTTGTGCAAACGGCCGGCTGTGTCCACCAGAATCACGTCCACACCCTTGGCTTTTGCGGACTGGATACCGTCAAATACCACAGAAGCGGGATCTGCGCCTTCATGCTGGCGGACAATGGCAGCACCGGAGCGCTCTGCCCAGATCTCCAGCTGATCCGCTGCTGCTGCACGGAAGGTGTCTCCTGCCACCAGCATAACGGATTTCCCCTGCTTGACCAATTGGGTAGCGATCTTGCCGATGGTGGTGGTCTTGCCCACACCGTTGACACCGATCACCAGCACCACAGAGGGTTTTGTCTGCAGATTCAGCTCCGCAGGCGCCACATTTACCATCTGCACAAGGATCTGCTTCAGGGCAGACTTTGCCTCTTCAGCGGACTTGATGTGCTGTTCTTTTACGGTTTTCCGCAACAAATCCGCTGCTTTTACCGCGGTATCCACACCCAAGTCTGCTAAAATCAAGCTTTCTTCCAATTCATCGTAGAAATCGTCATCGATCTCCGATGCGGTAAATACATTTGTCAGTGTGTCACTCAAAGCGGCTCTTGTTTTGGAAAGGCCGGCTTTGATTTTATCAAAAAAGCCCATATTTGCTCCTTTATTCGACAATACCCAGATATTCTTCCATCTGGTTCAGATCCAGACGCAGCAGCTTGGAAACGCCCTGCTCCTGCATAGTCACACCGTAAAGCACATCGGAAGCTTCCATCGTGCCGCGACGGTGTGTAATGACGATAAACTGGGTATCCTTGCTGAGGTTATGGAGGTAAGATGCGAAACGCTCCACATTTCGATCGTCCAATGCAGCGTCGATCTCGTCCAGCAGACAGAAGGGTGTGGGACGGACCTTCAAAATAGCAAAGTACAATGCCGTTGCCACAAATGCCTTCTCACCGCCGGAGAGCAAGGTAATAGTCTTAACCTGCTTTCCGGGAGGCTGCACACGGATCTCGATGCCGCAAGTGAGGGGCTCCTCGGGGTTCTCCAGAATCAGCTGACCCTTACCGCCGCCGAACATTTCCTCAAAGACAATACCGAAGTGATGGTCGATCTTTGCAAATTCAGTAACGAAGATGGAGGTCATCTCCTGAGTAATGTTGCGAATAATGCTTTCCAGTTCCCGCTTGGAGGTAAGCACATCGTCCCGCTGGGTCACCAGGTAGGAATACCGCTCGTTCACACGGGCATATTCCTCGATCGCGCCCAGGTTGGGCGTTCCCAGTGCAGAGATTTTCCGCTTCAGCTCGCTGACACGGCGCTGACCTGCGGTAACACTTTCGATCTCCACACGCTTTTCCACAGCGGTGCCGGGCGTCAGCTCATAGGTGTCCCACAGCTTGTCGATGATGGTGCGTTCCTCAATACCGGTAGTTTCCTTCTTATTCAGAAGCAATGCGCAGGCGCGTTCCATATTGAGAATATCGCTGTTCTTCTCCTGGGCTTCCCGCTCACTGCGGGTCTTGGTAGCCTCGGCCTCTGCGCGCTGCTGGCGGGCATTGTCCATAGCCGCACGAATCTTGGCGGCATGGTCATCGTTATCCTGCTGCCGCTGCTGCAGATTTTCGATCTCCTGCTCCAGTCTTACAGTTTCCTCACGGATAGACGCAATCAAAGACAGTTTGTTCTCCTTATCGCCTTCCATGGCGCTGCAAAGCTGCTGCAGATCCTGGATATGGCTTTCGGCAGTATGCTTCTCGGCGTCCATAGCCGCTTCTTCTGTCTTCAGGGCGGTCATCTTGTCCGTCAGTTCGGACATAGTAGTTGCCGCATCCTGCTGGGTATGCTCCAAAGATGCGATCTGATTCTTTGTCTGGGTCAGCTGGGCGGTAAAGACCTGGATCTTTGCCTGCTGCGCGGCATAGCGCTCCCGGTCGGTACGGCAACGGTTATCCAGTACATCGTACTCCCGCTGTGCAGAGGACATGGCATTGGCAAGGGCCTCCACCATGATCTCATGCTGTTTTTGCAGACCCTGCAAACGCAGCACCTGATCCTCTGCAGTACGCAGCTGCTCGGCAGCCTGCGCCATCTGCTGCTCCACCTGCTCCACGCCGGCCTTGGCGTCCTGCAGTTCTTTCTCCTGCTCCTGCAGTTTCTTCTGCAGGTCTTTTTCCTGCTTCTGCAGCTTTTCCAGCTCGTTGGCTCGGCTGAGAAGGCCGGATTCCTTATTCACAGAACCGCCGGTCATAGAACCGCCGGGATTGATCACCTGACCGTCCAGGGTGACGATCTTGAATCGGTTGGAGAATTTTTTTGCCATGGAAATAGCGCAGTCAATATTCTCCGCGATCACAGTACGACCCAAAAGGTTTTCCACGATGCCGCGGTAACGGTTCTCACAGGTGACCAATTCGCTGGCAACACCCACAAAACCTGCTGCGTTCTCAATACCGTTCTCGTTCAGGCTCTTGCCCTTCACCACGCTGATGGGCAGGAAGGTGGCACGGCCGCCACCGGTGCGTTTCAGGTAGTTGATGGCTGCCTTGCCGTCGCTTTCATTATCCACGACGATCTGCTGCATAGCGCCGCCCAAAGCAATTTCGATAGCAACAGTATAGTCATCTTCCGTACGGATCAAACGGGAAACAGGTCCGTGGATATTCCGCAAAGCGCCACGGTCAGCCTCCTGCATGATCATACGGACAGACTTCTGGTAGTTTTCATAGTCCCGCTCCATAGCGCGGAACACACGGATCTTGGCCTGCACACCGTCCAACTTTGCGGTCAGTTCACGCACCTGTGCGTCCAGTTCCTCAGCGCGCTTTACGCGGTTTGCCTGGCGCAGGGCATAGCCGTTTATGGTATTGGTAGCCGCAGTAACATCGTCCTGCACATTGCGCAGTTCGTTACAGC
Source organism: Oscillospiraceae bacterium (assembly GCA_017547505.1). Taxonomy (GTDB): domain Bacteria; phylum Bacillota; class Clostridia; order Oscillospirales; family Oscillospiraceae; genus Faecousia. Next base: position 288 of record JAFYPO010000039.1, on the reverse strand, counting down.
AGGCATTCAGTTCGTCTTCTGCAACTTCTTTCCGGGCATTGCCGGCTTTCAGATCTGCTTTCAATTCCTCCATGCGGGCTTCGTTTTCCTGCATGGCGGTTTCCAGACCGCGAATATCTGCCTCACGACCGGCAAGATCGGCGGTCAGGTTGCTCTCTGTTGTGCGCAGATCCAGGAACTGGCGGGTAATGCCTTCGGCATTGGCAGACAATGCTGTCAGTTCTTGCTGCAAGGTGTTCACAGCTGCCCGCTTTTCGGTCAGACTTTCCTCGATCTGGGCAATGCGCT
>JAFYPO010000038.1 GCA_017547505.1 Oscillospiraceae bacterium | reverse complement strand
CCCCATTCCGGCTCCGGGTGCTGGATGCCCATGCCGATGTAGCTCAGGCCGGAGATCTGCATGATCATACCGGCAATGGAGCTGGTGGCGGTGAGCACGATGTAGGCCATCACATTGGGCAGCACATGCTTGCGGATGATGTAAAAATCCTTCGCGCCGGCAGCCCGGGCGGCGGTGATATAGTCATTGGAGATCACATTCAGCATCAAAGCCCGGAACTGACGGGTCACGCCGGGGATGCTGGAAATGCCGATGGCGATCAGCAGATTTTTCCGTCCGGGGCCCAATGCGGCCACCAGAGCCAGGGCCATCAGGATACCCGGGATGCACAGAAACAGATCGCAGATGCGCATGACCACCATGTCCAGCACGCCGCCATAGTAGGCGCACAGAGCGCCCAGGATCGTACCGGCAAGGATGACCACCGCCGTGACGCCCAGGCCCATGGACATGGAGGTGCGGGTACCGTGAACCATCCGGGAGAACATATCCCGGCCCAGATTGTCGCAGCCGAAAATATGCTCCGCACAGGGCTTCAGCAGTTTGGTGGCGCCGTTGAGCTTGATGCCCAGCTCATAAGGGACGATCCGGTCCGCGAAGATCATGACCAGGATCAGGGAAAATACGATCATCAGGCAAACCGCCGACAGGGGATTGCACAGAAGCTCCTTCATAACCCGCAGGAAGGTACTCTTGCGGCGCCGCTTTGCCGGGCGGCGGGGTGTTACAGTTTGATTCATACTGCCATCTCCTTACTTCACTGCCAATTTGAACCGTTCTTTCACCCGGGGATCCACAAAGGCATAGATCATATCCAGCACCAGGGAGGTCAGGCAGAAAACCGCCGCCAGGAAGGTAGTGGAAGCCAGAACCGTCGGTGCGTCCTTGGTGTTGATGCCGTTGATGATATAAGCGCCCAAGCCCGGGAAGCCGAAGATATTTTCCAGAATGATGGTGCCGCCCAGCATACCGGAGAAGCTGGTCAGAATGGATGTGATCAGCGGGATCAGGGCATTTCGCAGGGCGTGGACGAAAATCACCCGGTTTTCGGGGATGCCCTTGCTCCGGGCCATGGTGATATACTCCTGGCGGATGGCTTCCAGCATGGTGGTGCGGGCCAGGCGCATCCGGCCTACGGAGGAGGGCAGGATCAGGGTGGCCATGGGGAGGATATAATGCTTCCAGGTTTTCGCGCCATAGGGAGGCAGCCACTCCAGCTTCACCGCGAAGAGATAGATCATGCCCAGGGCCAGTACGAAGGCGGGAATAGCCGCGAACATCATTGCCAGGATGTTCACGCTCCGGTCGATGAGCATATTCCGCTTGGCGGCCATCAGCACACCGATAGGAATGCCGATGAGGGAAGAACCCAGCACCGCCGCGAAGGCCAGCTTCAATGTATAGGGAAAACGGACAAGCAGCTCTTTCACAACGGGCTTCTTGGTCCGATAGGATGTTCCAAAGTCAAAGCGCAGGATGATATTTTTGATGTATTCCACATACCGCTCAAAAAACGGGCGGTCCGTACCCAGCTCCTGATCCAGCTTGTCCACCTGTTCCTGGGTGGCAACGGGGCCCAGAAGCACACGGCCCGGGGTGCCGGGGGTCAGTTCCAGAATTGTAAACACGATCAGGATCACCGCAAGCAGGATCGGAATGATCAGCAGGGTGCGTTTTATCAGATATTTCAGCATAAAAATGCCTCCCTTTGAGACCTTCAGGATAGGCGGAAGCGGCGGGACTGTAGTAGCCCCGCCGCAGTGGTGATTTGATTACTTGGTCCAGCGGACGTAGTAGGGAGAAACGCTCATGGGATGCACGGAGACCTCCAGATCAGGGTTGAATGCCACGAAGTTGGCGCTGTAGGTCAGGGGCAGGTAGATGACGTTCTCGGTGATGTAGTTGATCAGCTCATGGATCAGAGCTTTCTGGGTCTCATCGTCCAGAGTGACGTTGATCTGAGCGAACAGCTCGTCGATCTTGGCATCGTTGATCAGACCGAAGTTGGTCTGGCCCAGGTACTGGCTCTCGAAGATACGGCCCCAGGGATAGACCATGTTGCCCAGGTTGCAGATGTTGACAGCCAGGTCATAGTTACCGGTGACCATGTCAGCCATGAAGGTGTTGGCATCCAGGAAGGTGATCTCAACTTCCAGACCCAGCTCGGCGTAGTCCTGCTGGATGGCCAGAGCGTAGTCCTTGTGGGTCTCCATGGTGACCAGCTTCAGGGTGGGGATGCCCTCGCCCTCGGGATAGCCAGCCTCAGCCAGCAGAGCCTTGGCCTTATCCAGGTCGTAGCTCAGGATGGTGTCGGGAGCGCTGGTGTTGACCATCATCTCGGGATGGAAGAAGGAATCGGCAACGTTGCCCTTGCCATTCTGGATCAGAGAAACCATGTTCTCCTTGTTGGTGGCGTAAGCCAGAGCCTGGCGGACAGTGACATTGTCGAAAATGCCATTGGTCAGGTTCATGTAGACAGAGCGGGCGAAGGAAGCCTCGTACTCCACAACGTTCCACTCGCCGGAAGCGATGATACGGTCCACGTCAACCTCAGCCAGAGTGGTGAAGTAGTCGAAGCTGCCGGCCTCAAAAGCCATCATGGCAGCAGCGGTATCAGCCAGGATGTCATAGCGGACAGTCTTGATCTCGGCAGCGCCGCCGTGGTAATCCTCAAAGGCGGAGATAGTGAAGCTCTGAGCTTCCAGGTGCTCGGTCAGCATGTAGGGGCCGGTGCCGCAGACGGTCTCCAGAGTGAACTCCTCGCCGTGCTCCTCCACGAAGGACTTGTTCATCATGGGGATCTGGGAGATGTTATACTGGAAAGCAGAGGACAGGGCATTGAGCTTCATGACGACGGTGTACTCGTCAATAGCCTCAGCGGACTCGTAGCCGGCCATCAGAGCCAGCTTGGTGGAGCTGTTCAGCGCGCGCTCAAAGGAGAACAGAACGTCCTCAGCAGTGAACTCGTCGCCGTTGTGGAACTTGACGCCCTTCTTCAGGTAGAAGGTGACGGTCATGTTCTCAGCATCATACTCCCAGCTCTCGGCCAGGCAGGGCTTTGCGGTGTTGACGGTAGCGCCGTCAGCGGTGTGCTCGTACATGTACTTGATCAGGCCTTCGTACTGCAGACCAGCCAGCTTGGTGCCGGCACCGGTCTTGGTCTCCATGGGATCCAGGCTGTCGATGTCAGCGGATTCATACAGAACCAGGTCAGTACGGACGGTGGAAGCCTCGGGTGCCTCAACAGCACCACCTGCGGTGGTGAGCTCGGGCAGCTTTTCGGACCAGTTGGTGAAGCCGCCCTCCAGGGTGTAAACCTTGGTCATGTCGTAGCCGATGGCGGACAGGGCGTTGGTGGCAGCCTGGGCGTAGCGCTTGCCGGAGTAGCAGACCAGGATGATCTTCTTGTCCAGACCCTTGGTAGCCTCGGTCATGGTAGCCTTACCGGCCTCGGCGTCGCCTTCCTTGGCGGCGTCCATGTCATAAGCCAGAGCGCCGGGGATGGAGTTTGCGGAAGAGTCGGCAGCCTTACGGATGTCGAAGAAGACGTACTCGTCATTCTCCAGCAGTTCCTTTGCTTCGTCAGCGGTGATGTACTGCATGGCGACATTTTCGGCCTGGGTCTCGTTGTTGGCAGCGGTGTTGCCGCAGGCAATCAGAGACAGAGCCATTGCAGCAACCAGAAGCAGCGCAATGATTTTCTTGTTCATTGGATTTTCCTCCTTAAATATTTTGCGTCGGTATTATACTTCCAATGGTTCCAAAAATCAAATTGGCAAAGGCAATAAAACGCCAAATAACATGTGTTTTATCGATCAAATCCGACAAAAAAGCAAGAATTTCCTATTTTAATCGGCGAGCGCAATAATACGCATCATAACGCAAGAACAATCAATCAATAAATCCTGTTCATCCGCCTGCATATCCCTGCTGCAGATCAGACGTCTTTTGCGTTTCCGCTTCCAGCACTTTGATTCTCTCCATACAAGCACTGGCAGAGGTATCCCATAGAGTTCCAGAATTACTTTTCTTTGTTTTGCGTTGTAGATTTTGATCCAGAAATAACTTGTATAACACCGCATCCCACGCTACAATCGCGGTAAAACCACACTGGGCGTTCCGGACGTGGCACCAGCTGCCGGCAATGAGCTACAACGGACAGTCTGGGAGACGGTCTTGATAACGATACCGATGATACGTAGTTCCATTGTGATGTCATACAGAAATATTACACACCCGCCCCGGAAGGAATCGTCGAACCGCCTTCCGGAGTCCCTGTACACAAAAACAAACCGCCTCCCAAAGATTGGGAAGCGGTTTTGACCACATTCCCGACCATAGACACAGGCGGATTACCGCGGATTGGGCGGTTCAAACGTGGCCGAATAGTATTATTTTCCGGACTGGATGGCTCCAAAAATTCCGGATAGCACCAGAAAAAGTATCCCACTTGCATTTGGGTTCAAGATGCCGGGAGTTCGAATCTCCCCACTCGGACCACAAAAGTCCGAAACCATTGATACAAATGGTTTCGGACTTTTATTTTTTTCCTAACTAAAAAGCCTTGTAAATCAAAGAGTTCTGGCAACAGGGGGTTCAAATTGAGCCTCTTGCTGCCAGAACTTTTTTGCTTTCCAGGGGAAATCATATATTTTTATGATTTTCAAATGAACCCCCTACCGAGGAATAATTTGAAAGTGTGAGAAAAATATGAATGTACAGAGGAAAAATATGATAGTTCAAATAGGGCGAACACTCAAATCATACTGTCGAAAACATTCTGTGCTTCCTGCATTTCCTTGGCAGAGAAAGCGCACAGCTTTACATCCACATCGTAGTTCGGATAGTCTGCTACGAATTCCTTATATGCTCGGCAGCACTGCTTCGTAGATTCGGCAACAGGATTATCCAGAGAGCCACCGAAAATGCCGGAACTGATCAGCGGGAAAGAAATGCTATGCAGACCATTGTTCATCAGCACATAGAGAGAGTTATAGTAGGCATCGAACAATTCCTTGAAGGCTGTCGGAGTTCTGCTGAAGTCGGGACCAACAGCGTGGATGATATGCTTGGCATTGGTCATGTTAAATGCCGGAGTGATAACCGCAGAGCCATCCTTGAGCGGCGTTTTGTACTTGTTGCAGGCGGCTGTCAGGGCGCGCATACCGGCCTTTTTGAAGATGACACCACAGATACCACCGCCAGCCCACAAACCGCTATTAGCGGCGTTGACGACGGCGTCGACAGTTTGGTCAGCACAGGATGCGTTCAGTAATGTAATTTTACTCATTTGAATCATCTTCTCCTATTGGCTTTTTTCTTTGGGTGCCACGAAGCCTGTTAGACTGCGCTCTCTTTTCGTTTCCGCACTGCGGGCAACCTTTACCCTTTTTGCGATTATCTAATGTTGCAGACCAGTGGTGGCCGCACACAAGGCATATAAACTGCATACGTTTTCCAGAACCGTGGGATACTTGCGAGGGTAGCAGTTCGTTCTCCGGGTCCCATTCGGCAAGAATGTTATCCTTTCCATTTTGGAGGCACCAGGTTTCAAAGTCATTAACACCATGTTGCACTTTTTTGCCAGAACATACCGGACACCCGCATCCGTTCGTTCTGTTATATACCTGTGCTGTATAAGGGACACCGCATTTCCGGCATATCCACGAAGCCCTGTAAGGACTCTTTTTTGTAGTTTCGCTTGGCGACTGCTTGTTTGCCTCATAGTCCCATTCTAACAAAATCTGTTCATTGCCAGTTTCCTTGCACCAGGTTTCAAGGTCGTTCTTGCCGGGAACAAGCACTCTTCCGGAACACGCCGGGCAGCCATGTCCAGCGGTACGAGAACTTACAACAGCTGGCCAATTGTGATCGCAGACAGAACACTTCCACCAAACTTTTCTGCCGCTGCTCTTGTTGATATCCGCAGCAGTGAGGGTTCCGTTTTTACTGGGATGGAACTCTTTTGCTAAATCCGGGTACAGATAGGCAATAGAATTCTCGTATTTCTGTTTCTGGTAAAGTGCCATGATTAACGGCTCATCACGATTCAAATTAATGTCAGCGGTAAAACCTAGGACATTACACAAATCCACCAACACCCGAGACAGATCCTCTCGGTTATTAGGGATTGCGTTTATTATCATGCAATTCTCATCATCCGCTAATGTAGGACAACCATTTTCCCGCACTCGGATCAATCTGATGCCGTTGTTCTTACACAGCGCATTTTTGCGGATATCCTTCTTTGTATCCCGATGCCACGCATAGCCGTCATACTCTATAGCGGTCATAATCGAAGGTATGTAAATGTCCAGTTCCATCCCAATGGTCTCAACATCACCGTTTGTAGCGTCGGAAAATGTCTGTGCCACATAGTAGTAGATAGCCTGCTCCGGAAATGAAGTTTGCTTTTCTTTGATGCACAGTGGGCATTCGCTGGCGCTTATTCGCCCATCAGAAGATACTTTTATGCGATTGTTTGGGGAAAGTTTCCACCGGTGACCGCATTTCGAACATTTCCACGCCACTTTGTGCTTTGCTGATGACCGAGAAACTTCATTTGGCTTCAGTTCATTGTTTTCGTTGTCCCACTCTGCTAGTAGCCATTCAAGATGGTTTTCTTTGCAGAACGATTCGACATCAGCCAGTTCCTTCGGTCGGCTTTGGGCAATGCTTACCTTAGCAAAACCGCATTTCGGACAACCTGCGTTCAGAAGTGTTCTGCTTTTAATTACAGCTTGCCAACTGTGCCCGCATTCGATGCACTTCCAGGCTGCTTTGTGATGGCTGCCGAAACTTTTCGAGTTGGGCGTGCATGAATTATTCTCAGCATCCCATTCTGCCAACAATCTTTCCTTGCCGTTCTGAATACACCAAGATGCAAAATCGTTAGTACCTTCGATCAGCTTTCTGCCCATGCACACACCTCCCTCGCGCATATTTATCTTATATTTCCGCTACAACGTAGTTGCTGATATCGATTTTCTTGAGGTAAGGCTTTGATAGCAACAAGGTTACCTTACCGTCCGGGTGCTTATGGATAACGATGTGATAATGTCTAACATTGCCTTCGTCGTCAACAGAAGAGTTGCAATTATCCCTAACGCTATCCAAGAAGGTACGGGGCAAATTTACAATCAGAGTGGTTTTATTTCTGCAGATCAAAACACAGTACTGCTCCTGGCATTGATCAATTAAATCGAAACGATTTAATCTGTAGCCAAACCAGAACTTCTCTTTATCGCCTTCGGGATACATTTTGGAACTCAGCAGGATATAACCCTTAGTGCCTGCGTCAGTAGTATATGCACCGTTTTTGCGTACCTCCTCAGCCGAAGAGAACATATGGGCAACCGTTACTTTCAGTCCGGTTCTCTCATCTACTACCCCGGCAGATGCAGTAGCGGAAACATCAACTTCCGGATACGGGAACAACTCGCAAATACGCTTAATGAGGGTTCCTGTACGATCGTCAATGCACTTTATTGTCCATTTCGGAACAGAAAGCAACTCCATATTCATCTTCAAATGAGCGGTACTCTTCAGAATTTCGTTCTTATAGTCCCACAGCTGATTACTCATTTTGCTATTGTCTGGTTTCGCAGCCAATGTGAGGTTACCCAAACGATGCAGATTGGCCATGTAGGTTTCTTCATCAACATCTAGTTCTTCCAACCACTCTTCTGTAGGAGTCTGTGGCATGAGGTGTTCGATACTAAGTGTAGAAAGATCTACGGGAGCGGGATTATCACTCAATTCCAATCTGTCCAAAATGATACGAAGCGTTGGGCGTCCGTATACATTCGCATTAAATAGAGCGTCGTGCATCTGGGTGTCTGTAGGCATATAGCTACCGCTGGTACCTGCGTTATTGCCGACCATCTCCTGGTTTAATACGGCAACGATGTCGGAATAGTCGCCATTACACTTCTCCATGACACGGCGAAGAATGGTAGGAAATAGTTTGGAAATATTCTGGGAATCCATATCACAGATATTCCTGCGAATCAAATAAGCATTGATTGCCTGGATAAGCTGTCCCAAAACATCAGCTTTGATGCTGCCGATATTATACAACCTATAAAACTCGATAATAATGGAAATCGGCAAGTCCGACTTAATTTTTCTGAAGTCGGTAATTGCCACGCGTAGTGCCTTGTCAAGGGTTGTTACGGGGGTATTGTTTATAGAATGATATATTTTTGCGTAATTGAGGAGTTCCTTGAACAGTACATCGGTGCTGACTTTTTTGCTTTCAACCCAATCTACGAAACTGCGATACACACCGTTCTTGGGGACCAAAGTATAAGTCTTGATAGCCAAATACATACGGAAAAACATTTCAAGATCTTTGGAGTCCGTGGAAATGTTCTCCTCAATTTTTCTCCAATATTGAGCATAATACTGATCTTGGGTATCACTGTCCAAATTCATAAGAAGGAAGTTTCTGATCAAATCGGCAGCGGTCAGCTTCACACCGGTAGCATTGATACTCTCAAAAATCTTCTGTGCATTGTCTTCTTCAGAAATTGGAACGCATACAACATACAGCTTGTCCAGCGCAAGCAGAATGTCATTGGCGGTATATCCGTTAGCTACCAAGCCCTCGAGGTGGTTTCTGATGTATATGTAGTTTTTATAAATCAGCGACTGCTGGTTCTCGTTGTCAGCCAGGCGATCCTCTACAATGCAACGATACACATCATCATCCGCAACAAGAGGTTTCAGTTTATACTTAATTTTATCCTTGTGGTAAGGATTGGTTAGATATTGACCATCTAACTGCTGCACACGGTCAAGTTCACCGCTGTTTTTGAACATTTCACGGATAGCATAAATGGTCAAGAATGTTGTTGTTAATCGCTGCTGTCCGTCGATCACAGAAAGTTCCCGTGTACTGAAATCGATGGATTTTTCGAGGTATATCAAAATACCCATGAAATGGTTCTTGTATTCCTGTTTAAGAACACGGCCCAGGTCATTGAGGTACTGCTTTACCTCACGCTCCGCGCTCCAAGTATAATTTCTTTGATACACAGGAATTACGAATTGGCAGCCAGTACTGGACATTAGCAGTTGCATAAGTCCTACTCGTCTCGGTTCGCTCATCTTTATGTCCTCGCTTTACAACAAATAGCTATTTCAATAGATCTTGTAGGTATTCAAGCAAGCCAATAGAGTCTTTACCGTCCTTTGAAGTCATTGCAAACACCCAATCTGTGTCAATGGCAATTTCCAGCTGATGGTACTGCCTTATCTTGCTTTCGTTACTATTGATTTTGTTGCTTTTATAATAAATATTGCTTGTACCATCCTGGGTTGGAAAAATATTTCCAATATTTTCCGCATCAAACATCAGACCATACGCCAACACTTGCATTCTATCAGAACGAGAGAATCTGGAATTTGATGAATCTTTGTACTTGACATCAAACACCGCATATTTACCGTTTTCGGGGTTGTAAAGAATGATATCGGGCTTAATGTTTCCTCTGATATAGTGGGCATAAGCTTTGTTTCCTTCGGTAAGCACGGGTGTTTTGTCATCGTATGGCAAAAGCTGAATACCTGCATCATGGGAATTGAAGGATCTTACACCGGCCATCTTTAAATAGGACCTTGTGTACATTTCAAATAATTTCTCCATGGAAATTGCATAAGGAATTACATAGCTGGTGATAGTCGTCCTTCCGTTTGCGGCCATAGTAATTTCATTTAGTACCATTTTGGCTGCATTGACAACCGGTTTATAGGAAACATATACACCGGTTGTTTTAATGCCGTTGAGATCAAACCGCGTAATTTTTCTGTGCGAGATATGAGCCAAGGCATTGTTGCAATAAGAAATCATGTCTCTAAATGTATTTTTACATCCGCTGACAGAACGAAAATATTGATTAAGAAACACCTCTGCCTTTTTCAGTGCAGCCTTCAAGATTTGGTTCTCGATGATATCCTCGGTATACTGCAAGTATCTGCAATACAAGCGGTCATCTCTTCCGCGCAAAGTATTGAATCGTATATTCTTGTTAAAGACAATTTTGCCTTTTGCTTTTCCCACAAGATTCTCTTCTTTACGTACGGTTTTACCCATCAGAGGACGCTTGCAAAGATGCTGCAGCAACGATATGAATACACTTGCTGTAATGATGCTGCTCTCTTTGGCAATTTCATCTTGCAAAAACACAGGATCTTCATCACTAAAGAAGTGAAACAGTTCATTGTTGGCCAAGTCTTCCACTTCTTTGTCTGATGTGCCTATGCGCGTAGTCTGTGGCGCCAGATATCTCTCAAATTCGTCATCGTTTCTGATCACATTCAGCATATCTACGACAGAAAGCGGGAATCTGGGCTGTATTTTTAGAATTATATCGCAACCGTCTTTGCTAGTAATATTTTTACCAGAAACGCTTTTGAGCCGACATACGCCCACGTAGTTTCCGGCATATAGTCTGCCGTTTATTCTACGAATTCCAAGGTTTACAATTACATGGTCATCTGAGCAAAGCACTTCGTTTGGGTCGATTTTTTCGGACAATCCTTCAAGCGAACTGTTATCGTCTGCACAAAAAATCCACTGGTGTCGAGGGCCTTCAGCCCAATGGTTTCTGTGTTCCATAGTGATCCCCTCTTAGGTTGTTTCTATAAGCTTATTGAAGATATCCCTTAGTTTCGCTTCATCCGAGTTAGCATCCACATCGCCTGTGATACAACCAATAAGCCCGCTCCAACCATCATCATCAGTGTCTGGTGTTTCAAATTGGAACATTCCATCCTTGTAATACTCCCTCAAAATAGGTAGCATCTGATACTTAAATCTCAAGAAAAGCTGGTCTTCTGAGGAAACTAAGAAATAAGTATGTCCAATTTGAACATCGTCCTTATAAAACTCGGTGTTCAAATTTGCATCATTAAATAGTTCTGCAATTCTATCGAATAATGCAACTGCTCTATTATTAACTGCTTTTTGCTGCGTTTGTGCCTCACCAGAAAGTCCGTCAAGATTGTAGTGCAAAATCACATCTCTATTTGGCAGCACCTGGAAGAACAAGAACCGACGTCTGATTGCATAGTCAATTCCACCAATCGACTTATCCGCGGTGTTCATAGTTCCGATAATGTAAAGATTGTTTGGCAATAGAACCTTGTTAGAAGATCCTACCGTGTAGGGCGTAGCAACACCCTTATTGCGGTACTCCAAGCCATAAATCAATTCGCCAAACACTGTAGCAAGGTTTGCACGGTTGATCTCGTCAATCACGAGGAAGAACTTTGTGTTTTGATAACGGGGCAAAGCTGCTTTCGCTGCAATCTTTCCAAGGATTTTGTTAGTAGTATCGTAGGAAATTACAGAAGAAGTACCGCCGTCAACAGGAACAGTACTTACCTCAATGCCGCGCACAAAATCTTCATATCCATACGAAGGATGGAATTGAACGACATCCCACACAATTGCGGGTGCCGCGCCCGGATTACTTTCTTCCCATGCGGTCAGAACTTCGTCACTGGAATAATCTTTTATTTGGCGTTCGTCTAACTCAACATCCGTAAGCATAGCGTCTGCTTCAGAGTGCCTGCCAATATACTTGAGGTACTCTCTTGCAGAATATGTTTTTGATGTGCCAGGAGGGCCTTGCATAATCATCTGATGGATATTTAATTTCTCCATTGCCTGAGAATATTCTCTATATTTACTTACTGTGTCCACTTTATACACTCCTTCCACAGTGATGGTTTGTCCGCCAACTGTAATGGTTTCCCCGCGATTTTTCCAAAAGAGGGTTAATCTCCCTATAACGTCTCTAAAGGCAACATTAGCGCGTTCATTAACATCTGCCTCATCGGAGATTTCTGGATGCAACTGTCTGGTTTCTTCAACTAAGTTTCGATATTCTTGCTGTACATAGGCCTTTAGTCTGGAGATGTTCTCATCACCAGGAAAAATCAAAAGATACTCGTCATATCGTTTTTCCAATGTTTTGTAATACTGTCGCAAAATTCGGAACATAATCGAATTAGGAGAAGAGGAATAACGTTCGTTGCCTTCTGTTCCAGTATCCAAATCCTCATACCATCTCGTGTATTCCTTTGGCTGCATTTCGGAGGCAATCGTATACTCAACACCATCAAGAACAACTACATCATTTGCATTGCCTGAATAGAAATATCTAGGTCGTTTAGGGTTACCTTTACCGTCCTTTGTTTTTCCGTAAGTATACATACCCCGTGAACGTCTCTCGACATAGAGACATCCAGGTATCGGAAAAGTTCGCTCCTCACCATCTAGTTTGGCTTTAATTCGCACTACAACCTGAGGATTGAATAGAATTTGATCGGCAATATCTGCGTCATCAAGAAGTCCTTGTTCCTTAATGCGAGTTACCAAATTTACCATTGGCTGGTGCGTTAAAACTTCACTACAGAAAACACTGGCGGTCACGCCGCTCTTCCTAACAAGCAGTCGGTCAGTATATGCTAAGCCGTGGTCCTTGCTGTAGCCGCCTTCCACCAATTTCTGTAAAGATGCAATACTAATTCGTGCGGATCTACTGAGTACACAGTCCTTCTCATACTGATACAAAGTCGGTATAACCTGATGCTTTACAACCAATGTTGGCGCAGCACTCTTAAACATACCGTGACCAAGCACGTACTTCATTCTCTCACGATTTGACGCAGAAAATTTATCTCGTAAATTTTCCAACACAATTCGTCGGGCGCGATAATATAAGGCTTCTGCAGAAATATCAAAATCTGAGTAAACTCCAGTCGGATCGTCTGCCATATATTTATAATCATTTTCTAACTGATACTCATAAAAGTGTCTTAGGAAACCATAGTTTCCGTATTCGACCGATTGAACTGTATCATTTCTTGTAGCTATGATATACATATTAGGCGGAATACAGCGTTGAGGATTTCCGTGTGGCTCTATCAAGGAGAGGGTATCTCCCATAAGTGTCGACAAATCCCCACGGTTGATATCGTCAAGAATCAAGAAATACTTTTTGAATTCGCCAACAGACCAACTTTTTTCGGCTTTTCGAAGCATCGTCATGAATACTTTATCTTCGTGCCGAAATGTTGCTTTCCCATCATCGGTTCTAATGGATATTCCCGCAACAAAATCCTCATACGACCGAGAGGGATGAATGGGGACGATTTCTGTTTCGACCTCATATTTCTCTAGCCCAAAGGCAAGTTTACCTTGTGCGTTGTATTGAGAAAGGGCACAATTTTCTGCTACAGCTGAAGCGAGAAATGTTTTACCTACTCCAATGCCGCCGGAGAGAATTAAGTATTTATTTGTATCGACCAACTGACTCAACCTGTTAATCAGTTCCAGAGTTTTGCGGGTCATTTTTTCATCACCACTAATTCATCAAGTAATTCTGCCACAGCCAGACCTACGCATTTAGCCAAAAGAGGTGGGACTGCATTTCCGATCATAATATAAGTATCTGTTTGTGTTCCGATAAAATCAAAATCATCGTCAAACGATTGAATTCGTGCGGCCTCTCTTGGAGTAATATCACGGCTTTGCTTGGAATCATAATGAATAAACCTGTTACCATCACGATCCAAATGAGAAATAATAGTGGTACTAGGTTCGTCTTCTCGGAGAACATGATATCTGTGAATAGGAGATTTTCCGCCAACACGCTTCTCATACAACTCACTCAGTGCTGCACTATCTGTATATTCGTTTCGACCAGAAGAGATATCCTCGGCTAACATACCATAAATTTCAACATCTCTTAAACTATGATGACGGGCGGTATGCCATGTAGTCTTACACTCCGGTTTAGTATATCCTACTCGTTTAGGTGATGTATTCTCGTTAATGATAGGATATATGGGAGGTAAATCACCTATGGCATCGCCAACAGTACGTTTCTTTGTTACTTTGTATTTGGTTAAGATGTCCAAGTAGAAATGATGCAACCACATTTGAGGGGTATCGCAAATTTCCTTTCTTATCCCAAGGATAATCAATCGTTCACGATGTTGCGGAACGCCAAAGTCACTGGCATTGATCTTCGCATATTTCTTGATGTCATCCACTATCTCATAACCAATCCGTGCAAAGCCTTGCCGAATCAAGTCTGATATAGGGGTTCCATCCGGCATGGCACTCAGCAACCCAGGAACATTTTCAAACACAAAAACCTTCGGCTTATATCGATCGACGACATTAAGATAGTGTTCGAACAGATAATTTCGATAATCATCCTTCATGCCATTTTCATCTCGTACACGGCCTGCTACAGAATATGCTTGGCAAGGAGGTCCGCCGATAATAACATCAATGCCACCAGCCCTATTAACAAAGAAATCTAATCCCTTGCCATCTCCGTATGGTCCAGTTTTATAACGGCTTTTTTTGCCGTTTGGCAGAATTTCAGATGTTGGAGAAATGGAATCATCACGCCATCCACCAAACAGTTCCTCTTCGCGCTGAATATCGAAACACATTACGCGCTCATCTGCATCAGACATACCCCATTTGGTTTTCAATCGGTTAATCAAAGTTTTAACTTGTGGTTGCAGCCACTCTACCGCTGCAACATCTTCGTATCTTCCGCTTTGCAAAAAGCCGTCTTCTAGACCTCCACAACCAGCGAAAAGATCTATCATTTTGTATCGCATCATATTACTCCTCAACAAGATATGCTTTTAATTGCTCGGCAATTGCCTTGCCCAAAAGCGGCGGTACAGCATTACCAACTTGCTTAAACTGCTCTGACTGATTACCGTAGAAAATAAAGTCATCAGGGAAACTCTGCAGACGCGCACTTTCTCTCACCGTAGGAATGCGATTCCATTTGTAATGGAAGTGAGATCGATGCCCGGTATTAATAGTGAGAGAGGGCTTTTTGCTATGATATCTAGTCAAAGCCTCATGATATTTGTACATACCCCTGTACTCCTCTGGCAATGCTAAATAGTTTTTTCCTTCGGGTACCAGAGCAATCATAGTTCTTGTTTTCTCAATTGGTACAGAACCAATATGGTTATATACAACCGACATATTTTTTCGCATGGAACGCTGATATTCAGAGGTCGGTTCGGTCATATATTCTTGTTCAGTTTCACCACGGTGAATTAGTCCATGTTCGTCCTGCAGACTCGGCAAATCACTAATGGCTTCTTCTGTAGTGACATAATGTGTCGCTTCTACTACCGCCTCGGGGAATTCAAAACTTTGATCAGCATCCCGCAATCCAACAAAAAACACACGTTTTCGTATTTGAGGAACCCCATAATCAGGAGCAAATAGAACTTTACACGTCATCTTATAGCCGATTTTAGAGAAATCATCAATGATGCGTTTGGCACCAATACCGCCATGAGCTTCAACCATTGCAAGAACATTTTCGAGCAAAACAGCTTTGGGTTTAAGCTGTTCAGTTAACTTTACCATAGCGAGATACAGGAAATTGCGTTCATCATCGATTTCCATTTTGCCAGCGTAGGAAAAGCCCTGGCAAGGAGGTCCACCGATTAGAACATCAAGATCCTCAATTCCGATGTTATTGAGATACTGTACAATCTTTTCAATATTGTTACTATCAAATAAATCCAATTTCATGGCACAAGTATTACCATGGTTTCTTTGAAAGGTTTTAAGCGCAGCATCGTCAAAATCCACGCCCAACACAACATTGTATCCCGCATCTAAAAAACCTTTAGAAAATCCACCTGCTCCGCAAAATAGATCTACACACGTTAGCTTTCGTTTCATCATATACCAACCTTACGATATACTTTTTAAATTCACTGGATATGAATTAGTTTTCGCTGCACTCTGATATTGGCACCAAATCCATAACATCTCCAATATTACAGTTCAGTGCCTTACACACTTTCATCAGCACTTCCATGCTTACAACTTCACCCTTAGAAAGTTTTGTAACAGAGGCCCAGCTAATCGATGCCGCTGCTTGTAAATCCTTCTTTTTCATATCTTTATCAATCAAGATCTTCCACAATTTCTTGTAACTTACTTCCATATGTCATCGCTCCTCGCACATAAATTACACATAGTTACATCATTGCAATTATAGATTATAGCACATATTTTGGCGAAATTCAAGAGATAATCTTCACAATCACAGGAATTTACTTCTTTGGTTATTGAAAAAACTACAGTTTTGTGATATAATACTTATTGAAAACACATTTTCATTTGTGTAAATCCGTTTGCCAAGGAGGAATACCAATGGCGGCATACCGATCGTTCACCGATTATATTAAAAAACGATTTGATAACGACTTCTGGGCTGCTGCCGAAAGCTACCTAGATTCCAACATCGATTCTCTGGGCCTTGAGCAACGGAGAATTCATCGTGCTGGAAATCATGAGATTTCTGATGTAAAAGTCGAATATGTATGGATTGAAGATGAACCGGGAATGGAAATCCACTTTGATGTGGCTGTGTCCATTTGGTTTGAGGTGCATGAGGGCGACTACCATTATGATGATTACGATGAAAATATCGTTTGGATGATGGTTCACTGCCGTGGCGACCTGGACAAAAAACTCGACGACTTCGAAATTCTTTCCGTGTCAAAGTACAATGGAAAAAGTCGTCCTCAAAATCCTATGGACGACTCTCTGGTTCCTATCATCCCTTATTCCAACCTGGACGATGTTGCTACGGCTTTTTTAACTGAGTACTATCCGGAAGCTTTAAGCATTCCTATGAAGGGGCAACCGCCCGTATGGATCGACCCCGTTGCACTAGCAGAAAGCCTAGGTTTATCTGTGCAGTATCAGCGCATTCGGGAGGATGCCTCGGTATTCGGTCAGCTTTACTTCGATGACGCTGATGCAAAATTGTACAACGAGGCTGATGCAAAAGACACGCTGATACACATCAAGGCAAAAACTATTTTGGTAGACCCTCAGATGTATCTACTTCGAAATCTTGGCTCCGCCAATAATACGGTTGTACATGAGTGCGTACATTGGGTTAAGCATCGGAAAGCCTTCCAATTGGAGCAGTTGTTCAATGCCGATGCGTCACATATCAGCTGCGAAGTTTTGGGTGATGCTGATTCACGGATTTCGCTAAAAGCTGCAAAGTATATGGAGAAACAAGCGAACCAGCTTGCCCCTAGAATCCAGATGCCCAAGGGACCATTTACAGCTAAGGCAAAAGAGTATATTACTGACTTTATGCGTCAAACCGGCGCAAAGCACACGGTTGACGTCATGGAGATGGTAATCAATGCATTGGAACGGGACTTTGCCGTTTCGCGTCAGGCCGCTAAAATACGCTTGGTGGAACTTGGTTTCGAAGATGCTATCGGCACATTTACCTATGTTGATGGTCACTATGTTAAGCCCCATGGTTTCCGGAAGGGAGCAATTGCCCTCAATCAGACCTTTACTATTGGTGCCCAAGATGCAGCCATACAGCGGTTTGTAAATCTGGAACTTCGTGAAAAAACAAAGAATGGCGACTATCTCTTTGTTGATAACCACTTTGTTTATAACGCCCCTCTATATGTCATCCCTGATGCAGAGGGAAAACTACAACTGACCGATTACGCCAGGTCCCACATGGACGAGTGCTGCCTCGCTTTTGATATGTCTATCACCAGCAAGGTGGAATCCATCTATCATACCGCTTGCTTTCTGAACCGGGAGCAAAGCAATGTAACCTTTGAGGTGACGTACCATAACGGGTATCAAAATGCTCCCCAAGAACGGCAGATTGCCATGAGAAAAAAGCAACAAGAGGAATGGTTGAACATCCGCAGAAAGATGACGGATGATCCTGAACAGTGCATGGATCTCTTGCTAGAATGGAGAAACATGAAGTACACCGACTTGGGTGATAAGATCGACAGAGACCCCAAAACCATCAGTCGCACGGTAAAGGGTACAACTGCCCCCAAAGTTGAGACAGCAGTTTTGATTTGCTTCGGCATGAACCTTCCTCCCGTTATCAGTGAAAAATTGCTTGAGGTATTGGGGTGTAAGCTGAAACCGATGGACCCAAGCCATCAATGGATGAGCGAAGCATTACATACAAAGTACCCAGAGTCCGTCGATGCTGTAAGAGAGTTCCTCAACCAGTTCGGTGTAGAAATATAAATTTTTTTCGTCAAAAAACGGACATGACGTGTCCAGTGTCTTAGAGGTGATAAAATGGGGTTAACAATGATTGAGATGATTGATAATAGGCTGTCGAATATTTTTACACAGCCAGAGTTATACAATCTATCACCCTTTGGCATTGAAGATTTGCGCGACTGCATCATTATGTCCATCCTCAAAGATGCTTATTTTCTGACGGAGCCAAAGCAATCCCTCAGAGCCAGCCGTGGTACCGATGCTGATGACGTAAGAATGCGTGACAGCAGGAATATGGCATATGCACAGCACTACCGTGACCTTCAGTTTTCTCATGTAAAAGAGAGTGCCAACATCGAAATTCCAGGTCTACTTCCTGCGGATGTCAAGTCCATGGACGGTAAGCTTTCGGGGCACAAGCTAACTCGGATGCAGTATTTTGAGTTGAATACCATGGCTGACCATCCACTTCTGAAAGCTATCGTAAGCAAGAGAATATGCCATGTAAAGAAAATCTCTAATGCTGTCTTTTTGGAATATATGCAGGATTATGATAAGATGGTTGGCCAGCTGATTGCTATGCTCGATGGGACTGATGAGGATGTAATATTTGCTACCGTCGCCCTATTTACGCTGGAATGGAAGTATAACGTAGAACTGTTCTATTCCTGCGCGGTTAACGCAGAGAAAATCCCAACGAAGGAGGTGCCGCTTCAGCGCCTAGCTGCTCTGTGTGCAGAACTCTCTATGCCTCTACCACCGTATTGCACTCAAATGCTCCATACGGAGAGCCGTTTTGTTCTACACAGAACCAAACTGGTTCCTGCCATTTACAACAGTTCTGAATCAGATTGGAACGAGGTGCAAGATAAGCTGTGGCACTATTTATCAGCAAAGTACTATATTACAACAGAGATTGTCCGCAAATGGGATATGCCGGAGTTCTTTGCACGATATACCACACGGGCGCAGTGGGCGCAATTTTTTAGAGAGCATTATGATTTGCGAAAGATGTATGAGCCCAAGGAATGGAACAACAACCGCATCCGCTATATGCGTAAAATTTATAGTGTTATGATAAAAGACATGGAACTACCCAGAACATAAGAGTTTTCCCGATTTCCGTTCTTAAAACAAATCAATAAAATCTTGTAGACTTAGGTCAGAACATGAGAGCAACCGCTCTTCGTGTTCTGACCTTTTTTTGCTTTGTAGGGGTTTTGACCGGACACGCCGTGTCCATCACGGAAAAATTTTTCGTGCTATCCTACAGGCAGAGATAAGGGCAGATCCCTTTCTCACCGACTGGTAACGCATCACTTGATCACTGATGGCTCAACGGTACCTGGCGGACAACTAAATATCACGGCTGCCCATTGAGCGGGTTAGCCGCATTCCGAAACGGAGAAATTCCGTAAGGACTGCGGTTCTTTTACTGCGCCCATTTTGCAGCCGACCCAATTCCTCCGTTTCGAGAAATCGTCAAACGGAGGAATTTTTTATGACAAACCAAGAAAAACAGCACTACATCTATCTGCGTTCTACCAAGGAACGCATCCCCTGCACAGAGCAGGAGTTCCACGACTACTACCGCGACATCGACGCCTTCCGCAAAAAGCAGCAACGTCACGGACGCTGTGTGTGCCCGGCCGCCAAGAGACTGGACTGCGACATGGACTGTGCGACTTGCCCCTTCAGCAGAGCGGGAGACACCCTCTCCTTGGATTACACCACCACGAACGATGATGGTGATGAAAGAGCCTGGCTCGATGATCTCCCGGACGTCTTCGCAGCCGTTGATGTGGCAGCCGAAGAGGCGGAACTGCTTGACGCACTGCATCTCCTCTTAGCCGGCCTCACACCGGAGGATATGGAAATTTGCAAGACCATCATGGCAGACCTTTCCGAACGTGCTGCGGCTGCATCGTTAAACATCTCCCGAAAAGCCTTTTTATACCGTAGGGACAAAGTCCTGACCCATCTGAAAAATTCTCTAAAAAATTTTCTCTGATTTGGGGACCAAACGGCAATCCCGTGTCCGGTGGCAAGTGTAAGAGGCAAAACGATACCGCCGATTACGGGAGGTGACAAAGAATGTACGAGTCCGAAAACAAGACGATGAATCCCGACGAGGAACTGGTTGATATCCTTCTGGACTTCATCATCGTCGCAGCAAACCTGGCAAAAAGTATCAACCGCACCATGAAGCAGAAGCAAATCAAGGAAGGAGGCACCGTCAATGGGCAGAATCAGCGAATTGGAACTGGCAATCAAGGACCTGCGCAGCGCCGCAGCCACTATTAATGAAGTGGCAAACACCCTGGCAGAGATGTTCAGCACCGCGTCGGCTGAAGAAGCCCCTACCGCTGCCGCCCCTGCCGAACCCGTACTGACCCTGGAACAGGTCAGAGCCGTGCTTGCGGACAAGTCCCGTATGGGCTTCACAGCTGAGATCCGTTCTCTGCTTCAGAAGTACGGTGCAGTCAAGCTGTCCGGCATCGATCCCGCCAACTACAAGGCACTGCTTGCCGAAGCGGAGGTGCTGGGCAATGGCAACTAAACACGCGGTTCTGTCCGCATCCTCATCCGAAAGGTGGCTGAACTGCCCACCCTCCGCAAGGCTCTGCGAAGCCTACGAGGACAAAGGCAGTGACTACGCTGCCGAAGGTAGTGATGCCCACACGTTAGCGGAAACCCGCCTCAAGCAGGCTCTGGGCATTCCCACCGATGATCCGGTCGAGAACCTCACCTGGTACAACGCTGAGATGGAAGACTGCGCCCAGGGGTATGCCGCCTATGTGGTGGAACTCCTGGAGACCGCAAAACAGAACTGCTCCGACCCTGTGGTCATGATTGAGCAGAGGGTGAACTTCTCCCGTTGGGTTCCCGGCGGCTTTGGCACCGGTGACTGTATCTGCATCGCAGAAGGTCTGCTGAACATAGTGGATCTCAAGTACGGTGCCGGAATCGAAGTCAGTGCCGACCACAATCCCCAGATGATGCTCTATGCCTTGGGTGCCCTGGAAATCTTCGATGGCATCTATGACCTTGACACCGTCCGCATGACCATCTATCAGCCCCGGAAGTCCAATATCAGCATCTTTGAGATGCCCAAGGACGAGCTGCTCAAATGGGCAGACACGGAACTGATCCAGAAGGCGCAGTTGGCTTACGAAGGTCAAGGGGCATTCAGCTGTGGCGAATGGTGCCGGTTCTGCAAGGCAAAGGCCGAATGCAGAGAACGAGCCGAAGCCAACCTGGCTCTTGCCCGGTATGAGTTCCAGGCTCCCGCACTCCTGGATGATGAGGAGATTGCCGACATCCTCGGCAAGGTCGATGCACTGACCGCTTGGGCATCCGATGTAAAGGAATATGCCCTTCAACAGGCAGTCAGCGGTAAAGAATGGACCGGCTGGAAACTGGTCGAGGGTCGTTCCAACCGCAAGTACACCAGTGAAGCCGCCGTAGCCGCCACCGTAGAGGGCGCAGGCTTCGACCCGTATGAGCGAAAAGTCCTCGGTGTTACCGCCATGCAGAAACTGCTGGGTAAGACCCACTTTGAGGAACTTCTCGCACCCTACATTGAAAAACCTCAAGGTAAACCCACGCTCGTGCCGGAGAGCGATAAACGTCCGGCAATGAATACAGCCAAAAACGATTTTATGGAGGAATTTTAATATGTCTAACAATGCAAACAGAGTTACCAATCCCATGAAGGTTATCACCGGTCCCGACACCCGTTGGTCTTATGCCAACGTCTGGGAGCCTAAGTCCATCAACGGCGGCGCAGCCAAGTACAGCGTCAGCCTCATCATCCCCAAGTCCGACACCAAGACGGTCGCAAAGATCAAGGCGGCTATTGAAGCTGCCTACCAGGAGGGTCAGGCCAAGCTGAAGGGCAACGGCCGTTCCGTACCTCCTCTCGCAGCCATTAAGAACCCCCTGCGCGACGGTGATGTGGAGAGACCCGATGACCCCGCCTATGCCAACGCTTACTTCGTCAATGCCAACTCCGCCACCGCTCCCGGTATCGTTGACGTTGACCGCAATCCTGTTCTGACCCGCTCCGAGGTTTACTCCGGTGTGTACGGCCGTGCAAGCATCAACTTCTATGCCTTCAACTCCAACGGCAACAAGGGCATTGCCTGCGGTCTGAACAACCTTCAGCTGATCCGTGCCGGTGAACCCCTGGGTGGCAAGGCAAGCGCCGAGTCCGATTTCGCAACCGATGCCGAGGATGATTTCCTCAACTAAGCCAAAGGAGGTAAAAAACAATGACTACTCTTCAGACAATCCTTGTATGTGTCCTGCTCACCATCTGGCTCTGCTTCAGCGTCCTCACGCTGATCACCGCCATCCAGTCCTTCATCTATGACCGCAAGCGCGAAAAGCGTGAACTGGCTCAGGCTGAACGCGACAAGGAATACCATAACAAGCG
Organism: Oscillospiraceae bacterium; assembly: GCA_017547505.1. GTDB lineage: Bacteria > Bacillota > Clostridia > Oscillospirales > Oscillospiraceae > Faecousia. The sequence goes on along the minus strand of JAFYPO010000038.1, from coordinate 41,478 downwards.
CATGGAGAACCTGCTGAATAAGTAAGTATCGAGCCCCTGGGCGGTGGAGCAATCTGCCGCCCTATTGGGGTATGCGAAAGGAATGGTGACCATGAAATCTTTATCAATTGATATCGAGACCTACAGTGATCAGAACCTGGCGAAGACCGGCGTGTACCGTTATGTAGAGTCTCCCGAATTTCAAATACTTTTATTTGCTTACAGCGTTGACGGCAGCCCGGTTCAGTTGGTCGACCTCGCCTGTGGTGAGGATATCCCCACCGATATCATTGCAGCGCTGACGGATGATTCCGTTATCAAATGGGCTTTCAATGCAAACTTTGAACGCATCTGTCTCTCCCGGCATCTGGGGTATCCCACCGGGGATTACCTTAACCCGGAATCCTGGCGCTGCTCCATGATTTGGGCAGCTACGATGGGTCTTCCTCTGTCCCTTGAGGGTGTTGGTGTCGTGCTTGGACTTGAAAAGCAGAAACTGACCGAGGGTAAGGAACTCATCAAATATTTCTGTCAGCCCTGTGCGCCCACCAAAACCAACGGACAGCGTACCCGCAATCTTCCTGCTCACGCTCCGGATAAGTGGTTGGCCTTCAAAAAGTACAACATCCGAGATGTGGAAACAGAAATGTCCATTCAGGCTCGGCTTGCCAAGTACCCCGTGCCGGACAGCGTATGGGACGAATACCATATCGACCAGGAAATCAATGACCGTGGTGTTGCTCTGGATATGGAACTGGTGCGCCAAGCCATTCAGATGGATGGGCGCTCTCGCTCCGAACTGACCCAAGCAATGAAGGATCTGACCGCATTGGAGAACCCAAACTCCGTGCAGCAGATGAAGGGATGGCTGTCCATTAACGGTATGGAAACTGACACCCTCGGCAAAAAGGCTGTTGCTGAAATGCTGAAGTCCGCACCACCGGAATTACAGACGGTACTGACCCTTCGTCAGCAGCTTGCCAAGTCCTCGGTGAAGAAGTACCAGGCAATGGAGACCGCTGTCTGTGCGGATGGTCGTGCCAGAGGTATGTTCCAATTCTACGGTGCAAACCGCACAGGTCGATGGGCGGGTCGCATCATTCAGATGCAGAATCTTCCGCAGAACCACTTGGATGACCTTGCCGAAGCCCGCGGTCTTGTCCGCTGCGGTGATTTTGAGGGTGTGGAGATGCTCTACGAAGATGTACCGGATACGCTGTCACAGCTGATCCGCACCGCATTCGTTCCCCAGGATGAACGCAAGCTGATCGTTGCCGACTTCTCGGCTATCGAAGCCCGTGTCATCGCATGGCTTGCCGGAGAAGAATGGCGGCAGAAGGTCTTTGCAGAGGGTAAGGACATCTATTGTGCCTCCGCATCCCAGATGTTTGGTGTTCCCGTGGAAAAGCACGGCATTAACGGACACCTGCGTCAGAAAGGCAAAATCGCGGAACTGGCTCTCGGCTACGGCGGCTCAGTCGGTGCATTGAAAGCTATGGGTGCTTTGGAAATGGGGCTAACCGAAGAAGAACTGCCACCCCTGGTTGATGCCTGGAGACAGGCCAATCCCAATATCACAAAACTGTGGTGGGATGTTGACCGCGCCGCTATGGAGGCTGTCCGCTTCAAGCACACCAACGAAACCCACGGCATTACCTTCTCCTGCAGAAGTGGAATGCTGTTCATCACGCTCCCGTCCGGCAGACAGCTTGCCTATGTTAAGCCCAAGATCGGCACCAATAAATTCGGTGGTGACTGTATCACCTACGAGGGTGTCGGCGGCACGAAAAAGTGGGAACGCTTGGACAGCTACGGCCCCAAGTTTGTGGAGAACATTGTACAGGCAACTGCCCGTGACATTCTCTGCTATGCCATGACCACACTCCGAAACTGTTCTATCGTAATGCACATCCATGACGAAGTGGTCATTGAAGCCGACCGCCGGATGTCCTTGCAGGCAGTCTGCGACCAGATGGGCAGAACCCCACCTTGGGCGAAGGGCTTACAGCTTCGTGCAGATGGCTATGAGACTGATTTTTATAAGAAAGATTAACGAGGTAAATCCATGAGTATAAACAAGTTCAACAGCGAGGGGTATTACGATCCCACCGCTTATGAGGCAATGACTGCCGTAGAAAAGGAAGAACGGGCGCTCCGTGCCTTCCGTCCCATCGTTTACATCTGCTCACCCTATGCCGGGGATGTGTCGGAGAATGTCGAAAATGCTCGGAAATACAGCCGCTTCGCCGTGGACAAAGGCTATATCCCTGTCGCACCGCATCTGCTGTTTCCGCAGTTTCTCAATGACAGTAATCCCAAGGAACGTCAACTGGGGCTGTTCTTTGGCAATGCCCTTATGAGCAAATGCTCTGAGGTCTGGGTCTTTGGTGACCGCATCTCGGCAGGCATGGAAGCAGAAATCCGCAGAGCCAAGTGGAAGAACTACCGCTTGCGCTATTTCACTGATGATTTTAAGGAGGTACACAATGTTTGCAATAACTGAAGGAACCAGAAAGATTTATGGAAAAGACGTCACCACTTTTACCAGAGAAATCATTAGCGCAAATCTTCTGGAAGTGGAGGCCGGCACTAACGGCTATCATGGTGGTGATGCAGGACATGGCAGCCGCACCTACATCCGTATCAAGAACAATGGTAACACATTCATTCGTGTGAACCCTCTTGGTAGAGATAACAACGAAGGGGTTGAACTTCTTCTGGGCGGTGACTGTGAATTGGAAACAATGATCCGTGCGCTCAAGTTTATAACGAAAGTCCTAGAGGACGGTGCCAAGGAGGTGTATGACTGATGTTTACTCTGTACAGCGCCGATTTTATCAACGCACCCAGCAACTGCTCCTATCCGCACAAGACGGAAGTGATGGACGCTGCGGATCTCGCCGCCGCCGTCAGCCGTGACTATGTGTGTGCCGAGTATATGAACCATTACCGCAACGGAGAAAACTTTCTCGGCTCGGACTGTCTCCCTGTGGACTGCGACAATGATCACTCCGAGAATCCTGCCGATTGGGTTACTCCGGCAGATGTCCAGGCTGCGTTTCCGGGCATCACCTTCGCCGTCCATTACAGCCGTTTCCATATGCGCGAGAAGAACGGCAAACCCGCTCGTCCCAAGTTCCACGTGCTGTTTCCCATTGAGTGCATGACCGACCCGGCAGCCTACAGCGAAATGAAGAAACTGGTCAATACCATCTTTCCGTACTTTGATACCAAAGCTTTGGATGCAGCCCGTTTCTTCTTCGGCACGGCAGATCCCCAAGTGGAGATTTTTCCCGGCGAGATGACCTTGAGCGAATATTTATCCGCAGATGACTTTGATGCGGATATGCCCGGCGGTACCCACGGTGGCACACAGACCATCATGGAAGGTAGCCGTAACGCTACCATGTCCCGTTTTGCCGGTCGCGTCATCAAGAAATACGGTGACAGCGAAGAAGCGTTCAACTGCTTTATGGAAGAGGCAGAAAAATGCACCCCTCCTCTAGAACAGCAGGAACTGATGACCATTTGGCACAGCGCCCAGAAGTTCTATGCCAAGGTTCAGCAGCAGGACGGATATGTTCCTCCCGAATTATATAACGATGATACATCCTATAAACCGGACGATTTCTCCGATGTGGGACAGGCAGAGGTTCTGGCAAAGCATTTCTCCGGAGAACTGCGTTATTCTCCGGCAACCCACTACATCCGTTACAACGGTCGATACTGGCAGGAAACCGAACCCGGTGCACAGGCTGTGGCTCACGAACTGACCCGCCGTCAGCTAAAAGAAGCATCTTCCGATATGATGGCTGCTCTTGCAACCCTCAAGGAATGCGGTGCCCAGGAGATTCTGGACAACAACAGCAAAGCCAAGGCAGAAGGCATGATGAGTGATGAGCAGTTGGAGGCATACCAGGCATTCCTGTCTGCAAAGGCATATCAGTCCTATGTCATTCAGCGCCGTGCATCCAAGAACATCACCGCAACGCTGAAGGAGTCCCGCCCTATGCTCGAAATTACTCCGCAGGATCTGGACGCTAACCCTTACTTGCTCTGCACCCCCGATGCCACCTATGACCTCCGTCTCGGTATGGCGGGCGCAAGGGAGCATTCTCCGGAAGACTTCATTACCAAGACCACTACCGTTTCTCCCGGTGACCGTGGCAGACAGATTTGGCTCGACTGCCTGGACACTATCTTCTGCGGTGACAAGGAACTCATCGACTATGTGCAGATGATCTGCGGTCTTGCCGCCATCGGCAAAGTCGAGGTCGAAGCCCTCATCATCGCATACGGCTGTGGCCGTAACGGTAAGTCCACCTTCTGGAACTCCGTGTCCCGTGTCCTTGGTCTGTACAGCGGTAACATCTCCGCTGACACGCTCACCTTCGGATGCCGCCGCAATGTGAAGCCGGAAATGGCAGAGGTCAAGGGCAAGCGTTTGCTCATTGCCGCCGAGATGCAGGAAGGCGCTCGACTGAATGATTCCACCGTCAAGCAGCTCTGCTCCACCGATGACATCTTTGCGGAAAAGAAGTACAAAGATCCCTTCAGCTTTTCTCCTAGCCACAGCCTTGTGCTGTACACCAACCATCTGCCCAAGGTCAGCGCATCCGATGATGGCACCTGGCGCCGTCTGATCGTCATTCCCTTTAACGCCAAGATTGAGGGTAACAGCGATATTAAGAACTACGGTGACTACCTCTACCAGAATGCCGGAGAGAGCATTCTGGCCTGGGTTATCGAAGGTGCCAAGAAGGTCATCGACCTTGGGTACAAGTTCCCGGTTCCGGCTACCGTGCAGAAAGCCATCGATGATTACCGCAGCCAGAATGACTGGTTCGGCAACTTCCTCGATGAGAAGTGCGAGATTGGCAACGCCTACCGTGAAAGTTCCAGCGCCTTGTACCAGGCGTACCGCAATCATTGCATGGATACCAACGAGTATGTCCGCAGCACGGCAGATTTCTACACCGCAATGGATGGTGCGGGGTTCAGACGCATTTCCGCAAAGGGCAAGCGATACTTTGCAGGACTGAGGCTGAAGCCTGACACCGATGCGGACGAGGATTTCCTGTCCTAAACCACTTCTGGGTAGACCTCTATTAAGGTCATTTACAAAAAGTTCTCTTAGGGGAAATTTTTATAAAAAAATCCATAAGAAAGAGTTTAGTAAATGACATTCAACGAGGTCTACCCAGACCATAAATCCCTATAGGAGAAAGCATTATGAGAGAAAAAACAATCGAGCGTAAATTAACGCTGATGGTAAAAAAGCAAGGCGGCATCTGTCCGAAGTTCGTTTCTCCAGGATTTGATGGGATGCCCGACCGAATAGTTCTTTTGCCAGGGGGCCGTATGGCTTTTGTGGAAGTCAAGGCTCCCGGCAAAAAGCCACGGGCATTGCAGACCTCCCGCCACACGCTTTTGCGTAGGTTGGGCTTCCAGGTCTATGTCCTGGACAACGAAGAACAGATTGGAGGTATCCTTGATGAGATACGTACCGCATGACTACCAGGCTTATGCCATCGACTATATTCAGACCCACCCCATTGCTACCGTCTTTTTGGACATGGGTCTTGGCAAAACGAGCATCACCCTTACCGCCATCAATGACCTGCTGTTTGACAGCTTTGAGGTTCACCGGGTGTTGGTGATTGCACCGCTGCGTGTGGCACGGGATACATGGACGGCTGAAGTCGATAAGTGGGATCACCTCCAGAACCTCATCTGCTCCGTGGCTGTCGGCACAGAAGCAGAACGCAAAGCCGCCCTTATGCGACCAGCTGACATTTACATCATCAACAGAGAAAATGTCCAATGGCTGGTGGAAGAAAGCGGTATCCCGTTCACCTTCGATATGATTGTCATTGACGAACTGTCCTCCTTCAAGAACCACAACACAAAGCGGTTCAAATCAATGCTGAAGGTCAGACCCAAGGTAAACCGAATCGTAGGACTGACGGGCACTCCTGCCTCCAACGGTTTGATGGATTTGTGGGCAGAGTTCCGTATCCTTGATATGGGTCAGCGGTTGGGACGGTTCATCACGAAATACCGCACCGACTACTTCATGCCGGACAAGCGGAACGGGCAGATCATCTACTCCTATAAGCCGCTGCCCTATGCGGAGGACGCCATTTACAAGCAGATTTCCGACATCACTATTTCCATGAAGGCAACCGACCACCTGCAAATGCCGGAACTGATCAGCAGCGAATATACCATTCAGCTGTCCGATGAAGAAAGATCCCACTATGAGGAACTGAAACAAGAACTGGTGCTGACTCTGGCTGACGGTGAAATTACAGCCGCCAACGCAGCGTCCCTCTCCGGTAAACTGTCGCAGATGGCAAACGGCGCAATCTACGATGATAACGGTGAGGTCATTCAAATCCATGACCGCAAGCTGGATGCCTTGGAGGACATCATTGAAGCGGCAAACGGAAAGCCCGTTCTGGTGGCTTACTGGTTCAAACATGACCTAGCCCGCATTTCCGAAAGGCTGAAAAGACTGCATATCCCTTTCTCTCGGTTGGATGATTCCGAAAGCATCCGCAGATGGAATAAGGGTGAAATTCCTGTGGCACTTATCCACCCGGCATCGGCAGGACACGGACTCAATCTCCAGTCCGGTGGTTCGACCCTTGTGTGGTTCGGTCTGACTTGGAGTCTGGAACTGTATCAGCAGACCGTAGCCCGTCTGTGGCGGCAAGGTCAGACCTCCGAAACCGTGGTGGTTCAGCACATCGTGACAAAGGGCACCATTGACAACCGCATCATGAAAGCCCTCTCCCAGAAGGAGCATACACAGACGGCACTGATCGATGCCGTAAAAGCGGACTTGAAAATCTGAGACAATCTATGAAAATCCGTGCCAATCCGAGGATCACAAAATATCGGAGGTACGAATATGGAACCTTATCAGGCATTAGCCAACGCCATTGTAGAACTGGCTGTAAAAGACTACAAAAAAGCACTCAAGCAGCACTTCCGTTTTCCCGACTGCAAGGATTACGCAGATGAAGTTGCCACCCTGGAGCGGTTCTTCCGTTCCGGTTGGTACGGAATGCTCACCAACTTAGATGGTGAAGTCCTTATGGTGGGTGTACGCCGTATGGTCAGACAGGAGGTGGCGGCATGACAGCAAAAGAATATCTGTCCCAGGCGCACCGCCTTGATCAGCGAATCGACGCCAAGATTGCCCAGGTCGCATCCCTCAATGACCTCGCCACCAAGTGTTCTGCGACGCTGACAGGAATGCCCCGTAACCCCAACCGTGGCGGCTCTACTATGGCAGATGCCGTGTGCAAAATCATCGACCTGCAGAACGAAATCAACCGGGACATTGACCGCCTTGTGGATCTCAAGCGTGAAATCGTGGCTGTCATAAAAGCGGTGGAAGACACCGAATATCAGACCCTTTTGGAAAAGCGGTATTTGTGCTTCCAGACCTGGGAGCAGATAGCCGTGGATATGCACTACAGCGGTAAGTGGATTCTGAAAATGCATGACCGCGCACTGGATGTGGTGGAAGGTATTCTGAAAGCAAAAAGTGTTCCCTAAAGTTCCGTATAATTCCATACTTGACTATGGTACAATTATAATGGCAAAAGAGAATACAACAGCAGCCTCGCAGGAGCAATCCTGTGGGGCTTTTCTTATGCCCGGAAAGGAGTGGTTCACATGGGCTACCGCAAGGTCGGCTACCTGGAACAGGTCTGGTACATCATCAAGTACAAGCTGGGCGAGGTATTCCGCAGGAGGTGAAATGTAATGCCACGAAAACCTAAAAGACCGTGTTCTCATCCCGGCTGTCCCAAGCTAACGGATGGCAGGTTCTGTGAGGAACACGCAAAGCAAGAAGCCAAACGCTACGAGAAGTATGACAGAGACCCTGCCGTACGCCGTAGGTACGGACGCGCTTGGAAACGCATCCGTGACAGCTATGCAGCACAGCACCCACTGTGTGAGTTGTGTCAGCAGCAAGGTCAGCTTGTCCCCACAGAGGAGATCCACCACCGCACACCGCTGTCCGAGGGTGGAACTCATGCAAGAGACAACCTCATTGCTCTCTGCAAGTCCTGTCACAGCAAGATCCATGCCGAGCGTGGTGACCGATGGCATAACCGCTGACCCGGAGGGGCGGGTCAAATCTCTGCACCCTTTGCCCCGGGTAACGGTGCCGGGGTCACGTGTGCAAAATCGCAAAAGTTTTAGGGGGAATAGGCCCCCGCCGAATGGAGGTGTGAAATTATGGGTCAACGAGGTCCCAAACCCGGTACTGGTGGTAGACCGAAAAAAGCCATCGCAGACAAAATTGCTGACGGCAATCCCGGAAAGCGTCCGCTGACTGTCATTGATTTCAAAGACAGCGTGGCAGACTTGGAGGGACAGGCTATGCCGAAGCCTTCCGAGTATTTGTCTGCAAAACAGAAAGACGGTTCTACACTCTGTGCTGCTGAGATTTACGAAAATGTATGGAACTGGCTATCCGACCGTGGATGCGCCGTTATCATTTCTCCACAGCTGATCGAACGCTTTGCTATGGCAAGTGCCAGATGGATTCAATGCGAATCCCTTACCAGTGAACTCGGCTTTCTGGCAAAGCATCCCACCACGGGTGCTGCGATCCAGTCACCCTATGTGGCGATCGCAAACACATATATGACCCAGGCCAATCGTCTGTGGTCTGAAATCTACCAAATCGTCCGTGAGAACTGCACCGGCGAATATAGCGGCGCAAGTCCCCAGGATGATGTCATGGAAAGACTGCTCCGTGCCAGGGAGGGTGGTCGCAAATGAATATAGCGAAAATCGAAGTCAGCGGCACCACCGCCACCGTGGTTTGGAGTACGGAAATCCCCAAAGGTTTGGTCGGCGGCACGGTGCTGATTGACTACAACGATGATGTTTGGGCGGGATTGAATAAAACTGTGGTGTTCCGCGGGTCGGTCACGAAAGATGTTCTGGATAACGGCTCTGAAGTAATTGTCCCCGCAGAGGTGCTATCCCGCTCCGGTGTGAATCTGTATGTTGGTGTCTATGGCACCGATGCTGAGAACAACCTGGGCATTCCTACCTTTTGGGCAAAGTTGGGTGTTATCCGTGATGCCACCGACCCCAAGGAAGATTCGGCAGCAGATCCGGCTCTTCCGATCTGGGCAAGACTGTTGGAACGGACACCAGACTGGCAGGCACCGCCCGGTGATGATAATCATATTCTCAACCGCACCCATTGGACAGGCATCGAACGGGTAGAAAATACTTTTGACGGCAATCTTGAAGGCAAAAAATATATATCTATCGGAAACGGATACTGCTTTGTCAAAATGTCGGATCGTGTACTAACCGAGGATGACCTCATTGGTGCCATCTGCACCCTCCGCAATGTTGAAGATGAACCCGAAGATATATTGCTTGAAATAACGGAAGGCATGATCGAGGATGGAACATCGGTAGGCTATCCGGCACTTTTGGTGGGTGAATTCCTGGTGGCAGCTTATAGAGATTTCAATATCTACGGGCTGTATGTTGAGAAAGGCGTCTATTTTCTCCATTACTCCGATAACGGCTCTGTGGTTGGATATGTGCATTCCTTGTCAGCACTCCCCAACGAAGAAGAGGTTGTCCATAAACTGGATGACAAATATATCAACGCTGAATGGATGGCACGGTACACAGAAGGCAGTGAAGAAGTCCTCGGTATGGCCACTCAGCCCTTTTCTGGTTACAGTTCCAACACCGCCCGTCAAACATTCCAGTTTATCCTTGAAGGCGGGCATCACTACGAAGTGACATGGGATGGTGAAACTTATCAGCTTGTAGCCGGAGAACTCCGTGAAGGATATATTTCTGCCGCCTACATCGGCAATGTACACCTGTTGGATGAGGACTATCCCGATACGGGAGAGCCTTTTGCGATTGCCTGCCTGGCAGTCATGGGAATTGTCATTGTTACGGAAGTGGTCGCAGCGGATCAAGCTGAGTCGCATACGTTCGGCATAAACGAAATCGGTCAGATTCGCAATCGCATTCCTTTCAAATATATGCCACAGCGGTATATGTTCCCAAGTGATTTCAGCTATTCCGGCATCAAGAACGATGAACTGGAAAAAGCATACTTTCATATGCTCAACGGCGGTGAGGTATATGCCAACTATTCTAGTAGCACCTATAAAGTGCTGATGATTGACTACGATGTGTGGGACAACATCTTTCACTCTCTGGTCATGACCAATGGTGATGACATTATGATGTGGAGTTACCACGATGGTTGGGTTCGGCACACCCGCAGTAGCTTTATGCTGAAAGGTGCAGACGGAAAGAAATACCAAATCTCTGTGAACAGCGAAGGCAAGGTCGTTGCCAACGTTACATCCATATAAAATTCGGAGGTATACAATGATTGAAAAAGTAAATCCGTGCCACCCGGATAAGGTGGCTGATAGAATTGCAGGAGCCGTGGTTGACCTGGCTTACGCAATTGATACAAACCCCAAGGTAGCTGTGGAGGTTCTCATCGGTCATGGTGTGTGCCATGTTATTGTGGAAACTACCGCTGCTCTGTGCAAGGCAGATATCATTGATGCAGTACATCGCATTGCAGGAAAGATGGATACTGATGTGGTCATCGTTCCCCAGGATACCCATTTGACTCACAACCAGGAAAACGGTGTCCGCTGCGGTGACAACGGCATCTTCAAGGGTATGCCTCTGACGGGTGAACAGAAGGAACTCGCCAGAATTGCCCGCGAAATCTATGCCGAATATCCCTTTGACGGCAAGTACATCCTGGATGGTAACCGTCTCATCATCTGCCAGAGCAACGCTCCCGCTGATGAAATCAAGGCGCGATATGCGGGCTCCGAGGTCAATCCTCTGGGTGACTGGACTGGCGGTACGGATGTGGATACCGGTGCTACCAACCGCAAGCTGGGTTCCGATATGGCTGACTCCGTAACCGGTGGCGGCTTACATGGAAAAGACCTCTCCAAGGCTGATGTTTCCGTAAATATCTATGCCTTCCTCAAGGCACAGGAGTGCGGTTTCCCTGTGGAACTGTGCTGTGCCATCGGTGATGAAACCATCGATGATATCCCTTATGCCCAGGTAGTTGCCATTGCCAGAGAGTTCATCAACTCCATCGGCGGCTTTGAAAAATTCGCTGAGTGGGGGTTGTACTAATGGTAATTGAAAAGAAAAACACAGCCGACCTTCTGCCTGCCGACTATAATCCCCGTAAGGATCTGAAACCCGGTGACGCAGAATACGAAAAGCTGAAACGCTCCATTGAGCAGTTCGGCTATGTAGAACCCGTCATCTGGAACAAAACCACAGGCAGAGTTGTCGGCGGTCATCAGCGCCTCAAGGTTCTCATCGATATGGGCATCACCGAGGTGGAATGCGTTGTGGTGGAAATGGACGAGTCCAAGGAAAAGGCTCTGAACGTTGCCCTCAACAAAATCAGCGGTGATTGGGACAAGGATAAGCTGGCTCTGCTCATCGCAGACCTACAGGGTGAGGATTTCGATGTATCTCTCACCGGCTTTGAACCCGCCGAAATTGATGCCCTGTTCAAGGATACCCTCAAGGACGGTATTAAGGACGATGATTTTGATGTTGAGGCAGAACTGAAGAACCCCACGATCACCAAACCCGGTGATGTGTGGACGCTCGGCCGCCACCGCTTGATCTGTGGTGACAGCACCAAGGCAGAGACCTTTGAAACTTTGATGGGCACCGCCAAGGCAAACCTGGTTATTACCGACCCTCCTTACAACGTCAACTACGAAGGCAGTGCCGGAAAAATCAAGAATGACAACATGGCAAATGACGCCTTTTATAATTTCCTCTTGTCCGCATACACGCAGATGCACTCCGCAATGGCAGATGATGCTTCTATCTATGTGTTCCATGCAGACACCGAAGGTCTGAACTTCCGCAAGGCTTTTGCCGATGCGGGTTTTTATTTGTCTGGCTGTTGCATTTGGAAAAAGCAGTCCTTGGTTCTGGGACGCTCTCCCTACCAGTGGCAGCATGAGCCTTGTCTCTATGGTTGGAAGAAAAACGGCAAGCACCAGTGGTATACCGGACGCAAGGAAACTACCATCTGGGAATTCGACAAGCCCAAGAAGAACGGTGATCATCCTACGATGAAACCCATTCCTCTGTTGGCATACCCCATCATGAATTCTTCCATGAGCAATGCCGTGGTACTTGACCCCTTCGGTGGCTCCGGTTCTACGCTCATTGCCTGTGAGCAGACCGACCGCATCTGCTATACCATCGAACTGGACGAAAAGTTCTGCGATGTAATCGTAAAACGCTACATCGAGCAGGTCGGCTCTTCCGATGCCGTTACCGTGCAGCGTGACGGTCTGACCTATAAATACTCCGAATTGGTATAACAGGAATTCCGAAATGGAGGTACATGATGAACAATTTAACCCTGGGCAGTCTCTTTGACGGCTCCGGTGGCTTTCCGTTAGGCGGCTTGATTTCCGGTATCACACCTGTGTGGGCATCGGAAATCGAGCCGTTTCCTATTCGTGTCACCACCAAGCGGCTGCCTTTTATGAAACATTACGGTGATATCTCTGCTATGGATGGCAGCAAGATTGAGCCTGTGGACATTATCTGTTTCGGGTCACCCTGCACCGATATGTCCGTTGCCGGACGCAGAGCCGGTCTTGAGGGACAGCAGTCTGTGCTGTTCTATCAAGCCATCCGTATTATCAAAGAAATGAGGTGTGCAACAAATGGAAAATATCCCCGTTGGATCTGTTGGGAAAACGTCCCCGGCGCTTTCTCCTCAAACGGAGGACTTGACTTCAAAGCAGTCCTCGACTCGGTCATCGGCGTCATCGAGGAAGATGCCCAGGTGCCTATGCCTGAGAAAAACCGATGGCCTTACGCAGACTGCTACATGGGAGAAGGATGGAGCGTTGCTTACAGAGTTCTTGACGCTCAACACTGGGGAGTCCCCCAGCGAAGAAAACGCATCTACCTTGTCGCAGATTTTGCAGGCGGGAGTGCCTTCGACATATTATTTAAGTCCGAAGGCCTGTCAGGGTATTCTGCGGAGAGCTTCCGCGCGTGGCAAAGAACTGCCTGCGGTGCTGAAGGCTGCTCTGGAGCAACAGGCTTTGATGGGTACAACGGAGACCTAACCGGTCTCGTGTCCTCGACCCTCGGTGTGAACTGCGGTATGAGTACTGGAAGAAACGGCATCGTCCTCAATGACCAGGGTGGCAACCGCATGGATTTCACCGATGAGGTCACCGCTACACTCCGTGCAGAGGCACATCATCCGCCCGTGGTGATGGAGGCAGCCGGATTCTGCACCGAGCATTCCTCCAAGAGTCGCAGCATCGGCTATGAGGAGGAAACTTCTCCCACGCTTCGTGCCGGAGTTGTTCCTGCTACGGTCTATGAAAATCATAGCCAGGACACCCGCTACACCGGACCCGTGGACACCGCTCCTACGGTATCCGCTACTTATGGCATGGGCGGTAACAATCAGCCCTTTGTGGTCAGCGGTGAACAGCCCTCCTGCAATTGGGATGGTCAGCAGACTGCGCCCACGCTTACGGCACACAACGCCGGTGGCAATCAGCGGATGCCTGATAAGAATCACTTTAACTGCGTTCTGCAGGCATACGGCATCTCCTCCAAGGACAGCAATGCCATGAAGTCCTCCAATCCCCACAGTGGGATTTATAAGGCAGAGACTTCACGCACCCTTGATGCCAATGGTGGCAATCCCTCCTGCAACCAGGGAGGTACGATTGTCATTGAGGGTAACGGTAGTCGTCCCTCTCACCAGGGAGACGGCTTTAAGGAATCCGATGTGATGTACACCCTTAACACGGTCGACCGCCATGCCGTTTATTCTATGACCACCGGTAGCTTTGCACAGGTATCCGAGGACATGGCACCTACTGTGCTTGCCAGGGACTACAAAGATCCCACCGCTGTCTGCTACGGCATCGGACGGGATACTTTCAACCAGGGCAAGAATGCCAAGTTTGCCCCCACATTCGTGGAGGAACTGCAGCCCACTCTCGTTGCCAAAGGCCCCGGTGCTATTCAAAGCGGTTACACCGTTCGCAGGTTGACTCCCACCGAATGCGCCAGACTCCAGGGATTCCCGGACTGGTGGTGTGATGACCTCGGTACGGAAGAACCTACGATGGATGACCTCCGTTATTGGTACGATGTGTTTGAGACCCACCGCAGAATCGTGGGCAACTCCACGAAGCCCAAGTCTCTCAAGCAGATTGCCAAGTGGCTGCGCGATCCTCATTCGGATGCCGCCGAGTATAAGATGTGGGGTAACGGAGTGGCTCTGCCTTGTGTGGTTTTCGTGCTTTCCGGCATCGTGTACAGTACACAAAATGATGCCAATCATGTGCCAACATAATCTACACCGCGAATATGCGGATATGACTGGATATATGTAGGGACTGACGGTAATATGTGCATACCCAAAAAGAAGGAGGTACACACATATGCCAAAACCACCCTCTGTCGAGGAAACCTTGACAGAAGCCATTGAACAGCTGGTGCTGGAGCGTATCAACGGGTACGGAGAATGCGAAAGCACAGCGGTTCAAGCAGCCTTTCAGCGGTTCGATACCGCAATGAACAGGCTGAAAGCCACACTAACACCGGAGCAGCACCAATTACTAATCGATTGCGAGAATGCCATTTCCGAGGTAGACGGTGAAACCATGAACTACTATTACCGTGCCGGATTTGCCGATGCAGTCACCCTTATGAACGGAGGTCAAAAAGATGACAATCAAGATTAACGCCCAGGGCGCAGAACGCAAGCGCCTCGTCCAGATTATCGCACAGTGGCTTGGCTGCGATGCCAAGTACCTCGGTGTTCCTTCCTGCGCCTACCGGGTGGACTACTTCACCATTGAAAAGGACGGAAGCCTCACCTTTGATGATAGCGCCGACAGCGAGGTTGTCGAAAGACTGATGCAGCACCTCTACGATGAGGGCTTCGACATCGACCAGAGCCAGCCCGTGGAGGAACCCGAAGAAGCGTTCAAAGGCATCTGCATTTCTATGCCTCGCAGCCTGTTTACCGATGGTAACCTGGAAAACCTCAAGGCACTCATTACCGCCAAGGGTAGCCTCATCAAGAAGGCACTCGGTGTAGCCGAACTTCCCATTGAGGTGACCGATACCAAGGTTTCGTTCCCTTGGTTTCCCGGCACTCCCACTCCGGATGAACTGAGAGCCTACGATTCCTTTATCTGCAAGCTGTGCGAAATGGCTCGCAATCAGAAGCGTGTCAGCACCAAGGAAAAGGAAGTGGACAACGAGAAGTATGCTTTCCGGTGCTTCCTTCTCCGCCTCGGCTTTATCGGCAACGAATATAAAGCCGAACGCAAAATCCTGCTCCGCAATCTGACGGGCAGTTCTGCCTTCAGAAGCGGTCAGCGGTCGGAGGTGGAATCATGCGAATAATCTCAAAAGAGGCCTTACAAGCCCTTCGTGAGCGTTTCCCCAAGGGAACACGGGTGGAACTGGTGCAGATGGATGATCCGCAGGCTCCACCCATCGGTACGAGAGGCACCGTACGTGGTGTCGATGACATCGGCAGCATCCTGGTCGCCTGGGACAACGGCTGCGGTTTGAATGTAGCTTATGGCGAAGACATTTGCCGAAAGGTGGATGATACCGATGCCTGAAGATATTCTGAGCAAGCTGTTCTACGGTCAGATTGACCCTTGGGAGAACAGCCTCCGTGACCGCAAGGAGCAGACCCGGCTGAACATGGAAATGTCACAGCTTTGGGAGACCATTGAAGGTAAGGTGGATGCCGAAACCAAAGAACTCCTGGAGCATTACTTGGTTCTCCGTTCCGACTTGTCCATGTTGTATGAGTGCGATCACTTCAAGACCGGATTCCAGCTTGGTGTCCAGTTGCTCCTGGCTGCACTTACGTCCGATGGCGGTAAATAACTACACAATTTACCCAATACACCGGGCAAATGATTGTGTACTATATTATCGATAAATGACTGGATATCGTGTGCTTTTAGAGGTAATATGTGTCACACCGAAAGGAAAAACACAGTTTACGGAGGAACAACACCATGAAGAAAATCGACCTTTTTGAAAGAGCCATCGCAGAACAGGCAGGCAGCCTCAAGGATTGGGGCATCAACGGCACCGCATTCTGGGCCTACCGCAAGAGCATTGACGCAGGCAACGACCTCATCGACTTCTCCGAGGTCATTTGGGACGATGACATTGACGCAATCGTTCAGACCTTCACCGACAGCGGTATCACCGAGTTCACCATCAGTAGCACCTTCTCCGGTTTGATTGCCACCCTGGCAGCCTTCGACAAGCACGGCTTCAAGATGGCAGGCATCACCGAAGTCAACGCCAACTACACCGATTGGCTGACCGGTGAACGAGCCAAGGTTCCTGCGATCCGCATGGCAAGAGCCTAAGGAGGACGGCAAATGAACCGCTTTGAAAGAGATCTGAAGGATGCCCTTGAGGGCAACGAAATCGAGGTTCTGACCCGTCGCAAGGCAGAAATCGAAAAACTGACCGCAGAGGGCAAGGCTTGCAAGAATGCTTTTCGCCGCACCTGCATCGCACAGGAAGTTGTAAAGCTGACCCGCGAATACCAGGCAATCAGCGAACACTTTTAATCCCCGCTAACAAAATAGCCCTGGGACTGAGCCGAGAGGCTCTGTTCCTCGTATATGGAATTCATATATTTATATGATTTTTGAGGTCGCACCGATTTCGGTGGCGGCTATTTTTTATGCCCTTTTGAAGGAGGTGACCGCATATCAGAAAACTGAAAAAGTACAAACCCACCCGCTTTATGGATAAGGGCTGCTACTACGATAAAGCCTCCGCAGACTATGCGGTCGCATTTATTGAGTCCTTGTGCCACACCAAGGGCACTTGGGCAAGAAAGCCTTTTGAACTGATTGACTGGCAGGAGCAGATCATCCGAGACATTTTCGGAACGCTCAAGCCAAACGGCTACCGTCAGTTCAATACCGCATACATCGAAATCCCAAAGAAACAAGGCAAATCCGAACTTGCCGCTGCCGTTGCTCTGCTTTTGACCTGCGGTGACGGTGAGGAACGTGCCGAAGTTTATGGCTGTGCAGCCGACCGACAGCAGGCATCCATTGTTTTCAACGTTGCCGCCGATATGGTGCGTATGTGTCCGGCTCTGGCAAAGAGGGTCAAAATCCTCGATTCCCAGAAGCGCCTCATTTACTTACCGACCGGCAGTATCTACCAAGTGCTTTCCGCTGACGTTGGCAACAAGCACGGTTTTAACACCCACGGCGTTGTTTTCGATGAGTTGCATACGCAGCCGAACCGAAAGCTGTTTGATGTTATGACCAAGGGCTCCGGTGATGCCCGTATGCAGCCGCTATATTTCCTTATTACCACGGCGGGCAATGACACCAAGTCCATCTGCTATGAGATCCACCAAAAGGCAAAGGACATCATCGAAGGCAGAAAAGTCGACCACACCTTTTATCCTGTTATCTACGGTGCGGATGAGAATGACGATTGGACAGACCCGGAAACCTGGAAGAAGGCAAATCCCTCTCTGGGCATTACTGTTGCCATCGACAAGGTCAAGGATGCCTGTGAGTCTGCCAAGCAGAATCCCGGCGAGGAGAATGCCTTCCGTCAGCTGCGACTAAACCAGTGGGTCAAGCAGGCTGTTCGTTGGATGCCGATGGAGCGTTGGGACAAATGCGCCTTTGCTACCTCAGAGGATGATCTGGAAGGCCGTGTTTGCTACGGTGGTCTTGACCTTTCCTCCACCACGGATATTACGGCATTTGTTCTGGTGTTCCCACCGGAATATGAGGATGATAAATATATCGTGCTGCCGTACTTCTGGATACCGGAAGATAACCTGGAACTGCGTGTGCGCCGTGATCATGTGCCATACGATGTGTGGGAGCGTCAAGGCTATTTGCAAACCACCGAGGGCAACGTAGTACACTACGGCTACATCGAAAAATTCATCGAGAGCCTGGGTGAGCGTTTCAATATCCGTGAGATTGCCTTTGACCGTTGGGGCGCTGTCCAGATGGTGCAGAACCTTGAGGGCATGGGCTTCACGGTAGTTCCGTTCGGACAGGGCTTCAAGGATATGTCCCCACCTACAAAGGAATTGATGAAACTGGTGCTTGAAGAGAAAATTGCCCACGGTGGTCACCCGGTGTTGCGTTGGATGATGGACAACATCTTCATCCGCACAGACCCTGCCGGAAACATCAAGCCGGACAAAGAAAAATCCACAGAGAAAATCGACGGTGCCGTTGCCACCATTATGGCGCTTGACCGTGCGATACGCTGTGGCAACGATACTACTGCTTCGGTTTACGATGACCGAGGCATTTTGTTTATCTGACTGCAGCCGTGTTTGACGCAGCAATGTTATACACGGCTTCTGATTTCTCATTGTTTGCAGTACAAATAATTATTTTTTGGGCTTAAACAAAACTGCATTTTCTTTTGCTATAATAGGCTCAAAGAGAAAAACAGGAGGAATCAACATGGCAGAAATAACACTTCAAAACATCCATGATTGTTATGCATACGGAAAGCGTGTAGCCGAGGGAGAGATCGACATCGGTACTGCCGCCATGAACATTGCCCGCACAGGCATGGATCTGGGTTCGGCACGAATCTACCTCAGATGTGTCCGTGCAATGATCCGCGGTGAAAGATATACCGGTACGGTTAAGGAGATTGCCGTATCTCACTACTTAACTGCTATCATGTCCGACTATGGATTTGATGGCCTGCGCAAAGCATTGGAATCACTGCGATTGCACCTGGAGTACCAAAAGAAATACCAAACGCTTGCCGGACTCAAGCAGATCTATGACGAGTTCATGGATGTACTTCCATAACCCCATTTTCATAACAAAGCATCTATCGGAAACGGTAGGTGCTTTTCTTATGCCCATTTTTAAGGAAGGAGTTGATTTTCATGAGTATATTCAGCGGTTTGTTTCGTTCCAGAGATAAGCCCACAAACGCAACATCCGGTAGTTCCTACCGCTTTTTCATGGGCGGCAGTACCTCCGGCAAAAACGTGACGGAACGCTCTGCGATGCAGATGACCGCAGTCTACTCCTGTGTGAGAATTCTTGCGGAGGCTGTGGCGGGACTTCCTTTGCACCTTTACCGTTACACCGATAAGGGCGGCAAGGAGAAAGCCATCGACAATCCTTTGTATTTTCTACTTCACGATGAGCCGAACCCAGAAATGACCTCATTCGTTTTCCGTGAGACCTTGATGACCCATCTGCTCCTGTGGGGCAATGCCTACGCACAGATTATCCGCAATGGCAAAAACGAGGTCATTGCGCTATATCCGCTGATGCCCAACCGCATGACAGTGGACAGAGACGAACACGGTCAGCTTTATTACCAGTACAACACCAGCAAAGATGATGCACCGACTATGAAAGGCAGTATCGTCAATCTGAAACCCACGGATGTGCTTCACGTTCCCGGTCTCGGCTTTGACGGTCTTGTGGGCTACAGTCCCATTGCGATGGCAAAGAACGCTATTGGCATGGCAATAGCCTGTGAGGAGTACGGTGCCAAGTTCTTCGCCAATGGTGCGACTCCCGGTGGTATCCTGGAGCATCCCGGAACTGTCAAGGACCCATCCCGTGTAAGAGAAAGCTGGAATTCTGCGTTTGGCGGCAGTTCCAATGCCAATAAGGTGGCAGTCTTGGAAGAAGGCATGAAATACACGCCCATCTCCATCTCCCCGGAACAGGCACAGTTCCTCGAAACACGCAAATTCCAAATCAATGAAATTGCTCGAATTTTCCGAGTGCCGCCCCACATGGTC
This sequence comes from Oscillospiraceae bacterium, assembly GCA_017547505.1. Taxonomy (GTDB): domain Bacteria; phylum Bacillota; class Clostridia; order Oscillospirales; family Oscillospiraceae; genus Faecousia. The sequence continues at coordinate 21,602 of JAFYPO010000038.1, read as the reverse complement.
GGTGATCTGGAAAAGTCGAGCTTTTCTAATATTGAGCAGCAGTCCCTTGAGTTTGTGAAATACACACTTGAGCCGTGGCTGGTGCGTTGGGAACAGGCTATGGTTCGTTCCCTCATCTCTCCAACCGACAAGAACCGCTACTTTATCAAGTTCAATGTGGACGGTCTGCTCCGTGGTGACTACCAAAGCCGTATGAACGGTTATGCCACCGCCAGACAGAACGGTTGGATGAGTGCAAACGATATTCGTGAACTTGAAAATCTCGACCTTATTCCTCCCGAAGCCGGCGGTGACCTTTACCTCATCAACGGCAACATGACCAAGTTGGAGGATGCAGGATTATTCGCGGCAACCGCCGCAAACGGAAAGGAGGACAATTCCGATGAAGAAGTTTTGGAACTGGAAGAACCAGTCGACCCCGGAGATGACGGAGAGAACCCTGTTTCTCAACGGCACAATCGCAGAGGAAAGCTGGTTTGACGATGATGTGACTCCTCAGCTTTTTAAGGATGAACTGAACGCAGGCAGCGGTGATATCACGGTCTGGATTAACAGCCCCGGCGGTGACTGCGTGGCTGCGGCTCAAATCTACAATATGCTGATGGAGTACAAGGGCAACGTCACCGTGAAAATCGATGGCATTGCTGCAAGTGCCGCCTCGGTCATTGCAATGGCAGGCACCAAGGTTTTGATGTCCCCGGTATCCATGATGATGATCCATAACCCCATGACCGTAGCCTTTGGCAATACTGCGGAAATGCAGAAAGCCATCGATATGCTGTCCGAGGTGAAGGAATCCATTATCAATGCCTACGAAATCAAGACCGGAATGTCCCGCACAAAGCTGTCCCATCTCATGGATGCAGAAACCTGGATGGATGCGAACAAGGCTGTGGAACTTGGCTTTGCAGACGAAATCGCAAAACGCTCCGGTGCAAGTGAGGACATTGAAATTCCGCAGGTGTCGATGCTGTTTTCCAAGGCAGCGGTAACCAACTCCCTTATGGATAAGATTGCCGCCAAATGCACCATCGCACCCAAACCCACTGCGCAGGAGCGCACAGGCCGTTCTGTGGATGCACTCAGAGCGGATTTGCAGAAAATCAAAAACTACATTTAATTTTGGAGGTATTCATTATGACTATTATCGAAATGCGCAATAAGCGCACAAAGCTTCTGGCTACTATGGACGGTTTCCTGGAAACTCACCGTACCGACAAGGGTGTTCTCTCCGCAGAGGATGACGCCACCTACAACAGCATGGAGCAGGAACTGGCTGCCCTCACCAACGAAATCAAGCGTATGGAGCGCCGTGAGGAAATCGAGGCTGAACTGGCCAAGCCCGTCAACACTCCCATCACCGGCAAGCCTATGGCATCCGGTGGTGCCACTACTCCTGTCAATGGTCGCACCCGCGCAACTGACGAGTACAAGCAGAACTTCTGGAATGTGATGCGCAATAAGACTCCCATGCCTCATGTGGTAAACGCACTACAGGTCGGTGACGATGCCGAGGGCGGCTACCTGGTTCCCGATGAGTACGAGCGTACTCTGGTGCAGGCACTTGAGGAGGAGAACATTTTCCGTAAGCTGGCTCACACCATCAACACCGACAGCGGTGAGCGTAAGATCCCTGTTGTGGCATCCAAGGGTACTGCCAACTGGATCGACGAGGAAGGTCCCTATGAGGACAGCGATGACAACTTCTCTCAGATTACCATCGGCGCTCACAAGCTGGGCACTACCATTAAGGTATCTGAGGAACTGCTCCGCGATAGCGTGTTCGATCTGGACAGCTACATTGCTTCTGAGTTTGCCCGCCGTATCGGTGCCCGTGAGGAAGAGTCCTTCTTCAATGGTGACGGCAACGGTAAGCCTCTGGGTATCCTTGCTGCCAATGGTGGTGCTGAAGTCGGTGTGACCGCTGCATCCGCTACCGCCATCACCGCAGACGAAATCATGGATCTGTATCATTCCCTCAAGGCTCCTTACCGCAGCAAGGCTGTGTGGGTCATGAGTGATGCCACCGTCAAGGCTATCCGCAAGCTGAAGGACAACACCGGTAACTACATCTGGCAGCCCGGTCTCACCGAGGACAAGCCCAACACCATCCTCGGCAGACCCGTTTACACTTCCGTGTATATGCCTGAGCCCGCCTCCGGTGCCAAGACCATTGCCTTCGGCAACTTCGACTACTACTGGATTGCCGACCGCCAGGGTCGTTCCTTCAAGCGCCTCAACGAACTCTACGCAAAGACCGGTCAGATCGGTTTTGTTGCATCTCAGCGCGTTGACGGCAAGCTGGTTCTCCCCGAGGCTATCAAGGTTCTCCAGCAGAAGTCCGCTTCCTAATGTAACCCACAACGGCGGTGCTGCCCTTTAATCGGGTGGCATCGCCATTCTTTTGAGAGAGGTGAAAAGAAATGCTCGTAACACTGGAAGAAATGAAAACCTATCTGCGTGTGGACTTCGATGATGATGACAGCATTCTTTCTGCCTTCATTGAAAGCGCCCAGGCTCTCTGCATGGACATAGCCCGCATCGAGGATGCAGACGATTTTGCCATCGTAGCCAACAGCCGTATTGCGGTGATGTATGCGGCGGCATATTTGTATGAACATCGTGAAAAGGCTAATCACCACGAACTCACCTTGACCCTCCGGGCGCTGCTCTTCGGCTCACGCAAGGAGGTATTCTGATGGATATCGCTGCAATGAATGTCCGTATCACAATTCAGAAAAATACTGTGGCCACCGACAAAATCGGCAACCGCACAAACACCTGGACGGACTATTATTCCTGCTTTGCTACCCTCAGTGATTCGATGGGCAAAAGCAATGCCGAGGATGCTGTGGCGGGTCTGATCGTGGACACTTCCGATATCAGCTTTACTGTCCGCTACTGCAAAAAGGCTATGGCTGTTACCACCACCGGATACCGCGTCCTTTGGAACGGCGAGGCATACAACATCATCAAAATCGACCATTTGAACATGAAGAAACACGCTCTGAAATTCAAATGCGAGAAAGTGAGGGCTGGATATGGGAAGTACGATTCGTATCGACCAGATGGCAGATGCCATTATGCAAGGTCTCAATGAGTATGCCGAACTTGCCACCGAGGATATGAAAAAGGCTGTGAAGGCAGCAAGCAAGACTGTGAAAAAGGAAATCCAGGCAGGCGCACCGCAGAAATCCGGTACTTACAGCAAAAGTTGGGCGGTCAAAACCGTGCGCGAAACAGCTAACAGTCTGGAACAGACCGTACATTCCAAGAACCGCTATCAGTTGGCGCACCTTTTGGAACACGGTCATGCCAAGCGTGGTGGCGGCAGAGTCTCCGGCAAATCGCACATTGCTCCTGCAGAGCAGATGGGCATTGATCAGTTGGAGGACGCAATCGAAAAGGCTCTGGGAGGTTAATCACATGGATGAACTATTACTGATGCTGGGTGAAATGCAGATTCCCTTTGCCTATGACCATTTTGCTGAAGGCGAATCCCCGGACCCACCCTTTATTTGCTATCTGCTGCCCGGCAGTCATAACTTCTCCGCAGATGGCAGGGTCTACTACAAAATCTCTGAAGTTCACATTGAGTTGTACACCGATTTGAAGGACTTGTCGGTGGAATCCGCTGTAGAGGCCGTGCTTGACAGTCACGGCATTTTCTATCAAAAATCCGAGGTTTGGATTGAAAGCGAACGGCTCTATGAAGTCCTATACACTTTTGAAATGGAGGTCTGACAAATGGCAGATAAGAACAACAAGGTCAAATACAACCTTAAGAACGCGCACTATGCGCTCCTAACGATTGCCGAAAGTGGCACTGTTTCTTACGGCACTCCCGTCCCCATGCCCGGTTCCGTTTCCATCTCCCTTGATGCCAACGGTGAGCCTGAAAACTTCTATGCGGATGGCGTTGCCTACTATGTCATCAACAACAATATGGGCTATGACGGTGATTTGGAACTGGCTATCATTCCCGAATCCTTCCGCACCGATGTCCTCAAGGAAGAGTTGGATGCCAAGGGTGTCCTCATCGAAAATGCCGATGTAGAACTGGCTTCCTTCGCACTTCTGTTTGAGTTCGATGGTGACCAGAAGCATATCCGTCATGTGCTTTACAACTGCGCCGCATCCCGTCCCGGTATTGAGGGCAAGACCAACGAGGATTCCCGTGAGGTGCAGACTGAAACCCTCACCATCAAGGCTACTCCTTTGGCAAACGGTATGGTCAAGGCAAAGACCGGCAATACCACCGATGCTACCGTCTACGCTGATTGGTACAAGGCGGTGTATATGCCTTCCTTGGATGATGGGGAGGGTTAATTTATGATGAAACAGATCATCGAGATTGACGGCAAGCAGGTGCCTTTCCGGGCATCTGCCGCCATTCCTCGCATCTACCGCATGAAGTTCCATCGTGACATTTACAAGGATCTGAAAGCCCTGGAAACCTCTATCGGAGATAATTCCGCAGAGGCATCCGGGCTTGATATGTTTTCTCTGGAAATGTTCGAGAACATCGCATACGTCATGGCAAAACACGCTGACCCCACGATTCCCGACACACCCGAAGATTGGCTTGATGGTTTCAATACCTTCTCCATCTACCAGGTGCTGCCTCAGTTGATTGAACTGTGGGGACTGAACACCCAGACGGAAATCGAGTCTAAAAAAAACTTCGCCCAACTGACCGCGAAATGACAACACCGTTGTTTCTGCTCCGCTGCGTTCAGCTTGGCCTGTCCATTCGTGACCTGGATTTGCTCACCATTGGTATGGTCAACGATATGTACGCAGAGAGCAGAAACGATGATGCGAAATACGCTACTCTTGCAACGCAGGAGGATTTTGACAAATTTTGATAGTTCTCCTATATCACACCACACCTCACACTACTGAAAAAACAACACAAAACAACAATACATCCCCAATTGATTTTGCTGTTTTTGCTCGTTATAATAACATTATCAAGAAAAATAACGGGAGGTAAACAGCATGGATTTTGACGCAGTATGGGAACGCATCGTTCGGTGCGAGGGTGAGGAGTTCAAGATGGTCAAGGGAAAAATCTTCACCTATCGGATAATTGGAGGAGCGGTTGTTCCTGAGCATACCGGATTTCCGCTTTCCAAAAGCGAGTTCATCAAAGCTTACAACATGGGAGAATTGAGAAACCCTGGTCAAATCAGCAAAAAGGTCATGGGGTCGTCATATGTGTATGCAATTCTGACAGATCCCAAAATCAAATAAGCTATATATGCCGAAGCATCGGTCGCATAACTGCGATCGGTGCTTTCTTTTTGCTCAAATTTAGGAGGTGAATCACCATAGCCGGACGCATTAAGGGTATTACCGTTGAAATCGGCGGTGATACCACCAAACTATCTGAAGCCCTCAAGGGCGTAAACAAAGAAATCAAGAATACCCAGTCCCAGCTGAAGGATGTAGAAAAACTTCTGAAACTGGACCCCGGTAACACGGAACTTCTGGCACAGAAGCACCGCTTGCTTGGTGATGCGGTTGCTGAGACCAAGGAAAAATTGCAGACTCTGAAGGCTGCCGCCGAGCAAGCCAATGATGCCCTTGCAAAGGGTGATATCAGCCAGGAGCAGTACGATGCACTTCAGCGTGAGATCGTAGAAACCGAGCAGGCTCTGGAACGCTTGGAAGCGCAGGCAAACGAATCCGCTACGGCTGTCCAGAAAATAGCTGCCGTAGGTGAAAAGCTGCAAGGTGTGGGTGATAAAATCTCCTCTGCCGGTACTGCACTTTTGCCCGCTACCGCTGCCGTAACTGCTCTTGGCACTGCTGCCGTAAAAACAGCATCTGACTTTGACTCTGCTATGAGCCAGGTGGCTGCTGTTTCCGGTGCAACAGGAGATGATCTGGAAGCACTTCGAGATAAGGCTCGTGAGATGGGTGCAAAGACCAAATTCTCTGCATCCGAAGCCGCTGAAGCCATGAACTACATGGCTATGGCAGGTTGGAAAACCGGGGATATGCTCGGCGGTATCGAAGGCATTATGAATCTTGCCGCTGCATCCGGTGAGAGCCTTGCAACCACATCGGATATCGTAACCGATGCACTGACGGCATTCGGACTGACAGCCGCCGATTCCGGGCATTTCGCTGACGTATTGGCAGCAGCATCCTCCAACGCAAATACCAATGTGTCTATGATGGGTGAAACCTTCAAGTACGCAGCACCTATCGCAGGTGCGCTTGGTTTCTCCGTTGAGGATACCGCTGAGGCTATCGGTCTGATGGCAAATGCGGGTATCAAGTCTACCCAGGCGGGTACTTCGCTTCGTACCATTATGACCAACCTCTCCGGTGAGGTCAAAATCTGTGGTGAGTCCATTGGCGAGGTTACCATTGCCACCACCAACGCAGACGGCTCTATGAGAGAACTTTCGGATATTCTTGCCGACTGCCGTGTGGCTTTCAATGGCCTGTCTGAATCCGAACAGGCTGCGGCAGCCGAGAGCCTTGTGGGCAAGAATGCCATGTCCGGTTTTCTTGCTCTGATGAATGCTGCCCCCGCAGATATTGAAAAGCTGAGTTCTGCCATTGATACCTGTAACGGCAAGTCCGAGGAAATGGCTACCATTATGCAGGACAACCTGGAGGGTCAGCTTACCATTCTGAAATCTCAGCTTGAGGAGTTGGCTATTTCCTTTGGCGAAATGTTGATGCCCGTGATCCGTAGCGTTGTATCAGCCATTCAGACCTTTGTCGATTGGCTCAACGGAATGGACGAGGGTACAAGAAAAGTTATAATTGGCGTCGGTTTGTTTGTTGCCGCCCTCGGTCCCGTGCTGATTGTGGTCGGCAAGGTCATATCTGCCGTAGGTACGATTATGACCATCGTCCCCAAAATAGCCGGTGTACTCAATGTAGTCAAAACAGCGTTTGCGGGTCTGAATGCTGTGATGGCGGCTAACCCTATCATGCTGATTATTATGGCAATCGCAGCTCTGGTGGCTGCGTTTATTTATTTGTGGAACAACTGCGAAGGCTTCCGACAGTTCTGGATTGACCTGTGGGAGAACATCAAGGAAATCGCAGTTGTGGTGTGGAATGCCATCAAGGATTTCTTCGTGGCGGCTTGGGAGGCTATTTCCAGTGCAGCGAAAACCTTGTGGAATGGTCTGAAGGACTTCTTCACCGGATTGTGGGACGGCATCAAATCTGTGTTTACCGCTGCGTGGAATGCCATCAGCGGTGTTATGACGTCCATATGGAACACCATCACCACCATCTGGCAGAGCATTTACAACACCATTGCACCTCTGCTTGAAGCTTTCCGTTATTTGTTCCAGACCATTTTCCAGGCTATTCAGATTCTGATTGAACGCGCCTGGACGGCAATCCGCACCAAGGTGCAGGAGGTATGGACAGCTATTACCTCGTTCCTTGCTCCGATTTTGGAGACTATCAAAAATCTGTTCTCAACGGTCTGGAACGCAATTTACAATGCCATTTCCACAGCACTGACCGCTATTTCCACTGCAATTTCTACTGTATGGAATGCGATCCGGAATGCCGTATCTACGGTGCTGAATGCCATCAAGGGAGTCGTTTCCTCTGCGTGGAACAGCATCAGTTCTACGGTCAGTTCCGTGATGAACACCATCAGCAGCACCATTCAGAACATTTGGAATAATGTGAAGACCGCCATCGGAAATGTAATCGGTCAAATCTATACCACAATCAAATCCGGCTTTGAACAGGCTGTTGGCTATGTCAAGGGTCTGGCATCCCAGGCATTCACATGGGGCAAAGACCTGGTGATGGGTATTGTCAACGGCATCAAAAGTTGTATCAAAGCAGTTGCAGACGCTGTTACCAGTGTTGCCGATAAAATTCGCTCCATCCTCCATTTCTCCGTTCCCGACGAGGGTCCTCTGACGGACTACGAAAGTTGGATGCCGGACTTTATGGGTGGCTTGGCAAAGGGCATCGAAAAGAGCCGTGGTCTGGTGCAGAAGGCAGTCAGCGGTGTGGCTACAGATATGGTCATTCAGCCGAAGATCAATCAGCCTGTTCTCGTGGGTGGTGCTTCTGCTGTTTCCGGGGAATCGGTGACAGGACTTGTGGCAGCCATCCAGGATGCACTGCAAGGCACAACCACCAACACGGGAGACATCGTTATCCCTGTGTACCTTGGCGGCAATCTCCTGGACGAGGTTATCGTCAATGCCCAACAGCGGGCAAATCTAAGAAGTGGAGGTCGATAATATGGCATTTGTACAGTATTTGAAATTTGACTACGAGAATCTGCCTTTGCCTAACTCCTACGACTTGGATCTGAATGATGTGGAGGCTGACAGCGGTGGCGAGACCGAGGCGGGCACCAAGCAGAGAGATGTGGTTCGGACGGGAGTGGTCACCATTTCCGTCTCTTTCTCTGTGACGCCCACCTGGCTTGCCAAGCTGTCCGCCTACGCAAAGAAACCGAAAATTCTCGTAGCATACTTTGATACGGAAACCCTCACAACCAAGGAAACGGAAATGTATATCACCGGCTTCAAGTCCAAGCTGGAGAAGGATACTTCCTACAAGGGACTGTGGACGGTTTCCTTTACGCTTAACGAATTCTGATGGGAGGTGAACCATGTATCCGGTATCCAATGCCTTTATGGAGGCAATCGAAAGTAACACAAGAAAATATTTCTGGACGGGTACGATTACCACGACAAACGGTATCCGCTACTCGTTTGAAAACAAGGATATTGTCAAGGGCTCCGGGTACATCACCCGCCAATGCTGCGGTTCTACAGAAATTGAACTGGGCACGGTTTATGCTGCCGAACTGGGTATCAGCCTGTTCTCGGACATTGACCGCTATACCCTTGAGGGTGCAGAGGTCAAGCTGTTCTTTCATCTTTACCTTGCGGACGGAACTGTGGAGTCCATTCCGATGGGTGTCTTTGAGGTCTCTGAGGCGAACCGCAATATCAAGACCCTAGAACTAAAAGCCTATGACTATATGCTCCGCTTTGACAAGGCACTTAGCCTTAATGCCACAAGCGGTACGGCATTCAACTATCTGATGGCCGCTTGCACCGCCTGCAAGGTGGAACTGGCGCAGACGCAAACTGAAATTGAGAAACTGCCCAACGGTAGAGAAACACTGGGTGTCTATGCCGAAAATGATATGGAGACCTATCGTGACCTTCTGTTTTATGTAGGGCAGGTGCTTGGCTGTGTCTGCCTCATTAACCGTGAGGGCAAATTGCAGCTTGTTCCGTATTCCGACACAGCGGTCATGACCGTTCCACAGAAGGAACGCTTCACCAGTTCCTATTCGGATTTCGTAACCCGCTACACAGCGGTATCCTCCACCAATCAGCTGCGTGAAGTGGCTGAATATTATGCTCTGGAAACGGACGATGCGCTCACCATGAATTTAGGCATCAATCCGCTGTTGCAGTTCGGCTTGGCGGCAACCCGTGAGCGTATCCTTACTGCCATTCTGAATGCCATTGCGAAGGTGGAATATGTGCCCTTCGACAGCAGCACCATCGGTAATCCGGCACTCGATCCTATGGATATTTTGCAATTCACGGGCGGTCATGCGGATGCTACCAAGGTGTCCTGCATTACCAGTATCACATACAACATTAACGGCAAACAGCACCTCAAGTGCGTAGGCAAGAACCCAAAGCTGTCCTCTGCCAAGAGCAAAAACGAAAAGAACATCGTAGGTCTGCTGAACCAGGTGGAAAATAACAAAACGGTTGTTTACAGCTTTATGAACGTATCTCCGTTTTCCATCGGCTCGTCCTCTACGGAAGTGCTGTCCATCACCTTCACCGCAAAGGAAAGCACCTCGGCTATGTTCTTGGGTGAATTCCTGCTTGATGTGGTGGCTGAAGATATAGAAAGAATCGTAGAAGGCACAGCCGTATATACCGAAGAAGGCACTGACGGAGTTGTCGATAAGGAACACGCAGTGACCTTTACCTTTACGGAAAAGTCAAAGCCTGTGCTGACGGTAACCTACAAAAGCAATGGTGAGACTGTGGACACCTTCATTCCGCAGATGACCTGTGTAGAAGGCAAGCACATTTTGACCCTCTTTTATCCCATGTCTGCCATCATCGAGAACAGCGAAAACACCTTCGATGTGTACCTCTCTATGGAGGGCGGCACCGTAAATATCGGCGAGAGTCAGATCCGTGCCACTATCAGCGGACAGGGTCTGGTTGCAGGTATCGGTGACTGGAATGGCCGCATTGCCATCAATGATGTGATTACCCGCATCGGTATTGCTGATGTTGCATTTGGTCACACCGCAATTTCTGACCGTGCAGCGGTTATCCATCCTTGGTTGGACTATCACGGCGTTACCCAGGCTATTGCCCGTATTGCCATTGAAGATGTTGCTTTCGGCTATGATGTGCTGAATGAGCGTATTACCGCAACCGAGGTCATTAAGACCTTTACCATCGATGCGGAATATCCTCCTCATTACAATATGACCCTGGTGGGATTGAATGCGGACGATGCATTTGTCATGGTCTGTGACTATGCTGTTGTATCTGCTGAAGAGGAAATCGACCACGGCAGAATGCAGCATTTGACGGTGGACACCACACCGTACGAACGAGTGGAAAGTTTGGAGGTGGTACTGTGCTGATTGAACAGACCGATTACTTGTGGAAAAAGGGTCAGCTGGAGGATATTGCTCTGACAGCTGAACCCTTAACTTTTACCCCGGAGAAGCCGGTGCGGATCTATAAATTCGATTCTGCTGACTATACCGGGGATATTACCATTTTGGCATCCGTGGACGACACTGATCCTTTATACCAGGGAACATTGCCGTATATCCCGGATGCACCCATTGCTTGCGACAGCCTGGTATTTGTGCTGCCGGAGGGTGAAGAAACCGTCTCTGCTACCATTCATTTGGTGGCAGAGGTGGGCACCACCAAGGCACTTCTAACCCCGTATCTGAATACCACAGCAGGAATGTCCTATGTCAACAGCAGCTACAACGATGACACCACCTACAGTACTACGGGACTATCATCGTTTAAGTTTAACGGCATCAGTGCATCCACGATCTATATTTCCAGTAACCATTGGTTGGGCTTCGGCACTTCCAGTGAGCAGCTGAAAATCTGCCGAAGGGACGGATGTTCCACCGCTATTTACAGGCAGTCTATTTCTTTTGTGGATGGCATGACGGCGCTCAAAATTCGCTTTGAAGGTTACACCGTTTACAACAACCGTGTGACCAGCAACCGGCTGATTTTTGAGGTGTTCCTTATTTCCAATAACGATATGTTCCTCAATATTATCACTACACCGACCAGTGGTAATTATGGCGCATCTGAACTGGTCTGCAACAGTACCACTACAACGCTGAATGTAAATGTCGGTTCTACGGACGGTGCCATGATCAGCTTTTACCATTTGGATACGGCGGGTAAAACCTGGAACATCGTATATGAGCCGTACCGACAGGAAGGAGCTTCTTCGCAGTTGTATCTGCTTCGATTGGAGGATACCTTCTACACCATCACAGACGGTGCGTTGGAGGCTTTGGAACTGACCGAACTGTCTGCTGTGGCATTTCTGGAGCATGGTTTTGAGGAACTGCCTTCCGCAGAACTTCTGACCCCACTTGTAAATCCACAGATGTATTTGTGGGAATCCGGTGAAGAGTCCACGCCCGTCAAGGCAATACTGAAAGCTTATCCGTATCCCCAAACACTGGACTGTGTGGCTGACATGAGCCACATTACCATTCTGGGCATTAAGCTGCTGACAGCCGAATACTCCGGGGATGTCCGGGTGCAGTATTCCGTGGATGATGGTGCCAATTTTACCGAGGAGATTGCTTTGGCTGATTTTCTCAACACCGACCGTACTGTCCTGTGGGAGAGCCTGCCGGAGAGCAGAAAACTGTATCTCCGATTTAATCTTCACGATGATGCGGCGCTGTCTCGCTTCAAAATTACCTACGAAAACTAAGGAGGGATATGAAATGCTGAAAGGCAAAATGATCATCGAAATGACCGACGTGCATACCGGCAAGACGGAAAAAGTGGTGGAACACAATATGATCACCAACGCGCTGTCGGAAATCTTCAAACCCCTGGGCCTTGCGAAAGACCCAAGTATTCTGTACAACACCTTTGCTCCTTACTACCAGAAGCTGCTTGGCGGCATTCTGCTCTTTGATAAGGAAATCGGTGAGAATCCTAACACCCTTTATCCACCCGCTGACGTGGCACTCGTTGGCTGCGCCGCTTATGGTACGCAGAACAACACCAAAGGCACCAAGCGCGGCGGCTACAACCAGACGGAGAGTGAAATCAACCTTACCGACCGTTATATGAAGTTCGTATATGACTTCACAACTTCCCAGGCAAACGGCACCATCTCTTGTGTTTGCTTAACCAATGTCAATGGTGGTTACACATCCTACGGTGGCGCAGATGCGGTTCTGTCCTCGTCCTATCCCTTGGGTGCCCGTGTAGATGACGGTTCCTTGCAATATGTTTACAGCAGTTACACCGGCGGTAATACCGGAGATAAGTACAGCGGTTATACCGTTGGTACTACGGAGTTGCTGTTCCTCATCGACCGCGAAAACGATATTGCCTATTATTTCCGAATCGACAGTGCATCGAAAATCACCATCGTAAAACGCAGAGCGTATCTCAAGAGTGTATCGGTGCTGACCAGTCCGTATTCAAAGAAGGAACACATCGAGAACTTTGCCATTGAGGGACTGTCCCTCAACACATCCTACGTTTCCTATAACTTCGACCATGCGACCAACTGTCTGTATATCACCACATCTTCTGCCAGTTACAAAGATGCCGGCGGTGCTTTCAACATCACAAAAATCGACATCAGCAACTGGACGGTAACGAAGTACAACATGACCAATACCGCCAACGAGCGAATTTCCACCAGTGGTACACGTTTTGCTTTTTGTCACAATGGTTTTGTCTATATCAAAGCCTATAACAGTCCCTATGACATCTATAAGTTTGAAATCGGCAACTCCGCAAACGTTGTGAAAATGAAGCGTAACAGCAGTTCGACCATCAGCGGTCAGGCTCAGCTTGCGGTCAATGGTCGAGTTTATTACGAATACTACAACGGCAACTATATTTTGCACATTGCAAATGAGGCTACAGATGAGGTTCTGAACCCGGAGAACGGCTATATCTACTGTGGCAGTTCCAAGTATCAGTACTGCTATACCCCTGTGCTGAACGAACCGATGCTGTATTTCGTAAGTTGCGGAGGCCAGACCACTATTGGGTATATCATCCTGCTCAACTATCTGGCAACCATCAACAACCTGCCCGAACCCGTCACAAAGACCAGTGACAAGACCATGAAGGTCACCTATATCATTCAAGAACAGTAACCATAGAAATCTGCGATTGCTCCATCCGGGGCAGTCGCTTTTTTCATACATCAATTTATGAAGGAGGAACTCATTATGAAGGAACTTTGGAACACCATTCAGATTGTTTTTGCAGCAGTCGGCGGGTGGCTGGGTTATTTCCTCGGCGGCTTTGATGGTCTGCTTTATGCCCTCATTGCCTTTATGGTGGTGGACTACATCACCGGAGTTATGTGTGCCGTTGTGGACAAGACCCTTTCCAGTGCCGTTGGCTTCAAAGGCATCTGCCGTAAGGTTCTGATTCTTGCCCTGGTTGGCATTGCGCATATCCTTGATGCCAATGTCATCGGTGATGGCAGCGTACTCAGAACCGCTGTTATTTTCTTCTACATCTCCAATGAGGGTGTCAGCCTGCTTGAGAATGCAGCACACCTGGGTCTGCCTATCCCTGAGAAGATGAAGGAAATTCTGGTTCAGCTTCATGACCGCAAAAGCAACCCCGGCGAAGGAGGTAAGTAATCATGACTTTTACAAACAGCCCTCTGGTATCCTACACCAAGATTTCGCCCAACCGCACCAAGAACCGTAACCATGCCATTGACACCATCACCATTCACTGCGTGGTGGGTCAATGCTCTGTGGAGACCCTGGGCAACGTCTTTGCACCGGAGAGCCGAAAGGCATCCTCCAACTATGGTGTCGGTGTGGACGGTCGCATTGGTATGTACTGCGAGGAGAAAGACCGCTCCTGGTGTTCTTCCAATGCCGCCAATGATCACCGCGCCATTACCATCGAGGTAGCATCCGACACCAAGCACCCTTATGCGGTCAATGACAAAGCCTACGCTGCACTCATCGATCTCTGCGTGGATATTTGCCAGCGAAACGGCATCAAGAAACTGGTGTGGTCTACCGACAAAAACGAACGTGTAAACCATCTGAATGGCTGCAATATGACCGTTCACAGGGACTACGCCAACAAGTCCTGTCCCGGTGACTATCTGTACGAGCGCCACGGTGCCATTGCCGATGCGGTCAACGCAAGGCTGAATGTCACCGAAGATACGAAGGCAGAAGCACCTGTAGAACCCACGCTACCCGAAAAGCTGACCACCGGCTACTACCGTGTGCGTAGGACTTGGAAGGACAGCAAGAGCCAGGTGGGTGCGTATCGTGTGCTGAAGAACGCAAAGAAAGCTGCGGACAAGAATCCCGGCACTTTCGTTTTCGACAATGACGGCAACGCTGTCTATCCAGTTGAGAACAAAGCTGAGGTGACGGAAGCCGAGAAGTCCTTCGAGCCTTACCGTGTGCAGGTGTCCATCAGCAATCTAAACATCCGTAAAGGCCCCGGCACCGACTACGGCAAGACAGGCCGTTTCACCGGAAAAGGCATCTTCACCATTGTGGAAGAAAGCAAAGGCTCCGGCGCAACCCTCTGGGGCAAGCTGAAATCTGGAGCAGGATGGATCTCTCTGGACTTTGCAAAGAAAATCTAATACGGATACCACCATAGCCCTCTGAGGATTTATTTCCTTGGAGGGCTTATTTTTTTGCTCTTTTTTAGGGACCAAACGGCAATCTCATGTCCGGTGGCAAGTGAGGAGAAACATCCTCGGATTGGAGGACACTCACTATGACTAATCAGCAAAAGGATCAAATCACAACCCTACGTACACAGGGATACGGCTATAAGAAAATCGGACAACTTATGGGATTGTCCGTAAATACGGTGAAAACTTACTGCAAAAGGAATGCCTTGGGCGGTGCGGTTATAAACCAACCTTGCAGCACAGAAAATGTGTGTAAGTGCTGCGGAATGACTCTGGTGCAAACGCCTGGAAGGAAACGCAGAGTTTTCTGCTCCGATGCTTGCAGAACTAAGTGGTGGAATGCCCACCCGGAACTGGTCAAGCACCGTGGTGACCGCCAGGTCATCTGCAGCTATTGTGGTAAGCCTTTTAGCGTTACCAAAAGCAGCACCAGGAAATACTGTTCTCATGGTTGCTATATTGCAGACCGCTTTCACGGAGGTGAGTTGCAATGACAAAAGACCAGCTTCAGTCTGAAATGGCATACCACGCATCGTTAAAGCCATTCACTTGTCTCTTAAAAGATGGCGTGATCAGCGAAGAGGACTACGCAAAAATTAAGACAATTTTGACCGACAAATACCGCCCTATATTTGTCGGATATATATCTCAAATACAACTGGATAATAGTCCGATTCAGAGGTAATATGTACGCTACGAAAGGGGTGAAAACCATGAAAAATGTATTTGATATCACACCGCAGCAAGTGCAACCGCAGAAGAAACTGCGTGTGGCTGCGTATGCAAGAGTGTCCAGTGGCAAGGACGCGATGCTCCATTCCTTGAAGGCCCAGATTGATTATTACCACGATTATATCAATCGGAATCCCGAATGGGTATTTGCCGGTATTTACGCTGATGAAGCCAAGACCGGTACCAAGGAAAGCCGTGAGCAGTTTCAGCTACTTTTGGAGGACTGTAGAGCCGGGAAAATTGACATGATCGTGACCAAGGCTATTTCCAGATTCGCCCGTAACACGGTGACGCTTCTTGAAACAGTCCGAGAGTTGCAGCGTCTGGGCATCGATGTCTACTTTGAGGAACAGGACATTTCTACCCTCAGCGCCGATGGCGAACTGATGCTCACATTGTTGGCATCCTTTGCCCAGGAAGAAAGCCTCTCCGCAAGCGAAAACCAAAAGTGGCGTATTCGCAAGGGCTTTGAGCAAGGCAAGGCATCCACGTGTCAGATGCTCGGATACCGATTGGTGGACGGTGAAATCACCATTGTTCCCGAGGAGGTAGAAACGGTTCGCCGCATTTTTGAACTGTATTACCAGGGCTATGGAATGCAGAAAATTGCCAACATCATTAATGAGGAAGGTCATCGTACCGTCAAAGGCCGTGAGTGGCGTATTTCCAAAGTACGGAGCGTCCTGCAAAATGAAAAATATACCGGAGACCTGCTCCTTCAAAAATGCTTTGTTGGGGACCACATTTCAAAAGTGCGTGTACCCAACCGGGGAGAACTCCCGCAGTACTATGTAGAGGACGACCATGAAGCAATCGTCGACAAGGCCGTTTTTGGGGCGGTGCAGAATCTGATGGCACAGAGAAGATCGGCGTATGTACATCCGAAAGGTCATGAGACTGCATTCAGCCGAAAGATTCGCTGCTCCATCTGCGGAAAGAATTACCGGAGAAAAACCACGGCATACAATCTGGTCTGGTGCTGCAGCACATTTAATACCAAGGGCAAGAAATACTGTGCGTCCAAGGTTATCCCAGAGGCTACCTTGCAAGCCGCCACCGCAGAGGTTATGGGAATGCGTCATTTTGATGAAGAGGCTTTCCAAAGCCAAATCGAGTACATCGAGGCTTGCCCGGACAACCTTCTCCGCTTTGTTTTCGCTTCCGGCTTGGTTAAGGAGCATCGATGGAAAGACCGCTCCCGCAGTGACAGCTGGACTGATGAAATGCGTGAGGCTGCACGGCAAAAAGCCTTAGAAAGGAGCAGCGCCAATGGCTAAGAATGTAAAGGTAATTCAAGCAACAGCGCCCATTTTATCGGCGCAGTCACAAATATCCGTCAAAAAGCGTAGAGTTGCTGCGTATGCCCGTGTTTCGACCGAAAAGGACGAACAGCAGAACAGCTATGAAGCCCAGATTGAGTATTACACCCGGTACATCAAGAGCAATCCGGAATGGATCTTCGTGGACATTTATTCTGATGAGGGTATAACGGGCACCAGTATCAAGCGCCGTGATGGTTTTAACAGAATGATCGAGGATGCCCTCTCAGGAAAAATTGACCTCATTGTTACGAAGTCCGTCAGCCGTTTTGCCCGCAATACGGTCGATAGCCTTACCACCGTCCGCAAGCTGAAGGACAAGGGTGTGGAAGTGTACTTTGAAAAGGAGAACATTTTCACTTTGGACTCCAAGGGCGAATTGCTGATCACCATCATGTCCAGCCTTGCCCAGGAAGAAAGCAGATCTATCAGTGAGAACACTACCTGGGGACAACGCAAGCGCTTTGCAGACGGCATTATGAGCCTGGGTTACAGTAATTTTCTTGGATACAAGAAAGGTGCCAACCCCGGTGATATGGAGATCGTGGAAGAAGAGGCTGTTGTCGTCCGCAGGATTTACGATGAATACCTTGCAGGAAAATCTCCCGGAGAAATCGCAAAGCAACTCACCGCAGATGGCATTCCCACGCCTGCGAGAAAGACCAAGTGGCATCCTTCCACGATAATCAGCATCCTTCACAACGAGAAATATCGCGGGGACGCAAAATTACAAAAGTGCTTTACTACATCCTTCTTGGATCATAAAATGCAGAAAAACACAGGTCAGTTACCCATTTTTTACGTTTCTGAGAATCATCCGGCAATCATCAAGCCGGAGGTCTATGAGATGGTTCAAGAGGAGTTCCGCAGACGCGAGGCTGCCGGTGGGCGCGCCCAATGCGTGTCTATTTTCTCTGGCCGTATCGTATGCGGTGACTGCGGGTGTTTTTACGGCAGAAAAAAGTGGCATTCCGGCACACCGCACGAATCTTGGCGCTGGCACTGCAATAATAAGTTTATGAAACGGGAGCATTGCCAAACACCCACTTTGAAGGAAGAGAGCATTGAAGAATGCTTTGTGGCCGCTTTCAACGGCATACTGGATCGGAAAGAGGAAATCGCAGCCAACTACGCAGAGTGCCTGGATGCCATCACCGATGACAGCGCCCTGAAGGCAAGAATGGAAGCCATTCAGCAGGAAACTGCTGACATAACCACGCTCGTCAACAATCTGCTCATGAACAGCAGTAAACAGCGTGGCGGCAGCGAGGACACCAACGCACGGTATGAACAGTACATGAGCCGCCACGAGGAACTTCAGCAAGAGAAACTGGAACTTGCAAAGCAGATATCCCTTATGGCTGCCAAACGGCTGTTGGTCAATGCTTTCCTTGAAGAACTGGAAAAGCATGACGGCCCCCTTACGGCATTTGATCCGTTGGTGTTCCAGGCAACTATAAACTATGTGACGGTGAATGCGGACTGCACCGTGACCTTCCTTTTCAGAGACGGCACGGAAACCACCCAAACGATCCAGAAGGGGGTACGGCAGTATGTCAGACGCCAATAGAAAAATGACAGTAATATACCCACGGATGGCATCAGAAGAGAATCCACCAAAACGGAGAATTGCTGCCTACTGCCGTGTGTCAACGCAGGCTGAAGAACAGAACCACAGCCTTGGGGCGCAAGTCAGTTATTACACCAAGCTGATTGCAGAAGATCCCGATGCTGAGTTGGTAGACATATATGCCGACAGAGGCACCTCCGGTACACGAACACGAAACCGTACCAACTTTCTCCGGTTGATCGAGGATTGCCGAGCCGGGAAAGTTGACGCCATCATAAC
The DNA here is from genome assembly GCA_017547505.1 of Oscillospiraceae bacterium. Classification (GTDB taxonomy): domain Bacteria; phylum Bacillota; class Clostridia; order Oscillospirales; family Oscillospiraceae; genus Faecousia. The sequence continues at coordinate 2,762 of JAFYPO010000038.1, read as the reverse complement.
CAAGAGCGTATCACGTTTCGGTCGCAACACCGTAGATACCCTGGTATTCACAAGAGAACTCCGCAGCCTTGGGATTGATGTTTATTTTGAAAAAGAAAACCTGCATACCTGTTCTTCCGAGGGTGAGTTGCTGCTCACCCTTATGGCTGCTGTAGCAGAATCTGAAGCAGTCAGTATGTCTGACAACATCAAATGGGGTAAGCGTAAAAGGTATGAAAAAGGAATCGTTGAAAGTCTCGCCGTCAGTACTATGTTGGGGTTCCAGCAGAAGGACGGCGAGATTACTATTATAGAAGAAGAGGCAGCAATCGTCCGTATGATCTATGACTACTTCCTCGCCGGGCACAACTATGAATATATCTCCGCTCGGCTGCGGAAGGACGGTGTTCCCACAAAAAATCCGGGGGCAACCTGGGCAAATCGAACGGTCTTCAATATTCTGGAGAACGAGAAATATTGCGGTGACTGCCTGTTTCAAAAGACCTTTATTGAATCGCCGCTCACACATAAGCCCATCCAAAATCGTGGAGAACTCCCACAGTTTCTGGTGGAAGATGTCATGCCTGCAATTATACCCAGAGAGGAGTGGTTGGCTGTGCAGGAATTACGGAAAAGGCACTCAGGAAACGGTCTGAGGCAAAGCGAAGAATATCCTTTTACCAATATGTTGGTTTGTCCATATTGTGGTAAGAAATATGGTAGCTATACAAGTGCGGGACATAACCGGGAACTGATTCAGTGGTATCGGTGTACCAGTCGGCGCGACCATTCCTCTGTGGCTGTACCGGGAATGATGTACACACCGCCATCACGCCTAAGAGTGGAGAACCCTTCTCCTGCAATGATTGCCTATCGAGAAAAGTACAATCACCCTACACCACCGCGCCCAATGATTTGTTCGGACATCAGAATCCCCGTTGAATATCCGAAGAAGGTTTTTGTTCGTGCCTGGAACCAAGTGGTCAGCAAGAAAACACGGTATCAACCGATCCTGCAAAGAACCCTTGAAACCACGGACAATGCACTCACTAGGCTCAGAGCAAAAGAGATGATCGGTCTGATGGACAGCGTGGGCAGACTAGATGGTTTTGACTATGCCTTGATGCTGCGGACTCTTGACTTTATTGAGGTACACTCTGATGAAAAAATGACCGTGGTTTTCCAGTCCGGCATTCGCATCAGCGTCAAATAGAATTGGGCTACACTTTTGATTTTGAGTCCCTTTGAGGGTGCGATTTCATAAAGTGTAGCCCAGTTTTTTGCCCATATTTTTGCGTACATAATGGCGCGGTGAAACGCTGTCAAGAATAACATTTCGACAATTATCGACAGTACCCGCCATTGCACACAGCAACCACCTTGCAGCCGTAAAGTTTCAAAAAACTGCGTAAATTCGGAGTTTTTGAGGCTTTGAACCCCCTAAAGCAATTTGAACCCCCTTATGAACCCCCTTGCGATAATCGTGTTATTGTATCAAGGGTATCGTTGCAAGGCAGAAAACCTACACCCTGGATTTTCTGACCAAGAAGAAAATCACCAATGATGGCAAGGTGCCTCAATACTATGTTGAGAACAGCCATCAAGCCATTGTGCAACCTTGGGAGTTCGCCATTGTCCAGGCAGAGATCAAACGCAGAAAATCCCTCACCAGAAGGTATAGCGGACAGAGCGTTTTGGCCACCCACATCATTTGCGGAGATTGCGGTGACTATTACGGCTCCAAGACCTGGCACTCCAACTCCAAATACCGACGCACGATCTGGCAGTGCAACAGCAAGTTTGCTGGGGACGAACGATGCCGCACACCTCACCTTGATGAAGAAACGGTCAAGGCTGCATTCGTTATGGCATTCAATACCATAATTGATAACCGTGCTGCATTGATCGAGGATGGCCTAATTATGCAGCGTACCCTTACGGATTGCACAGAGATTGACGCAGAGATTTCTGCTATGGTCGATGAGCAGGAAGCGTTGACTGAACTGATTCGCAAATGTATCGCCCAGAATGCCAGCGATGCCATCGATCAAGAGGAATACGGAAAACGCTATGCTTCGCTCATGGATCGCTTCGAAGCGACTTCCGCAAAGCTGGCGGATCTCAGTAAGAAGAAACAGGCGCGGGATGACCAAGCCTGCATAATCGGCGGCTTCCTTTTTGAACTGAGAGAAAGAGATGAACCGCTAACAGAGTTCGATCCCTACATCTGGGCAGTAACTTTGGATGTGGTCACCGCCTATCACGATGGCCGCCTGGTATTTAAATTTCGCAACGGATTAGAGCTGGAGGTTTTACCAGCTTAATCTTCAGAATCATCATCGAATAAAACGGGAAACCTTTGGTGCATTTTGGCAATTGCCGCAAAGGTTTCCCGTTTTTCTTCTAATGTCATCTCACACATAGAACTCGTGCAGATCTTCCAATCGTAGGCAAGCAAGCCTACGCAAGACCGTTTCATTGCCGCAGCCACAGTCGATGCCAATTAGGCCGGGTGCGTGGAAGATTTCAAATGGTCCATTCTCGTCATATTCTTCGGTATAAAGGTTGAGGAAATAAGTACAGGTGTGGCCGCAGATGACGGTCGCTCCGGGTATGGGCGGTTCGTCCGGTGGTGGGTCTGGCCGGTCCCAGATCCGTTCGACCCGGGTGCTGGCCACATTTCCATGCACCAGATAGAAGTTTCTGCCATCGACTTCGATCTCCATATAATCTGGAAGTTCACTGACAAACTGGAGGATCTGGTTTCTTTCTTCCGGTGTGAT
>JAFYPO010000037.1 GCA_017547505.1 Oscillospiraceae bacterium | reverse complement strand
CAAGGAAGATGTGGTTCAGAAGCTGTTCAAGGAGATCGCTCCCAAGTACGCTGACCGTAAGGGCGGCTACACCAGAGTGACCCGTACCGGCGCCCGCCGCGGTGACGCTGCTGAAATGGCAGTCATCGAGCTGGTGTAATTCCCGGAAAGAGTTAAGTATAAAAGGGCGTACCGCTAGTCGGTATGCCCTTTTTACTTTTTCTCATTGCACAGAAGAAGATTTTGTGCTATACTGGGTGCGAATACGAAGAAGGTGAGTGACCTATGGCTAAGTATTTATTGGCATTCCTGATTTCCATGGTTCCCATTATCGAACTGCGCGGCGGTGTGCCATATGCAATCGGTTGGGGTATTGACTTTTTTCCTGCATTGGCAATCTGTGCAATCGGCAATATGCTTCCGGTTCCTTTTATCTATTTCTTTGCAAGAAAGTTCCTGATTTGGGGAGCAAAACAGAAATATATTGGGAAATTCTGTGATTTTTGTTTGCAAAAGGGTGAGCGCGGTGGTAGAAAACTTGTGAAAAAAGCCGGTCGCGGCGGTTTGTTTGTAGCACTGTTGCTATTTGTGGGTATTCCACTCCCCGGTACCGGCGCATGGACCGGCACATTGGCAGCCAGTTTCTTGGACATGGGCTTTAAGTCTACCGTCGCCGCAGTAACACTGGGTGTGCTTTTGGCGGGCTGTATTATGGCACTTGCCAGCACCGGCGTATTTGCATTTATCGGATTATAAGGAGAATGACTATGTGCTTGTTTTGTAAGATCGTAGCAGGGGAGATCCCCTCCACCAAGGTGTATGAGGACGAAACCGTTCTGGCATTCCGGGACATCGCACCCCAGGCACCTACCCATATTCTGGTAATTCCCAAGGCGCATATTGCCTCTGTAGCGGATGTTACTGCAGAAAACAGCGCTGTGGTCGCTCATGTTTTTGAGGTGATTGCCAAGGTCGCAGCAGCCGAAGGCCTGACAGACGGCTACCGTGTGGTATCCAACTGCGGTGACCATGCCGGTCAGACCGTGCATCATCTGCATTTCCATATTTTGGGCGGCAGACAGCTCAATTTGGAAATGGCTTGACATTTGTCAAATTCAAGGTATAATCATTTTAGATCGCAACACAAATCTATCTTCGGGGTGCCGAGTAAATCGGCTGAGAGTAGGCTGTCGCCTTAACCCGTGAACCTGATACGGTCAGTACCGTCGTAGGAAAAGATGCACATATGAGATTTTTATCGCATTGCAGCACCTTAGACGGGTTTGTTGCAATGCGGTTAATCTTTTTAGGAGGAATCTCATATGAAAACAAAAACCAAACGCATCACAGAAAGCGCAATGCTGCTTGCTGTGGCAATCGTCCTGGAACTGGTTTCCAAGATGTTCATTCCGGAAATGCCCTTTGGCGGACAGATCACATTGGTGAGCATGCTGCCGGTGGTATTGATCTCCTATCGCCATGGCGTGAAATGGGGCCTTGTTACCGGTGTTGCCTATGCCATGCTGGAAATGGCATTGGGCGCCAAGACCGTCGCGGCAGCATTCCAACCCGGCTATTTCGGCGACGGCGTAATGATCATGAACGCCTTGATCATGTGTACCCTGGACTATGTGGTTGCCTTTACCGTGCTGGGTCTGGGCGGTTGCTTCCGCAATCGTATTAAGAACCCCGGTGTTGGTCTGATGTGCGGTTCTCTGGTGGCCCTGGGCGCAAGATATGTTACCCATATCGCTTCCGGTTATATCTTGTTCTCCGGTTGGGCAGAGTGGTTCTTCACCCAGGAAGGCTTCCCTGCATGGGGCGCAAGTCTGGTGGCAAATCTGAGCTCTGAAATGCTGGGTCTTGTTTATTCCGTAGTATATAATGGTATGTATATGATCCCGGAAATGGTAATTACCGCGGTTGTTGCTTTGCTTCTGTCCCGCGTCCCCAAGATTGTTACAAAAATCAACTAATAAGAACCCCCAAGGGAATGTCCCTTGGGGGATTTTTTATTGCTTCCGGAACACAGCTGTGCCGGGGGCGGTGGGGGCAATGTGGGATACCTGATACAGGACCTCTGCCATTTCACCGCGGGTCAGGTTCTCGTCGGCAGACAAGACAATACCATTGTCCTCCAGAATGGTCAAAGAGGCTGCTGCCCAGGCTGGTGCATCTTCTTTGCCGGGGCCGTCTGTTTCCATTACCTCCAGCGTTTCTTTGGAGAGAGACAGGTCCAGAGCGTTCTGCAACATGACGGCTGCCTCTGCGCCGGTAATGGGAAGGTCTGCTTCAAAGCTGCCGGTCTCAGATACGGGACAACCTGCAGTCAGCCCTGCCCGGAGCGCAGCAGCCAGATAAGGCTTCAACCAGGCGGGCGTATCCACAGGAATACCCTCGTAAGAAACGGTCTGTGTGGGGATCTGCAGCGCCTTTACGGCCATAGCCAGAAACTCACCTCGGGTAACGGCCTTCTCCGGGAAGAAGCAAGATTGTCCGTCAACGGTTTCGCCGGTAAACAGACCGGTGTTTTTCATCCACTCGGCGGCAAAACGGTACTCCTTACCAACGGTATCCGTGTACTGCCGGGCATCGGTAGGCTTGAGGATCTGAATCGTCACGGTTGCTTTGCGGGATACATTTCCTGCAGGGTCGGCAGCGGTGTAGGTGAAGGAATCCACACCTACCTTATTTTTCTTAGGGGTATAGGTGAATGTGCCATCGTCCCGCAGCTGCACAGAGCCGCGTTTCGGTTCACGGCAAAGGGTGAAGACCAGATCTTTGCCTTCAGGATCGCTGGCTTGCAGCTTGCCGTCATTTGGCAGATTTTTATAGGTCTCCAGGGTCGTATCTTTGACCTCGGGGGCCTTGTCTTCTTTACCGCGAATGGAAATCGCCATAGTGGCAGGCTGGTCTACCCGGTTTTCATAGATGGGCAGATAGGTCACCACAGCTTCCTTGTCCTCTAGAGAACTCAAAGCATTGAAGGTAAGCTGGGACAGTTGACCGGCAGTGAGAATATCGCCGGAGCGGATCACACGGTTACCCAGCATTACGGTGCCGGTATCCGTCTGGGGCAGACCGGTGATACAAACACCGGCAAGATCTTCCTCTTTGGAAAAGTCAGTGGAAGTGAAGCAGTAGATGCTGTCAGCGTCCATGTCGGCAGCCTGGGCCACAGTACCCAAAGATACCAAGCAGCAGATTGCCGCCATAACACAGAGAATGCGTGTACGGAACATATTGAACCTCCTGTTTTTTTGTGTCGCAGGTATTGTTTGCCAAGGGGGTAAAAAATATGCAGGCAAGTGAGATTTTTGTTGTTGCATAAAAGCACCGCCATAAAGCAAATACTGTAAGAACTATGGTATAAGTGGTGGTTCTATGTTTCGTAAAATATCTCTGACAGCCGGTATTGCTCTGGCCCTGGTGCTGGGTGTTTTGACAGGATTGATACTGGGGGAGGGGGCTGTGCCCTTTGTGCGGCCTCTGGGGCAGATTTATCTGAACCTTATTAAAACAATTGTCATTCCGGTGGTCACCCTCTCTATTATATTGGGTGTGGTCAGCTTACAGGACGTGAAGAAGGTGGGAAGTTTGGGACTTCGCACGTTGGCATATTTTCTTTGCACCACGGCAATTGCCGTGACCTTGGGATTGACTCTTGCCAATTTGTTGGGTGTGGGCGGTGGTGTTGCCCCCGCAGAGCAAACAGAAGTCCAGGTGCAAGCACCGGATTTTGCCCAAACAATCATAAATATATTTCCCGCAAATATCATTGCACCCTTCGCAGAAGGCAATATGCTCCCTGTGATCGTTATAGCGATTTTTGTGGGTTTTGGTATTTTGCTGGCAGGAGAGCGGGGAAGTCGTCTTGTGCCCCCGCTGGAGGCGCTGAGTGAGGTTTTTCTACAAATAATGGGTCTGATCATTCGTATTTCTCCTGTCGGCGTGTTTGCCCTGATCCTGCCGGTGGTGGCGCAACAGGGGATTGGGGTGCTGCTACCGCTGCTGGGACTTATTGCGGTGTGTTATTTGGCTTATGGGATTCATGTGGTGTTGGTGTATGGCGTGTCTGTGGCGTGGTTGGGAAAAATCCGCATCAGGCAGTTCTTCCGGGAAATGGGAAAGCCTATTTTATTCGGCTTTTCCAGCGCCAGCAGCGTAGGCGCGCTCCCGTTTAATATGGAAGCGACCAGACGGCTTGGGGTATCTGAGGAGGTATCCGGTTTTGTTTTGCCTTTGGGAACAACGGTGAACATGGACGGAACTGCCATATACCAGGGTGTTTGCGCGATCTTTATAGCCCGGGTCTTTGGTACGGAGCTGACCCTTGTCCAACAGTTGTCCGTGGTACTGACCTCTGTGCTGGCCTCCGTCGGTACAGCCGGCGCACCCGGCTCCGGCATGATCATGCTGGCAATGGTTCTGGAAAGCGCAGGCTTGCCGGTGGAGGGAATTGCGCTGGTGGCGGGGATCGACAGGATTCTGGATATGGGACGCACCGCTGTGAATATCACAGGCGATGCTGCCTGCAGTATTGTGGTACAGGCAGCTGTCAGAAAAAGACAATAAAAAACACAGCCGTATTAAACGGCTGTGTTTTCCTTTTTCATAATATATCTGGTATCGTGGACAGTTTCGACGATTGTAAAACCCAATCGCTGATAGAGCTGCACGGCCCGGGCGTTTTGAGTAAAGACATACAGCATAACCGGCACATCTACGGAAGCGCAGCATTTTTGTACGACCTGAGAGCCAATCCCTTTGTTTTGATAAGGGGGGAGTATATACAGATCGTCAATCTCAAACGCGCCAGCGTCGTTTTTATAGAAGTGATAGTAACCTGCCTTTCTTTCGTCGGCATAGATCACCGTATATTCCGCGATCGCAGTTTCGATCTTCCTGCGAACCCACTGTAAGACGCGGGGATAGTCGATGGTGTCAGTCTGCTCATAATCGTCGATCAGCTTCTTGCAGAGTTCGTAAATCGGCCCTATGTCGTCCTGGGTTGCTTTTTCGTATGTAAGCGTCATGGGACACCTCCGGGGGGAATAGCATATATCATCTGCAGAGATTATACCCTCCTGCAAAAGGAAAATCAAGGGACACTGTATGTGTCCTGCGGAGAAAGGTCTTCCGGTGGTGTAAAAATTTTACAAACAAAAAACAGCCAAAAATGGCTTAGTTTTCCCTAAAAAGACGATTGTTTTTAAGTCGCTGACAAGAAATAATCGTTGGTACTACTGGACTTTTCGGGTTTTGGGAACAAAAAGTGCTAGAAACTGTTGACTTTTTGGCTGTTTAGATGTACAATGTCCTATATTTATTTGTGTGGCAATTCTTGTAGGAGGGAATGACATAAGTAAATAATTTCAGTTCTTATAACATATTATAGGAGGAAGAAAATAATGAAGAAGATTTTTGCACTTCTGTTGGCTGTGCTGATGGTCGTTTCTCTGGTCGCTTGTACCGGAAACGAAGGCGGCGCTGCTGGCACTCCCGGTGCTGCTGCTGATTCCTTCAAGGATCCTTATGCAGGCATCGAAGACTACGATGAACTGTCTCGCGCAGTTTACGACGACGTCCTGGGTGAGTTCTACAAGTACTACCAGGAAGCTATGGAAGAGACCTCTGAGTCTATGCGTTATGCAAAGATGGCTATCGCTGAGGCTAAGTTGCTGTCTGCAGGTATTTTCCTGCCCACCACTTCTCAGGGTGGCAACTACGCTATGACCAAGATCGCTCCCTACACCAACACCCCTATCCTGTTCGGTAACGACACCTACCGTTTCCACGATAGAGTTGTCACCAACGAGCCCATCAAGGCAGAAGACATCGCTGCTATGAAGGCTAAGTGGACTGAGCTGGTTGGCACCGGCGAGTATGAGGCTTATGTTAAGTCTTACCTGGCTGAGAAGGGCTACACCATCAAGGACACTGCTACTTTCTACTTTGATGCCGATCCTACTTACTGGGATGTCCTGGCTACCTCCTACGCTGCCGACTCCGAGATCCTGGTTCAGACCTACGACGGCCTGATCGAGTACAACATGGAAAACCAGCCCATCGCTGCTCTGGCTGAAAGCTACGAGGTTTCCGAAGATGGCCTGACCTACACCTTCAAGATCCGTCAGGGTGTTACCTGGGTTGACAACCAGAACCGTAAGGTTGCTGACCTGAAGGCTGACGACTTCGTCGCTGGTATGCAGCACATGATGGACGCACAGGGCGGCCTGGAATACCTGGTCTGCGCTGGCTGCGCTAACATCGTTAACGCTGACGAGTACATCGCTGGCACCGTTACTGACTTCGCTGAAGTCGGTGTTAAGGCTGTTGACGACTACACCCTGCAGTACACTCTGACTCAGCCCACCTCTTACTTCCCCACCATGCTGGGTTACGGCGTTTTCGCTCCCATGAGCCGTTCCTACTATGAGTCCAAGGGCGGTAAGTTCGGCGAAGAGTTCGATAGCACTGCTGACTCCTACCTGTACGGCAAGGGCCCCGACTCCATCGCTTACTGCGGTCCCTACGTTATCACCAGCTTCACTTCCAACAACTCCATCGTTCTGGAGGCTAACAAGTCCTACTGGAACAAGGATGGCAACAACCTGAAGTCCTTCACCTACATGTACACTGATGGCACTGACCATCAGAAGATGTACGATGACTTCTTCAACGGTGTTGTTGATACCCTGGGCATGACCACTCAGCGTGTTGAGATCGCTAAGAACAAGGGTACCTTCAATGATTTCGCATACGTTTCCGAGACCGATGCTACCACTTACTGCGGCTTCCTGAACCTGAACCGTACTTGCTACGCTACCGGCGCTGATAAGCTGGGCGAGTCCAAGAAGACCGACGACCAGAAGGCTCGCGCTGAGTTCGCAATGCTGAACCAGCACTTCCGTCTGGCAGTTGTTCAGTCCATCGACCGCGGCACCTACAATGCACAGTCCGTGGGCGAAGACCTGAAGCTGAACTCCCTGGTTAACAGCTACACCCCCGGCACCTATGTCAACCTGGCAGAGGAAATCACCGTTCAGATCAATGGTACCGACAAGACCTACCCCGCTGGTACTTTCTATGGCCAGATCATGCAGGATCAGCTGGATGCTGACGGCGTTGCTCTGAAGGTATGGAACGGCACTTCCAGCGCTGGCTTCGACGGCTGGTACAATGTTGAGGCTGCTAAGGCAGAGCTGAAGAAGGCTATCGAAGAGCTGAAGGCTCAGGGCCTGAACATCTCCAAGGAGAACCCCATTTACCTGGACTTCCCCGTACGTGGTGACTCCGATGTTTCCAAGAACCAGAAGAACGTTATGAAGCAGTCCATCGAGGCTGTTACCGACGGTTGCATCATTATCAACCTGGTCGAGTACGCAACTCGTGACGACTATCTGGCTGCTACCTATCGTTTCAATGTTGGCGCTGACGCTAACTACGACCTGAACGATGGTTCCGGTTGGGGTCCCGACTACGGTGATCCTTCCACCTACTTGGGCACCATGCTGCCTGACTACGCAGGTTACATGACCAAGTCCCTGGGTATCTTCTAATTGAAGTTCCAAGGTTAACCGTTTATAAATCATAAGGAGGATGGGCAGAAATGCCCATCCTCTCCTATGACTATTTGGCGAAAATCAAATTATGTAGGAAATGCTGCCCTAAGTGTTCCTTGTTGTTTATGGTGCCAAGGAATATTCAGGGCAGTGTTCTCTGCCACTAGGATATTTCTGTTTTTTACGAGTTATCCTAAAAGAAAAGACAAAGGAGACGGATTATGACAAAGTATCTGATGAATCGAATTCTGCGGGCATTATTGTCTGTTATCCTTGTTGTTGCAGTTGTTATGGTTATGGTCTATGCATTTTTGGACAGAGAGTCTGTCTTTGCCAGCGACCCCAACTATCCGAAAATGCTGAACAATAAGCGTCAAACTTACATGATGCAGCAGTGGGAAAAGTTTGGCTATTTGGATTATGTGCCTTATACTGACTTCCTGATCGAAGAGGTAAAGGCAGGTAATCTTACCCGTGATGAAATGACTGATGCAGCTAAGATTGGCGCAACAGAGGATAAAGATTCCGAAGCAACGGCAAAGATGGTTGCTGCTTTTACGGAAAAATATAAAAGTATGGGTTACGAGGTGGAGCGTCTGCCCGGCCTTTTCAAGATCGGCACCGTGAAATACAAAGAAGGTGGCGATCCCAGTCTGTATGCCTATAAGGATGTGCCGCTGACACAGCGTCTTGTTCGCTATTTTACCGGTCTTATCCAGGTGGATAATATCCACAATGTGGACGAGATCACCGGCGAACGCGGCCTGACCTTTACATGGTACGACCCTGCCTACGGCGGAAAGAAGTTCTCTCCTGCCATCATGGGTAACGGTACGACCCATAAGTATCTGCTGTATTTCGATAACAGTTTCCCCTATATTCATCAGAATCTGGTAACCGTAAATCTGGGTATTTCTTTCTCTGTTAACAACGGTATCGATGTTTTCAGCACCATGACCGATGCCCAGGGTCCTCAGAAGACGACTCTGAACACCTATCCTTCCGGTGCTGTGGAGGTAACGGCTGATGATCTGCACTCTCTGGTGCACGTCCCTGGCAGTCTGGAATCCGGCGGTGATCTGGTTAAGAATTATTATGTGGACGATTATACCGGCGTTACTACTACAAAATCCGGTATGTCCCAGATGGGTTATTCCTTCGCAATCGGTATCCTTTCCGTTATCATGGCTTACCTGTTGGCAGTGCCGCTGGGTATCACCATGGCTCTGAATAAGGACAAGCTGGTGGACAAGCTGGGTACGCTGTATATCATCTTCATTATGGCTGTGCCTTCTCTGGGATACATCTTCATCTTCCGCGCTATCGGCAGTACGATGAAGCTACCTACTACCTTTAATGTACAAACACCCACATGGCTGATGTATGTCCTGCCTGTGGTCTCTCTGGCTCTGCCTTCCATCGCAAACCTGATGAAGTGGCTGCGCCGTTATATGATCGACCAGATGAATGCAGACTATGTTAAGTTTGCTCGTTCCGGCGGTCTTTCCGAGGGTCAGATCTTTAGCAAGCATGTTCTGAAGAATGCCATTATTCCCATCGTACACGGCATTCCCGCCAGCGTGCTGGGCGCATTGACCGGCGCCATCATTACCGAGCGTGTGTACATGGTGCCCGGTATCGGTAATGTGCTGACTACAGCAATTAACAAGTATGATAACGGCGTTATCGTGGGTGTAACCCTGTTCTACGCCTTGTTGTCTGTAGCTTCCTTTATTATGGGTGATGTTCTGATGTCCATGATGGATCCCAGAATTTCCTTTACTGCAAAGCAGAGGTGATAAACAGTGACACAAAAGCATATTAATCTGGACGAGTTCGGTTTGACCGATGAGGAGCTGTTCGCTCCTGTCAGCCACGATAAGCTGGCCTCCGAGAAGATCACAGCGCCCCGATATTCCTATTGGCGAAGCGTGTTCCGTGTGTTCTTCCGCAAGAAAATCAATATTATCGCACTGAGTCTGTTGGCTGTGCTGATCCTCTTTGCATACGTTTATCCTATGATCATTGGCTACGATGCCACTGTTGACCCCTTTATTCACGTTATGGACGGTTCTGCTGCTCACCTGCGTCCTATGCAGGCTATGCAGCGTTTCGGCTACAACATGAAGTGGATCCTGGGTACCGGCGGCGCAGGTCAGTCTACCTTTGACGCTATCTGGTACGGCTCCAGCATTTCCATCTCCCTGGCGCTGGTTTGCGCTGCCATCAATATGTTCCTGGGCGTTGCCATCGGCGCTGTTTGGGGTTTCAGCAAGAAAGTGGATATCTTCATGACGGAAGTTTACAACGTGGTTGCAAACGTTCCCTATATCCTGCTGATCTCCGTGATTGTGTTGATCATGTCCGCATCCTTCTGGTCAATGGTCTTTGCACTGACTGTTACCGGCTGGATCGCAATCGCATACTTTATCCGTACCCAGGTCATCATTATCCGTGACCGTGAGTACAACCTGGCTTCCCGGTGCCTGGGCACTCCTATCGCCCGGATCGCAACCAAGAACATTCTGCCCTTTATGACCTCTGTTATCGTGACTCTGGCAGCAACGGAAATTCCTTCCTATATTTCCTACGAAGTGTTCCTGAGCTACATCGGTATGGGTCTTTCCGATATGTCCCTTGGTAAGCTGATCGAAGCTGCCAAGAGCGCAATGGTCACCCCCGGTTGGGGCTTCGAGTTCTGGAGCCCTGTGGCAGTGGCATCTATTATCGCTGTGGTGCTGTATGTGGTCGGCCAGAATCTGGGCGACGCATCCGACCCCAGAACACACATGTAAGGGGAGGACAGCACAATGGATCAGAAAAAAGTTTTGCTGTCCGTTAAGGACCTGCATGTTAAGTTCCGCGTCCGCGGCAGAATTCTGACCGCAATTCGCGGCATCTCTCTGGATTTCTACGAAGGCGAATCCATCGCTATCGTGGGTGAGTCCGGCTCCGGTAAGTCTGTCTTTACCAAGACCTTTGCCGGTATGTTGGAAGGTAACGGTTTTATTGATCAGGGTTCTATCATCTTCAACGATGAGGAACTGGCGGATACCTGCGTTGCTTTGACTCCCGCAGCCAAGGGCACCATCACCTCCATGATCAAGAAGCTCAACAGCTACTCCAAGCTGGAACTGGGTGCAGCTACCTACTGCGCTATGAAGGCACTGGAGCAGGAAAAGAAGGATCGGGAAGGCCTGAGCGAAGAAGAGCTGCAGGAACTGACCGGTGCCATCGATGAACTGCAGTTCCAGCGCACGGAGCTGTTCAACCAGCGTCAGACTGTTGACAGAAACGAAGAAAAAGACCGTTATAAGCAGATGGGCGTCGAGATCGACGCTATGGACAAGCAGATCGAGAACCTGCGTAAGCAGGAGAAGGCTGCGATCGCTGCCCACAAGAAGGCTGTAAAGAACGACGCTGCGTACAACGCCCAGTACAATCAGAAAATGGCTGAACTGAAGGCAAAGTACGCAGAGGAGATCTCCGGTGAAATTTCCGAGGCAACACAGCAGAGAAATGTGATCATTGCCAAGGAAATCTACCTGTCCATGGGTCGCTATGGCTTTGTCAAGCGTATTCAGCTGGGCAACAAGCTGTGCAAGGCTATGAAGAAGGCCATGCGTGTTGGCGTGGATCTTGACAACGAAGAACTGCGCAACCAGGTCTTCGACGAGGTCGTTTTCCGCGTTAAGTATCTGGACGAAACTGAGGAAAAGCTGCACGGTACTTGCGTTCTGAACCTGGCAAAGATCAAGTTCGGCAAGGACTGGACCAAGATCCGCGGCGGCAAGATCGCTACCGTTTTCCAGGATCCTATGACCAGCCTGAACCCCATCATTACCATCGGCAAGCAGATCACTTCCGTGATTCTGCAGCACCAGGACTGCACCGAGCTGGAGGCTCGTGCAAAGGCTCTGGAGCTGATGAAGAAGGTGGGTATCCCCAACGCAGAAAACCGTTTTGATGACTATCCCTTCCAGTATTCCGGCGGTATGCGTCAGAGAATTGTTATTGCAATCGCTCTGTCCTGCCAGCCCAAGATCCTGATCTGTGACGAGCCTACCACCGCACTGGACGTTACCATTCAGGCACAGATTCTGAAGCTGATCAAGGATCTGCAGAAGGAATTTGGCTACACCATCGTGTTTATTACCCACGACCTGGGTGTTGTTGCCAATATTGCTGACCGTGTTGCCGTGCTGTATGCCGGCCAGGTGATCGAGCTGGGTACCTGCGAGGAAGTGTTCTACGATCCCCGCCATCCCTACACTTGGGCGCTGCTGTCCTCTTTGCCTCAGCTGGCACAGAGAAACACCACCCTGTACTCCATCACCGGTACACCGCCTTCTCTGTATAACAAGATCACGGGCGATGCCTTTGCACCCCGTAATCCCTACTGCCTGAAGGTGGATACTCTGGTCGAGCCCCCTCTGTTCCAGGTAACAGAGACCCATTTTGCCAAGACTTGGATGGAAGATCCCAGAGCTCCCAAGGTTGAAAAGCCTGAGATCATTCAGAATATCCATGAAAAGCTGATGAATGCATTTAATATTTAAGGAGGTGCTTTTGTGGCGAAAGAAAAAATGAGAAAAAGACAGCTGCCGGAGCACGGTCCTTTGGACGAAAACGGCAGAGAGATTCTGCTGTCTGTCAAGAATGTAGACATTACCTTTGGTAAGGGCGACAGCGCTGTCCGCGCTGTTAAGAATGCGTCCTTTGATATTTATAAAGGCGAAACCTTCTCCCTGGTAGGCGAATCCGGTTCCGGTAAGACCACCATCGGTCGTGCCGTGATCCGTGTCAACCCTTGCGCTGCCGGTGAGATCCAGTATAAGGGTGTCCGTATTTCCGGTAAGACCAGCCGTGCGCTGGACCGGGAAGTGATCCGTAATATCCAGATGGTGTTCCAGGATCCCGCGGCATCCCTGAACGAGCGTGCCACCGTTGACTACATTGTCTCCGAGGGCCTGTACAACTTCCACCTGTATGAGAACGAAGAGGACCGTATCAATAAGGTCCAGAAGATCATTGAGGACGTGGGTCTGCTGCCTGAGCACCTGACCCGTTATCCCCATGAGTTCTCCGGTGGTCAGCGTCAGCGTATCGGCCTGGCTCGCGCTATGGTTATGGAGCCCGAGCTGGTCATCGCCGACGAGCCTATCTCCGCTCTGGATGTTTCTATCCGTGCCCAGGTCCTGAACCTGCTGAAGAAGTTCCAGAGAGAGAAGAATCTGACGTACCTGTTTATTGCTCATGACTTGTCCATTGTTCGGTTTATTTCCGACCGTATCGGCGTTATCTATAAGGGCGATATTGTGGAAGTTGCCGACGCAGAGGAACTGTTTGACTACCCCCTGCATCCCTACACCCGCAGCCTGATCTCTGCAATTCCCATTCCTGATCCCCAGCTGGAGAAGCATAAGGTGTTGTTCACCTATGACCCCAGTGTTCACGATTATTCCGAAGATAAGCCTGAACTGACCGACATCGGTCACGGCCACTATGTCTACGGCAACGCCAAGGAAATCGAGGAGTACAAGAAGATCCGTGAAACCAATGTTCCTATGAAGACCATTACCATTGCGGATCCTGAGGCTGATGAGAATGTTCAGATCGGCAAGCAGGTTGACTGGTCCAGCAGTGAGTTCATGCTGCAGACCCCCCTGCACGATACCGGCAGTATCTGGTATACCATCGGTTCCTTCTTCCTGCCGCCTTTGGGTATCATCGGTGGCCTGCTGTTTAAGAAATTTAAGCACCTGCGTAACTATAAGGCCTGTATGAAGGGTGCTTGGATCGGCCTGGGCGTGCTGGGCGCAATCGTTGCGCTGTTCGGCTTGCTCCTGGCAAGTGCGCTGCTGTAAGCATGGCGAAAAAACGAGATATTGAGGGCAACCGCCTGTATCACTTCGAACTGTCCGATAAAAATCGGACAGTTCGTTGGATTTTAATCGGGTTGTTGCTGGCAGTTGGTGCTGTAGCGCTGATCACAGGCCTGATCGGCGCGCTGCAGACACCTGCCGGTTGGCAGGCGGTGTCTGTTACCAGTGGAAAATTAAATTGCGCCCACGCTTTTTCTTTCCAATACGATTTGGGAGCAGGAAAAGAATCTGCAACTGATGAGCGTAAGGCGTTGACCGTGTACTACAGTCAACTTACGGAAAAAGCTTGGGAGCTGTTTTACAACGAATCGGGAGAAACGGAAGAAAAGGGCATCTGCTATCTGAACAACCACCCCAATGAAGCGGTGGAAGTGGGAGAAGGCCTCTATGAAGCTTTGCGGGTGTTCAAGAATATGGACAGCCGAGCGATTTTTCTGGCACCGATATATTCTGTCTATAATCGGGTGATTTACAGCGACAATTTTGTTGAAGCAGAAGGGCATGATCCGGCGCAAAATGAGGATACCGCGCAGTATGTTGCACAGCTTGTAGCATTTGCAGGTGATCCCCAGGCAGTTTCATTGGAACTTCTTTCGGGCAATAAAGTCAAACTTACCGTCAGTGAAAGCTACCTGCAATTTGCAAAGGAAAATGAGCTCCTCTTCTTTGTGGATTTCGGCTGGCTGAAAAATGCCGCTGCCGCAGACTATATCGCAGACAACCTGGTCGATGCCGGTTACACCAACGGCTATCTCACCAGTGTTGACGGCTATGTGCGGAATCTGGATAGTCGCGGCACCAACTACGATCTCAATGTGTTCCGCAAAGGCGCTTCCGGCGGTCAGCTGACCGCCCTAGTGGACTACCAAGGTCCTGTTGCCATGGTCATGCTGCGCAGCTTCCCTATGTATCAGGAAGACGCAGACCGATACTACTGCTTTGAAAATGGTAGAATTGTCACCACTATGATCGATCCTGCAGACGGCATGAGTAAGGCGGCAACAGACAGCCTGATCGCCTACGGAAAGGATAAAGGCTGTTTGGAACTGGCAATCAAGCTGATGCCCATCTATGTGGCGGAAACACTTTCTGAGGATAGTCTCAATGCCCTTACAAAAGACGGCATTTATAGCCTCTGGATCGCCCACAAAGAGATTCGCTACAACCAACCAGGCTTTGCTGTCGAGAGTAAAGACCCCGACTATAAGGCTGTGGCCGTAACCTATTAAAAGAAGCCCTTTGGCATATGCCAAAGGGCTTTTGTTCCGTATAGGGTATAGACATAGGACGCAATGGATTCTGCGTAACATGACGCATCTTCCTGGCATACTTGATTTATCCCTGCCAGTGTTCCAGTTCCTCAGCGGGGTATGCGTTTGTCCAGTGATAGGGCTGCAGTTCTTTCAGCTCCACGAATTTAATCTTTTCTTCGGTGTTGGTAACAGCAACCTGCACATCGTCACCCCAGTACCGTAAGCGCTCCTGACAGAGTCCGCAGGGGGACAATACCCGATAATCGGAATTCTCATCATCGCGGATCAGGCACATGCAGTGGGTGACTTTCTCGTTATATTTGTGCGCTTCCAACATAGCGCCCAGCTCAATACACACAACGGCAGAAGCATTGGCGGTTTCAATGGAAACACTGGTAAAGTAATTGCCGTTGGAGGTATGCACAACACCTGCGCCGCCCCAGCCCACAGGATACCTGTGCTCGATCAATTCAACGGCTTTTTGGTACATTTCGTTTTCAATTTCATAATTTCTCATGATAAATCTCCCAATCCTATCCTTGCATAGGCCGGCGTTTTTGTCTTATTCGGATTTTACATAGTAATGCCGCGCCAGCCATTTGGCAATACCGGCTGTACCGGGGTGAATCATGCGCTCATTGATATTCAGCTGATCCAAAATATCCCGCAATTCCCACCGCAAGCTCTTATGGATCACATACTTTACCGTGTTCTCCGTATGAGAATCCAAAAACGCTTCCAGATCAGTGATTCCGCTGGGAATAGCCGAGAAGAAGGAATATTGGTTTACAATGCGCCGGTCCAGAGAGGGCGGTTCAAAGCAGACCAAGGCCTGATCTTTCATATCTTCGTCGTATTGCTTCAGATCCTGCGCCACTTCTGCCAATCCGTCCATGGTAAACACAAAGGTGTTCTTTTGCTCCAGATAGGCCTGATATTTGGGTGGCAGATTGCGGTTCAAGTCCTTTAGATCAATGCGCCAGACAACACAATCCCGCTTGTTCAGCTTGTCCCAGTTGTCCTCCAGATTGGCAAAATGCAACGCAACCAAAATAGAGTGAGTCCAATCCAGCAGACGGGTCGGCAGACCGTAATGCTGACCGATCACCATGGCATTCCATATGGATTGGCTGATAGAGGGATCTTCGATATGGGCGTAGTTGATAAAGCTGTCCAGCATGGGCTGTTCCAGCTCGGCATAAGCGCCTTTGCTGTTGCGGGTCAGACTGGTAGTGAGGTCGTATGCCACATTCCGCATGCCCCGATAGCAGTAGGAACTTCTGGTTCTGTCAATCTCGGCATTATAGGTTTGCTCAAAAATCAGATCCTTAATGCCCTCTAT
>JAFYPO010000036.1 GCA_017547505.1 Oscillospiraceae bacterium | reverse complement strand
AGATACTTGCGGTACTGCAGTTCGTCATCGTTGTAGTCATGTTTATAGTTGGCGCTGAAGGAAGAACCAAAGGTCGTCACATGGCGGTAGGCACTCATAGATTCCTGCATGCAGTGAACCTTGCCGTGACATAAAAGGGTGAAGTAAACCTTCCGGTCACCGGGGCCGCAGCGCTGACGCATGAGACTTTCGTCCACAGAGCCGTCCAGCTGATAGTTGCGGGACATGACTGTGGCAAACTGACCGGGGAGAATATCGCTGAAGTAGTGGGAGAAGGTGTATTCTTCGTCCTTGCACTCAGGATAGGTCTCACCGTTGGGATTACCCTCGTGATCTACCACAGTACAGTTGTGGGCAACTGCAATATAGTCGGGATGGCTGTCTAGGAAGGAAACCTGCTTCTGGAGTTTCAAAGGGTCGGTCCAGTAGTCGTCGCCTTCCAGACACATCATATAACGACCGGTGCAGCGGTGCTTCAGGTCAGCACCATTGCCCACGGGCATTTTGTGCATGTTCTGTTCCCGATAGAAGATCTTGAATCGGGAGTCCTGATGCTCTGCTTCCCAATCCTTCAGGATTTGGCGTGTGTTGTCTGTAGAGCAATCTTCACCCACAAGCACCTCAAAGGTGTAGTGGGTCTTTTGCATTCGGATACTTTCCAGCGCCTGCACAATATACTTTTCATGGTTGTAAGTTGGAACATAAATGCTCACATCAACTTGAGACATACAGAACTCCTATCCGCGCTGCTTTCCCAAAGGAAGACGCAGGCATTTGTCACAGGGGGCGTTCTCCAATTTATGGCAGGCATAGAACAGAGCGAAGCACAGCCAAACCACAGGCTTATGCAGGAAGGAGGACGCAACATTCAGCATCCCATACATAGGAATCAGATACAACATCATTTTGAAGTAGTCAAATTCCTTGCTTCTTGTCCGGCGCAGCCAGGAAACGATGAACATGTAGCCCAAAAATGCGATCATGGTTGCAAGACCTACAATACCGCTTTCTGTGCCCAGAGATACCACACCGGCATCGATAGCATGTGCTTTCTGCCAGGGGCTGTCAGCGTTACGGCGGTAGAAGATTTTGCCTTCCGGATAGGCATTGTAGCCGTAACCGAAGACCAGATATCCATCTTCTTCCATACGTTCCATAGCAGACCACTGCTGGGTGCGGGAATTGATGGGGGCATTGGCATTCAAGCCGAATTCTTTATCCAATTCAAAGTATGGGTCGTCGTTGGGCGTTGTTTCCTCTTCGGGTGTTTCAGGGGAATCGGTGGGGGTATCAGTTGTATTGGCGGGTGCGCGCTGCGGGCGCAGAGAGGGGGGGAGAACGGAAATCACCGTATTAAAGGTGGACTTGCCGGTCTCTACAATAGCAGAGTAAAGCTTCGGCTGTACCAGACACAGGCTCAGACACAGCAAAATTGCAATGCCGGCGCTGGGTAGCAGACGAAGAATGGGCTTGCCCTTGCGAATTACCACCAACAGGAAGAAGATAGCAGCAAAGCACAGCCATGCGCTTCTTGTCAATGTGCAGAACATTGCCATAAAGGTCACAGCAAAGGCAGCACTGTAATACTGCTTCTTGGTGTTTTCCAAACGGAAATAGATTAGCAGGAGCATAATGGAGCAGTAGCAACCGAAAGCGATTGCATTGAACGTACCGTAAGCACGCACAAGACCCATGCGGTCGGGAACTTTTGCGCTGGCAGCAGTCTCGACAAGGTGCAGCACAGAGGCGATATCGTATTCAAAGACAATCTGCACAATACCGATCACGGATACCGCAACACAGCCCAGGATCATAAAGTCTACGCAACGGTCAACTTCCTGACGGTTTTCGATGAGACCTGTGACAGCAAGCACCAACAATGTCCGCTCGAAAATGAACAGGAACATGCGGTTGACCTCGTCGAAGCCATGCTGCAGATTGACGCAGGAGATCAAAAGGTTCAGACCCAGAAAGCAGAGTATGCTCACAGGTAGCAGAAGCTTTTTCTCTTTCCAGCACTTAAGCAGCCATGCGCCCACTACCAGAAGAATCAAAAGACGGGTGGCGGAGATCAGGGGCAGCTTATCGTGCAATTGCACAGCAAACTGCTCCGGCAGGAAGCAAATCAAGCCGAAGAGCAGATATAAGTACCATTTTTTTTGCCGCAGCGCCAGATAGACAATGGGCGCCAACAGGGCAAGCATCAAAATGTATTTCATAAGAACTCCTATGGTGTTTCCCTGTCAGCGGTTACGCAGCAGGAAAGAAAGGCGAATGGTAACAGCCATATTCTTGCCGTTGAAATGGGGTTTGCGGGAACATGCCATGGAAATGGCGGTGAAAATATTGCGGCGGTAACCGGCAACTTTCTGTAAGAAAGCAAGCTTTTCGCTGTTGGGTGCATCGGGGTACAGTTCCAAAAGACTTTGCGACTGGGTGGCAATGGAAACCTTCATGGGCTTTGTGATCCGGCGAATGCGGTCTTTCAAAGCGTCCCACTTTGTCCACTTGGCGCCGATCACATTGCCACCGTGCTGACGGTAATCCATGTGGGGATTTTCGTCGTAGACCACAGTGCCGTCGTACAGGGTACACAGGTTCAGCAGGTAGTAGTCGTGCATGAACAGCTCTTTCGGCATAGGTTTTTCCTGTGCCATGCATGCCAGTGTGCTGTTGAGCATCATGGTGCAGCCGATAATGTTGGAGCCGCACAGCAGGGAGTAGAAATCTCTGCGGGGCGGATTTTTATAAACATTTCGGCCAAGGCTCTGCAGATTGCCGTCCACCAATCGTGCGTTGGCGAAGGAAATGGCGGGTCCATCAATGTCTTTCAAAAGATCCAGACCGATCTGAATCTTGTTGGGGTGCCAGTAGTCGTCCTGATCGGCAAAGGCATAGTAGTCGTAGCCGGGGCAGTGGAGCAGAAGATCCATAAAACTTTTGGCAGGCTTCAAATTTTCACCGGTGTACCAGTGAAGCTTACCGGCCCGGGCGTATTCCTCGAGAATGTCCCGGGTGCTGTCTGTAGAGCCATCATCACGCACCCACAGATCCAACGCAAAGTCGCCCTCCTGGGCCAAAATAGAGTCGATCTGCTCTTTTATGAACTTTTCTCCGTTGTAGGAGGAGAGCAATACAGCCAGTTTCATAGGATATTCCTCTTAATTTCTTATTCTTCCGCCACGGTCTGACCGTGGATCTCCAAAATCTTGAAGTGGGTCTTGCGCTGGTCCTCAGGGGGCAGCTGCATATAGTCGCCGTAAGTAAAGGTCAGGTAAGCATCGGCATCAGCCATACCACGAAGCTCAATATCTTCAAAAGGATAGAACTTGCCTTCCCCGTAGAACTCTGCGGGAACAATCTCCCGGGTGCGGTAAGCGCCCATAATGTTACCAATGTACAGAGAACCCTCCACTTTCTGGGAGCGCAGGAGTTTATCGATCTTGCACTTTTGCTTGTAGGGGGTGGTGAGCTTGTTGACGGGAATACGCTCCATGACCCACAGAAGCACCTTCTCTTTGAAGCTGCGCTTGCGCTTGCGGTCGATGGAGTCCTTGTAGCACAGGCTCATCAGCGCTCTGTGGTACAGCACACGGAAGAAGTAGATCTTCCGCTTGAATTTATTGTTGGGTGTGCCGTCAATGGGGAAAATGTCAATGGAAGCGTTGGTGTACTTGTTTTCGTTACCGATACGCTCTTCGATCACCTTGGTATCGGTGTCCAGTACACGGGTAATGTAGTACTGGAATTTTCTGTCAGTACGGTAATTGACGGTCTTCATGTGACTGGGAAGTTCTTGGGGTGCGATCTCCAGGAACTTTTCGTAGTCCTCTCTGGGCATGCCCAGGTCAATATCATCGTCCCAGGGGATAAAACCGCCGTGGCGGACAGCACCCAGCATGGTGCCACCCAGCATAAAGTATTTCAGACCATGGGCATCGCAAATGCGGACAACTTCCTTGACGATGTCCATATCCACCTTGTGGAGCAGATCCATATTTGTCATAGAAGTAAACTCCTTATTTGTTCAGATCCTTCTTGATCTGGGTAGTGCTGATCTCGGGCGTGCGGGGCAGGTATACGACCTCCACGCCTTCTTCCTTCAGGAAATCAAACTTGCCCACCCAGTCGTCACCCATAACGAAGGTGTCGATGTCGTACTTATGCACATCGGTGCGCTTCTGCTCCCAGTTTTCTTCGGGAACCACCAGATCCACATAACGGATAGCTTCCAGCAGCATCTTGCGCTGTTCATAGGTAAAGTAGCACTTCTTCTGCTTCTCATTCCAGTTAAATTCGTCTGTGGACAGCACAACGACCAGATAGTCGCCCAGTTCCTTTGCCCGGCGCAGAATGTTGATATGACCATAGTGCAGTAGGTCAAAAGTGCCGTAAGTAATTACGCGCTTCATGCTTTTCTCTCCTTCTCTCCCAAAAACAAATTCGCGTATTCGTCTGTAATAAACTGCCAGCTGTAGGCATCGGCAATTCTTGCCTTGGCCTTTACGCCCAATGCAGCGATCTCTTCAGCGGGCATAGCGTCTGCTTTCTCAATAAGGGCAGCCAGATCACCGGCGTCTTTGTTCCAGTAGATAGCCGCTTCTTCGGCAACCTCCCGGTTAAAGCCTACATTCAAAAGCAGATTTAGATCGGTGCAGCCCAGAGCTTCCAGCAGACTGGGGTTGGTGCCGCCAACCTCGTGACCGTGGAAATAGCCGTAGGCGTTTTCGCGGATCTTCATCAGCAGCTCCTGATCGTACACAGTACCCACGAACTTAATGCGGGGGTCCTGTTTGTAGTGGAGCTTTTCTTCCAGCTCCTCCAGGAACTTGTCGTTCACATTGGTGATAATGGCGAAGGAACGCTGGGTCTTGCTTGCCATAAATTCACGGATCATGGTCTCGTAGTTGTTCTCGGGAACAAAACGACCCACCACCAGGTAGTAGCTCTTGGCGGAAATGCCCTTGCTCTCGTACCAATCCAGCAGCTTCTTGTCGTCGTCAGCCAGATTACTCTTGCGAGTCTCTGCGCCGTAGGCAATGAAGGTAGTCTTGGGCGCATAGGCGCTGTAGGACTCCTGGATATATTTTTCAATATTCTTGCTGTCGCAAACCATCAAATCCGCGTGCTTAGTCATCATTTTTTCGGAAATTTTCCAATATTTCCGCACAGGAGCAGGCCACTTGGCCCGCAGCCACTCGTGACCGTCGGGATTGACGTAAACCACACCGCCCAGTTTGTGGATCTTCCTCACGAACCGGGCCATGAAAGGACCGATCCGGCAGGCCAGAATATAGACGATGGGATTTTCAATATGGTTTTCCTTGATGTACTTACAGCAGCGATCCAGGGCAGCTACATCATAGTAGATCGCCTGAGCAGGACCGATGTTGGGTACCTTCACATGGAAGCAGCGGGCGTTGTGATACTCGGCCTCCTTGTTGCAGGTGTCCTTGCAAGCCACATGGTATTTAATTTTGTCACTGTTTTGGTGATATTCTGTCAGTTTGTCAACAAAGGTTTCATAACCGCCGTAAGCACCGGGAATACCCTTGGAGCCGACGATAAAAACATGCTGCATGACCATTCTCCTTATATGTTTTTAGAAATGGAAAGTATCGGCCAGGCAGGCCCAATTCTGATCTTTTTCCGAGAGGTTCAGGGGCGTGCCGTCAGAAAGGTGATACCCTTCGGCGCTGGCGCTGCCCTTATATTCACCCTCCAGCTCCGGCCATACAATGCCGATGGAAGGGTCGTTCCATGCCAGACCGCCTTCGTCGTTGGCATGATAAAAATCGTCGCACTTATAGCAGAACTCTGCGGTATCGGTCAAAACCAAGAAACCGTGGGCAAAGCCTTTGGGAATCAAAAATTGCTTTTTGTTTTCCTCGGTGAGCAGAACACCGTACCATTTACCGTAGGTGGCAGAACCTGCACGCAGATCCACAGCTACATCAAAGACGCTGCCTTTGATAGCACGGACCAGTTTTGTCTGCGGGTACTGTTTCTGGAAATGCAGACCGCGAAGCACACCCTTCACACTCATAGACTGGTTGTCCTGCACAAAAGGAATGTTCAAACCTGCTTCTTCCATATCACGCTGGGAATAGGTCTCCATAAAATAGCCGCGGTTATCACCGTGGACAGCAGGGGTGATAACACACAGACCTTCAATGCCACCTGCGTTTTTTTCTACTGTAATCTGACCCATGGTATTACTCCTTTATCTCTTTCAGGTAACGGGCAAGGGCGTCCTGCCAGCAGGGCAGGGGGGCAAAACCGTTTTTTGTAAGCTTAGACTTATCCAGGCGGCTGTTAAAGGGACGGGCAGCCTTGGAAAGACCGTACTCGGCAGTGGTAACAGGATTGACCTTGGTTTCGTAGCCTGCCTGACGGAAAATCTCACAGGCAAAGTCATACCAGCTGATGAAGCCGCCCTCGTTGGTGGCATGGTAGTAGCCGTATTTGTCGCTTTCCACCATGTCTGCCAGCAGGCGGGACAGATCCAGGGTATAAGTGGGGGTGCCCACCTGGTCGCAGACCACACGCAAAGTGTCATATTTCTTGCCGATGTTCAACATGGTCTTGATAAAGTTGTTGCCGTTGAGACCAAAGACCCATGCAATGCGGACGATAAAGAATTTCTCCAGGGTGTTGGCAACCGCCAGTTCGCCTTCCAGTTTGGTCTGGCCGTAAACGTTGAGAGGCTTGTAGTCTTTGCAATCGGGATCCCAAGGGGTTTCTCCCTGGCCGTCGAATACATAGTCGGTGGAGATGTAGACCATTTTGCAATCCAGCGCCTTGCACACATCGGCAATGTTCTGGGTACCACCGGCATTGATGGCACGGACTTTAGCAATATTCTCTTCTTCCTCAGCCAGATCCACAGCCGTCCAGGCGGCGCAATGGATCACTGCATCGGGGTTTACAGAAGTCAAAACAGCCTTCACAGAAGCACTGTCGGTAATATCCATGGGAAAGTAGGGGGCGGTGGTGACGGCAGAACCGTCGGCAATGCCGCTGTACTGGGGCGCAATGTCGCTGCCTACAGCCTCGTGGCCTCTTTTGGCCAGTTCGTTGACCACATCGTGGCCCAGCTGACCGCCTACACCGGTAACGAGAATTTTCATATTACAAACCCTTTCGATAAAGTAATCTGCAAATGGACATAGTAAGCCTATACTAAAAAAGATTATATCTTATTTTATAATGTATGTCAATCTTACTATGCCCGAAACCTGTAGAAATAACAAGGAAAATAGGGAAAAAAGGACAAAGTAAAGGACCGGGCATTGCCCGGTCCTTTGGTGTGAATAAGACGAAGGATTATTCTACTGTGAGCGTAATCGTATCGGTTGTAACGGAAGCGCCATACTTGTCGGTGATCACACAGTAGACCTTGCGGCCGTTGATGGACTCCTTCATGGCAGAAACGTAATACTCATTGCCGGTAAGGGAGGATTTGCCCCAGGTGGTCTGGCCTGCATTCTGAATGTACCAGGTGTATGTCAGGCCGTCACCGGTTGCCTCAACGGTAGCGGAAATTCTGCTGCCAATGGGTGCAGACACGTCGGTAGGCTGCTTGGTGATCTCAAGCGGCGTCTGTGCCGCTGTGCTCATGGAGAGGGTCACGACATT
>JAFYPO010000035.1 GCA_017547505.1 Oscillospiraceae bacterium | reverse complement strand
GAGGGTCTTGGGCTGCTCCTTGAAGCTGTGGAGTAAATCCACGATCTCGCCCAAAGTCACCTTATGGGAGATGGGCGCAGCACAGTAGCGGCCGCCCTCGGTCATCACTGTGTCGATACCCTCAAACTCGCAGCGGTGCTCTTTGCCTTCCAGGGCGTCCAGCATTTCGCCTACCAAGTCGTCGATGTACAAAAGTTCCAGCGTCACACTGGGGTCATTCACCTGAATGGGCAGATCGTTTGCAATGTTGTTGCAGAAAGTAGCAACGGCAGAGTTATAGTTGGGTCTGCACCACTTGCCAAAGAGATTGGGGAAGCGGTACACCAGCACCTTAGCGCCGGTTTCTTCGCCGTAGGCAAAGACCAGTTCCTCGCCGGCTTTCTTGCTTCTGCCGTACTCGCTGTCGTAACGGCCGATGCAGGTGGCCTGAATGGAAGAGGAGATCATCACCGGGCAGGTGTTGTTGTACTTTTTCAGGGTATCCAGCAATGTGGACGCAAAGCCGAAGTTGCCCTGCATGAACTCTTCCTGGTTCTGAGGACGGTTGACTCCCGCCAGGTTGAACACAAAGTCTGCCTTTTGGCAGTATTTGTCCAACAGTTTGGGGTCGGTATCGATGTCATATTCGTAGATTTCTTCCACGGTCACATTCCGGGTGCGGTTTTTGCCGTCCCGGATGGTCTTCAGGGTCTCGGTCAGGTTTTTACCTACAAACCCTTTCGCTCCGGTAATTAAAACGTTCATACATACACTTCCTTTAGCAGGAGATTCTTCGCTTTGCTCAGAATGACATGCTTAATAAGCAATTCCTTGGGTATCCAATTCGTCACGGATGTACTGCAGGCTCAGCAGTTTCTCCTGCACCTGCGCCACGTTCAGTAATTCGGTATTGTGGGAGTTGAACTCGGTGAGGGGGTTACGATCCACGTCGCCTTCCTTGAAGAACTTATCGTAGTTCAGGCCACGCTTGTCGCAGGGAACACGGTAGAAGTCACCCATATCGATGGCGCCGGCGCACTCTTCGTTGGTCAGCAGAGTTTCGTACATCTTCTCGCCATGGCGGATGCCGATGACCTTAATCTCATGACCAGGGGCAAACAGACCGGTAACGGCCTGCGCCAGCACTTCGATGGTGCAAGCAGGTGCTTTCTGAACCAGAATATCGCCGGAAGCGCCGTTTTCAAAGGCAAACAGCACCAAATCCACAGCCTCATCCAAGCTCATGATGAAACGAGTCATGGAGGGCTCGGTGATAGTGATGGGGTTACCGTTCTTGATCTGCTCAATCCACAGAGGGATCACAGAGCCGCGGCTGCACATCACATTGCCGTAACGGGTGCAGCAGATCTTGCTCTTCTCGGGGGCAACCGTACGGGACTTTGCCACGATAACCTTTTCCATCATAGCCTTGGAAGTACCCATGGCATTGACAGGGTAAGCAGCCTTATCGGTAGACAGGCACACGATGTTGGAAACACCGGCTTCGATAGCAGCGGTCAACACATTTTCTGTACCCAGCACGTTGGTCTTAACCGCCTCGATGGGGAAGAATTCGCAGGAAGGCACCTGCTTCAGGGCGGCTGCGTGGAAGATATAATCCACACCATACATAGCGTTCTTCACAGAAGCCAAGTCACGGACATCACCAATGTAGAACTTGATCTTCTCTGCCACTTCCGGCATCTTAGCCTGGAATTCATGGCGCATATCGTCCTGCTTCTTCTCGTCACGAGAGAAAATGCGGATCTCACCGATGTCGGTCTGCAAAAAGCGGTTCAAAACCGCATTGCCAAAGCTACCGGTACCACCGGTGATCATTAAGGTTTTGTTTGTAAACAGTCCCATAGTAAATTACCTACTTTTCATTTTTGTAGTTTTTAGTCCAAAAAGCGTTCTTGTTACAGAGAAACAATCCAACACCATACTAATGCCCAAAGATCCCAACAGCGCGATAAGGACACACGCTCCGGCCAACAGGATCGTAGGCGTCTGCTTGGGAAGAAATCGCAAAGGAATATACACCAGTTGCTGGTGGAATAGATAAATTGTAAAGTTATAGCGTTTAATCAGAGCAAACAGCTTTGAACGTTCCAAAACACAGCTAAGTCGTGAGAACAGGAACACAAAAGCTGCAATACCAATGAGGGAAGTAATTGGATCCAGCGCCGCAGACAGCATCTTTATTTTCGTAGAGGCTGCAGCAGATAGATACTTGTAGTCCACATAGATGAGTGCCGCATAAGCAAGTGCCATCACTATATAGAACAGCGCTTTTTTCGGCTTGCGCAAAAGCCCTTGACGAACAGCGTAACCAAAGTAGAAATACAATAAAGACTTCAGAATCGTCCAAATTTGGAAGTAGTCCGGCAGAACCATGGCACCAACAGTGGCACAACCATAAATGCCGTAAAACACAAGAAAGTTTACAACAGGTCGTTTCGGCAGTCGATCGGAAATCAAGTAAAAGATCACAAACACACCGAACAGCATAACGAGAAACCATAGCTGTGTAGGTGCTACTGCAAGCACATATTTGACAAACGCTCTTTTAACTGTACCGCCCTCAAAAAGAAAGTGGAACGGAATCACCCACAGCAGCAACAAGCCATAGGGAATCAGCAATCGTTTTGCCCGCCGGGGAATATCCTGCCTCGGAGTGCGATATTTTCCCTTTTCATATCGCAAATAATAAAACAGATAGCCGGATAAAAAAGTAAAAGCCGGTGTGTGAAATTTCAGCAGAAAATGACACAAATATTCAAAGGGAAGAAACGTCTCTACTGAAAAATTGTGCCAGCCTGAAAACGACCATGCCAGAATGCTGTGATATACCAAAACCGCAAGGGTCAAAAGGCCCTTGATAGAATCCATACGACTTAGCACGAGGGATTCCTTTTTTGCTAGTGTCATACTATCACCTAATTAAGGATTTTTCAAAAAAGCAAGTAATGCCTTTGCCTCTGCAATTAGAGGGAAACGTGTATCTGCTTTGTCGATGCCGAAGCCATAGGAAGCACCTACAAAATCCACACCGGCTTCCACTGCGCCCACATAGTCGTACTCGCTGTCGCCTACCATCAGTGCTGTGCCGGTAGCCCCGGACAGTTCCATGGCCACGTGGATGGTTTTGCATTTGGTGAAGCTTTCTGCTGCGTCCATGCCTACGATGGCATCAAAGAAATCTGCAATTTTATAGATTTTCAGAATTTCTTCCGCGATCTTCTGACCCTTCAAAGTGGCCACCGCCAGCTTGTAGCCCTGTTGTTTCAGTGCTGCAAGGGTCTCGCGCATACCGGGATAAATCTCCGCCTCGTAAATAGCTTTCTCCCGGCTGTACTGTCGGTGAAAGGAGGTGGCTTTGATGGCAGTTTCCTCATCCACACCATGAAATTTTTGATACATTTCCTTGGGGGGAGGGCCTACAAAAGCCTTCAGCTGTGCTTGGGTGACCGGAGTAAAGCCCATCTGCTGTTCCGCAAAACGGACACTGTTAAAAATACCGGGAGAGGTATCCAGAAGCGTGCCGTCCAAGTCAAAAATAATAATTTCGTATTTCTTTTCCATGACTGTACCTCACGCTTAAGTTCTGTATACCGTCTTGGTCAAGAATGTAATGTCCATTTGGGCTTTCAGTTGCTCCAGCTTATTGCTGACAGCTTCGTTGACAGCCAACAGCCGTTCGTTTTCCACCTTCATGTACATGGATGCATTAAAGTAGTTGTCGGTCTGGTTCACAGAGAAACCATCAAAACCAGCCAAGTACAAATTCTTCACACCCACGGTACGCATCAGGTTGATACACATCAGACCGGCATTGTCGGTAATCAAGGAATCCTCGTTGGTATAGCTGAGGTAGTCCACCACCGCCACATGGGCGGTATCTTCATGGCTAATATTGGAAGTGATTACCACGGTTTCCACCTTATCTGCCACTTCCTTCATATTTGTAAAGCGCTTGATGTTACTGACAAATGTCATATCAGCCCGGCAGAACTCAGGGATAAAGTTCACGCTGATCACATAAGCGTTATTCTCCTGAACCCAACGATTCAGCATTTCAGCTTCAGATTCGGCGGACTTACCGGGGGCAATCAGAAGCACGGGACGATTGTCCAGTTTCTCATGGATCATTTCCCGGGTAGCGGCATCGTCCACACGGTTGTTCATATAGGTCAGGTACAAATCTGCAATATAGGCTTTGTCAAACAAAGACCGTTTCTCCGGTGCCATGCCGGACAAAATCTTGTGAATATCCTGCACATGGAGGGTCTGCTTGTCCAGCAGGAAGGTTGCGTAATTGGGATGGCAACCGGACACAGCAGAAATGTAGTAAGCCGCTTCATAGCCCCATGCATACTGCAAGGAGAGGGGGCGGATGTACTCGTCAATAATCTCCAGAATCTGGATATTGTCATAGCGCAAGCCAAAGCAGGCATTGATATACTGGGTCACCAATTCGGTGTTCAGGTTGCCGGCGCCACGGCCCATGCCATAGACCGAAGCATCCACGATCAATTCTCTGGCGCTGTTGAGCTGCATCAGTTCCTGAGCATTCGCAAAGGACAGCTGCAAATTGTTATGGGAATGGAAGCCTACCACAATGCTCTTGTCCAAATTATGATCCACCAGATAGTACATGCGCAGAAGGTCGTTCTTGTACATAGTACCCAAGGTGTCTACCATATAGAAAGCATAGGGGTGCAGTTGGTTGATACGCTGAATCAGATCCAGCAGGGCGTCATCGGTATAGGTCATGGTGCCGACAGGCTGCATGAACAGCTTATAGCCCTTGCGAATGATCTGGGCGCCCTGCACGAAGGCTTCGTCGATCTCATGCTCGTGGAAGGTCAGACGGATGCCGTCAACAGAGGTACCGTCGCACTCTTCCAGCTCCTCCATGGACAGTTTGCCATACTGGATCATAGCCACGTACATGAGGTTGGGATTCTTCTTGCCGATCACTTCTTTAATGGCCGATACGCTGCCAAACAAGGAGCGGTCGGGATCAAAAGCACCGGAGCGCAAAAAGCCGCACTCGATCACATCCACAGACGCATCGGACAATTTTTGGATGATGCCCCGGATTGTCTGCTTGCCAAACCGGAAATCATTCACATAACCGCCGTCACGGAGGGTGCAGTCTAACAGTTTGATTCTTTTGTCCATAGTATCCTCGTTAATTCAAAGTCTGGGCGATTGCATCGGCAATCACAAAATCGTCTGCCTCGTTGATATCGCAGGCTTCGATTTTGGAAACCTCTACCAAGTAGGGCTTGTGACCCACTCTTCTGTTCTCCTCCAGAATCAGCTGGCGGGTATACACATACATGCCGCAGGTCTCGGTGTACAAAGGCTCCAAATCCTGGGTTCTGGGAATGTTGTCGGTGCTGTAATTGAAGGGCTTGCCGTCCTTCCAGATAAACTCCTGCAGTTTGCTGACAGACAGTGCAGAGTCATATTCACCGGATGCTACTGCCGCCACGGCCTTCTCAAAGGTCTGGGGCTGAATGAAGGGAGCAGTAGCATGGGTCAGAATATAGATATCTGCCTCCACGTCCTTCGCAAAGGAGGTAAGCACCTGATTGAAAGGTGTGGTGGAAAGGTCCAAATGCTCGCTGCGCTGCAGGTACTTGACACCTTCCGGCAGGAACTCGCAGATAGCGGGGTTGCTGCAGTAAACATAGGTTTCGTCTACAGAGCCTACCTTCTGTAAAGTCTCCAAAATATAGGCGATCAAAGGCTTGCCGTTAGAGAATGCCTTGGTATTCTTGCCGGGCAGGCGCTCGTTGTTCATTTTAATGGGAACAAATGCAACTGTTTTCATACTGCACCTCTTTATTTCTTGAAAATTTCGTCGAAATTCTTTCTTTCAAAGACTTCCAGCTTGCCGCCACGGGTGGCATTGAAGATCCGGAAGCCGTGGGTTCTGGAATAGGGTTCTGCGGACAGATAGGCATAGGTCATTTCAATAACCTGCGGGGGATTGCCGGGTTTGGCTTCTCCGCTGCCCTGGAAATAATTCTTTACGGAAGCGTCTTGCTTTACGATCTTGCCGTTTTTATCAATTTCAATGGAGTAGTTATGGTCAATACCCAGCAGGTAAATTTCCGAAAAGCCCATGTAAGCCGCCAACTGCAGGCAGCTGTAGGTAATGGTCAAACCCTCTACCACCTGCTTGTCCGCCTCCATAGAAAATTGGTATCGGTCATGCTTGGGAGGGATATACCGCAAAGGCATCCATACCAGATTTTTGATTTCCTTTGCCAAATCTTTGCAGCGCTGATAAGCGCCGGTGGTCAGAATGGTAAGTTCCGAATCCTGAGATACCTGCGGAAGTTTTTCGCAGATGTCGTCAATCACCATCAAGTCTTGGGCGCACAGAAATGTGGGACGCCAATCGGTCTTATCGTAAATATTATAAATTCTGTTGGAAGCAAAGGTGATCTCATTTTTCAGCATATCCAGATCCTGTGGAGTCAAGCTGGGTCCGTTGCCGATCACCACACAACGCTGGCCTTTATATTTATCTTTGTAGGCTTCCAGCCGTGCAATACCGGCGCTATACTCCTCCCCGGGAATTTTCTTGATGGCTTTCTTCCACTGACCTTTATAGTAGGCGGTGCGAAGACGTCGCATTTTTCGCAGGATATCTTTGATGCCCATAACATCGATTCCTTTCTTCCGACTTTTTTCTTACATGGGTTTCAGTTTCAGCTTTACGAGAATTGCCCGCAGGCGCTTTTTGCCGCCGTAAAGGATACGGCCTTTGAAGCTGTCCTGGGCGTATTTTGCGCACACGAAGTTATAGCCGTGGGTGCGGTAATCTTCCCAGAATTCTTTCCGTCTGGGATTGGGCTTGCAGGGTTTGGTGTGGTTGTGAGACAGCGCCTTTTCCCGGTCGGTCTCCCACAAATTCACATCTTGCAAAGATTGCACCAGGGTATCGCCCTTTTCGCTGTTTGTCAGCACCAGGGACACGCCCCGGTTATCGTCCAACTGGGGCATCAGGTACTGCACACCCCAGTAGTCGGCGATGGTGATGTCGGCCGCGCTGGGATCTGCCGCATAGGCACACACGGAGCAAGAGGGACGGATACTATAGTGACCGTAGAACAGGTCCTTGTGGTTCTGGGACAGCTTTGTGTAATATTCTTTCTTGCCGTCTGCGTAAGTAATGCACTCGTTGTGCTCGTGCCAGCCACGAACCTTGCAGCGGTTGAAGTAGGCGGCAACCGTCTTTTTCCGCTTGGTCTGAATGTTTGCAATGTGGTCCTGCCACAGTTTGGGGCTGGGTACACCGTGGCAGATCAGGCTGACTGTAATCAGCTTTTCTGTGTCTGCATTTTTGCACTTTAAGTAGTGCTTTAAGCCGTCGATTTGGCAGGAAGTGCCGGAATACAGCACTTTTTTACCCTGTTTCAAGTCCTCTGCCACCTGCAAAAATGTGTCGCAAGGGTCGCTTTGGACATATTTGGAGCCGCACATAGCATCTCGACCGGCAGCATCTTCTGCACGGGCATGGACTGCACGGAAATTTTCGTCATAAATAACGCCGTAAACAACGCCGCCTGCTTGCAGAATGGCATCACTGAGAGCAATGAATGCGCCGCCGGAGGTGCATTTTTGGCGGGTGGATTCCGCTTTATGCTTCAGCGCATAGGCCTTCTTCTCCCCTTCCAGCAAACCCACAGATTCCACGGGGCAAACCTTTTGGCAAAGGCCGCATTCCACGCACAGGGTTTCGTCAATGCAAGGGCGCAGAAAACCTTCTTCGTCCGCTTTCATCGTGATGGCGCTTTTGGGGCAGATGTGCTTACAAGCGCCACAGCCTACGCATTTTTCATGGGTGGTAATTTTCATATTACAACTCCAATGCTCGTTTTAAATAGTCCTTGGATTCCTGCCGCAAAGCATTTAAGTTGGCGGCAATTTTTTCTTGATCTAAGGCCTGCGACCGCAGAGTGGGGTTGCTGGCGGGAACCATCAGTGCCTCGCCATCCACCTGCGCCAGCAAAGATTTCACCCGCTCATGGAGGGCTTTCTCGGGAGGCAGGGTGTCATTGATCGGAATGTAGGCCTCTTTTCCGAAATTCACGGAAAAGGCTGTGCCGTGGAAGGAGTTGGTCACCACATACTTTGCACCGGCAAAATATGCCAAGAAGTCCGCAGGACCGGCCTTGATGTCCACTTCGTCCTTTTTATAGGAGAACACCTTATGTTCCTTGATACCCAAACGCATAATGGGCAGACCGGTTTTTTCATGGAGCTGCTGCGCCAGTTTTTCGATCGCTGCTTCCACCAAGCTGTCGCCGGGCATGATGTAGCAAAGGATACCGTTAAAGTTCTTTGCCTTTTGGGATGCGGTTTCCGTCAAGGGCATCCAATCTTCTTTTGTCAAAAGGAGTGTCGGGTCAAGGGAAGTGACGGCATCCTTGCCGCACAGTTCCTTGACGATGGTTTCGCCGCTCTTTTCCCGGACGGAGATATGGGAATATTCATTCAGCAGCTTGCCGCATTTTTCCTTATAGGACTCCTCAAAGCCGGCTTTGCCGAAGCTGGAAGCGAAGGAGATTTTCTTCTTCTCTGCCGGCACAAAGTCTAGAAAATAGCTATAGTCAAATACAAACAGGCGAGGATTCCAAATCTGATCGCTGCCGGAGATGTACACATCGTAATCACCGGGCTGCTGACGCAGCTGGTCATTATTTTCGTAAAGCTTTTTGGTCATGGGAATGTAAGTTTCCCGGAAGCTCGTGAACCGCTTGGCTCTTTCTCCGCCGGTAAGCAGAAGTTTTGCCGCTTTCAAGCCCTCGTATTTGATTCTGGATACCGCAGACATGCCGTAGGTGATCCGGGCCCAGTTCTGGTAACGGTACAGTTCGTTATCCACGCCCATATCCGTCAATGCCTTGGACAAGCCGTAGCACTGCAAGGCAGCGCCGTAATTGTCGGAAAGGGCAAGGGTCATAATCGCAGCTTTCATACTTACACTCCAAATTCGTTATTTTTCAGAGATATTCCACTTTTTGCAGATCTTCGCTTCCAAGACTTCCCATTTGGACACGACCTTGGGCCATACCTTGTCCCACAGTTTGAAGAAGGGAGTCTCGATCAGGCGGATGCGCAAGAAGTCCAAGAACGCGCATGCCGCATAAATGCCGATCACACTGCCGATCACATGAGGGATCAGCAAGGGACTACCGTACATTTCCTTCACCTTCAGCAGATCTTGCCACACGAACGTGCGCATAGCGTCGCCGCCGGAATGGATCAAGAGCACGCCAAAGGCAGAGGCTGCGGCGGTATTGATAAACTTACTGTAGCCGATCTTCACATTCTTGAAGAACATGAAGAAGCACAGTGCAGTGACAAAGGATACGATTCTGTTAGAATCTATCAGTAATTTGTATCCGAACAGATCACCATGAGGCTTGCCCAGTTTTACACCAAGGTAATGTAACACCACGATGCATGCTATCGTACCCACAAGCGCAAGGATCGACAGAACACCCCAAATTTTGGTGCTTTCAAAGATTGCCTTGGGGTACAGTCGAATGTAAGAAGCTACCACATACAGAACCGTAAACCAAGTAATGTAGTTAAACACCACATTGCCACCAAAAACAGTACCAAGGATCACATAGGTAAACAGCAGCAGAAGCATCAGCCGCAGGTGTTGCTTTTCCGTCATGTTCTGAATTGCGATGTTGATAAAAGGAATCAGCAGATAGAACATGATAAAGCAGCCGGGGAAATTCTGCTTGATGGAAGTAAAAGGCAGAATTGCCTTTACAAGTCCCTTCCAAGAGAAGGGTGTGTAACCAACGATCGTAAAAACCGCAAAGATCACGATTTTATAGAACATGATCTCAAGCAGCAGTTTTGCAAACTTCTTTGCGGTGATCCGGCTTTTACACATAAAGTAACCGGTAATCAGCACAAAGCAGTTGATGCCCAATTTTCCCCAACCGCCAAGTACCATCAGGAAAAACGTGCGCAAAGCCATGGGATTTGCGTCCATCGGTCCGCCTGCTGCCAGGATTCCGGAGTTGACCACATAGTGGTGGGCAATAATCAAAAACATAGAGAGGATCCGGAACAGTTCCAGATTGGAATTTCTCTGTTTTTTCTCTGTGATACTTATGGGATTGCTCAAATCTGTTCTCTCCTTCTGTTTTCAGGAATTACTCCTGGCTCTGCAGGTACATTTCATAGAATCGTGCAGAATCAAACTTTCGCAGGCCGTGGGCCTCATAGAAGCTTCTTGCTTCCTCGTCTGCCAGAATCGGGCCGCACATGACCTGGGCGTAGTCCGCCGCAGGGTGGGTGTTGATCTCACAGAACTTGAAGCCATCGGGCGTGATGATCACATCCAATCCCAGATAGTCCAGGGAGTCGATCTGCTTGCAGACCTTCTCGATAGTGGTACGCACCTGCTCCCAATGGGGCAGGCAGAAACCCTTCCACTGCACATGAGTATCGGGATGCTCGGTAACTACCCATTCGCCGCTTTCGCAGAAACGGCGGTAACGCAGACCGGTATCCTGGAATTTGCCGGTTTCAAAATCAAAGCCCACACCGATGCCGCCGGCAGACAGATTGCTTGCGCCGCCGGAGGTAGTCGCGCCGAACCGGGCAAAGGAGATCACACACTTCCACCGGGATGCCTCATAATGATCCTCCCGGGGCAGCTTCACCATGATAATGCGCAGGGTACATTCGCTGTCCGGCCAAATCTTGGCAAGGCTCTCGTGCTGATAGGTATACTCGGTCACCACATAGTTGCCCATCTGGGGCAGGAAAGCATCAAAGTCTTCCTTTGTAATGGGCTTATTGTTCTCGTAAATCTGACCGTCACGATACTCCAGTTTCATGAAGCCACGACCGCCGGAGGTACCGGAGTTGGGCTTGGCTGCCAAAGTGCCCTTTTTCTTCAGAAGGTTGAACAGGAAATCCTTGTCCTTGGGAACATCGGCGGGAGCATCCATCATATAGGTATAGTCGCCATTGTTCTCCACATACAAGTAGTACTCAGGCATGGTGGCTTCGCAGCCGTTGCTGTTGAGCACATACTTTAAGGTCAGCTTGTCGTTGACCCAGATACGGAAATGGTGGTTCACCGGGTGCATCATGAAGTAGTTATAGTCCGGCAGATAGTCTTTGCAATTGTCCTCAGTAAGTCCGTACAGCATCACACGACCGGGGAAAAAGCCCCGGGACATGGCCCACTGCTTGGTTTTTTCATCAGCGGGGAACGCCTTTTCATCGTCGGACAGCTTCTTCACGAACATACGGGACCATTTCTTGTCCATGCCTTCGTCTTTCAATAGCTGCAACAGGGTATCGTAATTGGTCATCTCTATCTTCCTCTATTTATCAGAAGTTGGTCAGCAGGTCACGGCGCATCAGATCGCTGCCGTCGTCTGCAATTACCTTCAGTTCCGCCACGGCTCTTGCATGCTTGGCACGCAGGTCTTCCATGGTGTCTGCCTGCACGGTGAAACCGCCTACACGGTCACCGCTGTTTTCAATGGTGTCAAATTCTGCGCCCTTCCACTTAAAGAGGCAGTATTCGGTGATCACACCTTCATTTTTCAGTTCTTCGAAGTTTTCCAGGTGGTCGAAGATGCCGGGCTTGCAGTAAATAAACTCGTTGGCAATAAACTTATTCTCGGGAGTGACCTTATCCACATGGGGCTTATTGCCCAGGGTCAAATCAATAACTGCGGAGATCACATCAAAGCCGGAGGCCTTTTTGATCAGCATAAACTTCACGCCGCCACCGGTACGGGCGCTGAACTCCAGCACAGCGGCGCGACGGCCGTCAGTGATCATCTGGATCAGCATGGGAGAGTTTACAAGGCCAAAGGCATCGGCGATCTTCTGGGCAATGCCTTGCACCAGGTCATGGACTTTCTCCACGGTTTCGGAAGAATAGCGACCACGGAAGATTACGAACTTGTCGTTATCTGCGATCTTATCCAGAGAAGAAACGGACAGCAAATGGGCAACGCCGTCTTCCACATACACATCAGCGCTCAGTTCTTCGCCGTCAATGAATTCTTCCACAATGGCGGTATCGGTACGGCTGTAGGAAATGGCTTTCTCCACAGCTTCTTTCAGCTCGTTATGGTTCTCGCAGCGCTTAACGCCCTTGGAGCTGTTGCAGTCCACAGGCTTGACGATCAGGGGGAATTCCAAACCGGCAAGCTGCTCCTCGTTATAGGAAGCCATGATCACATGCTTGGCAGTGGGAATATCAAACTTGTTAAAGACCTTCTTCATGTACTGCTTGTTGGTTACATTCAGACCGGTCTGATGGTCGATATAGCAAGGCAGACCCAGTTCTTCGGACACCTTTGCCACAGTCAGGAGCGCCTGGTCGGTGCAGCAGGTGATGAGGAAATCTACCTGCTCTTCCTTTGCCACACGGGTAATGGCGTCGATATCCAGAGTGGACTCTCTGTAAAATTTATCTGCGTAGGGTTTTGCCACGGGTTCTGCGTAATAGTCTGCCAAAACAGTCTCAATGCCCCTTGCCTTCAGCTGCTTCAGCAGTTCGATCTGGGGAAATCCACCGGCCAACACCAATGCTTTCATATTGCTATCCTTCTTTCTTATTTCTCAACATGCTTGTTAAATCGTTTCTTTATACCCTTTACAAGCTTTCCGCCCTCACCGGAGAACAGCAGGCGGAACATGCGCTCAGTTTTCCGCCAGAAGCTCTGCCAACGGCTGGCTACACCCAACTGTTTTTCCCGTTCCTTTTCAAACTTGGTGTCAGGGAACACAAAGACAGGATGCTTCAGGGGGAATTCATATTCATGGGTCTGCATGCCGTACTGCTTCCGCAAGGCTTTCGGCATAGCTGCCATACTCTTACCGGTATGGGTAGAGCCGGCACCCACACCGATATTGGAGATCAGGTTATACTTGGGAACGATGATCAGCTTATTGTTTAGATACTCCGCATGGCGGGTGAAGAATTCGCCGCCGGGGGTGTGGTTTGCGTAAGTTCCCTTCTCCGCAAAGGAGATAAACTGTTCCTTCAGATACCAAGGAAGATCCCGCTTCACATGCTCCATGACATAGGGATTTTTTGCATAGGTGAGTTCCAGATCCCGCTCCATATAGGAACGACGCCAAATTGCTGCGCCGGAGGAGGCGGGCACCCGGGCAAAGAAATAATCATCAGGGGTATCTTCCCACGCACCGCAGAGGTTGACACCGGTGATCTTCTCAATACGCAGATCGTCTTTATACTTCTCCAGCAGTTCTGCGCAGAATTGGAAATATGACACAGAAGGAATCTGGTCATCCTCTAAGAAAATACAGCGATCCACCTTGCTCCAGATGAAGGGCGGACACTTGCGCATCATGCCGTACATACCGATGTTCTTTTCTTCATAAAGGCGATAGACGGTACACTCCCAGTCCACATCCTCGGTAATAGCGCGGCTCCGCCGAATCAACTCCGCATCCGTGGGGACATGGTCTCTGGGTCCGTCAGATCGGACAAACAGAATACTGGGCCGGGCCTGCTTAATAACTTCCCACTGTTTTTCGAGCATCTGGGGACGTATAAAAGCCTGGATCGCTACAGGGACATCTACCAAATACGGTTTCATGTGTGTACTCCTAACTTAACGTTTTTTCAGAGATTGCAATTTATTGATCACATAAGTAATGTTCTTATTCTTTGTTATAATGCTGACGCCAATATACCACACTGCGCCTGCCAGCACCTGCAGCACCAGCGCCACAATGGGTGCCATGTTCCGGCACAGGAAGCCTACGCCAAAGCAAATTACCATCATAGCCAAAGCGTTTAGCATATTGCCGCCGATATCCTGCAGCTGCTGCCGGATCTTATAACCAAGCACCCGCTTGTTCATAATGGTATATACGACCGCAGAAACAACTGTGGTCAGCAGCACAGCTAAGGCAATGTAGATCACACCCAAAGGCACAGCCGCAATTACCAGCAAGATGCCCGTCACCTTGGTGGCAATGCCGATTTTGAGGGTCAGGTTGCTTTTACCGATGCCGTTAAAAGCTTGGGCTGCTGTTGTGCCAATCGGCTGCAGGAAGAAAGACAAGCAAAAGATCTGCATATAGACGGTGGACGGCAGCCACTTATCCGTCAGCACCACCCGGATGAAATTCTCCGTACAGGCCAACATGCCGAACATGAGTGGCGACAGAATAAAGGTACTTAAACAGATAGTCTTGCGCACCATGTTCTTAACCTTTTCCAAATCATCCTGATACTTGGAATAGGCAGAGAACATGACCTTCTGCAAGGCATAGTCTGTATTGGTTGCGATAATGGAGGGGAAGGTATTTCCCTTTGTGTAGTAAGCCAGGGTATCGGCGGTATATTTTTTGCCGATCACCAAAGAACTGACCTGATGGTAGAGCATATTGAGCAAGCGGTTCAGCAGAATATTGCCGCCGAAACGGAACATGCTGCCGGCTTGCCGGAACCGGAAATTCAGCCAGGGCTTCCACTTCACCGCCACCAGCAAGATCAGCAGGGTAACGGCTTTTGCGGAAAGCTGCTGAAATACCAACGCCCAGACGCCTGCGCCCATATAGGCCATGGTAATGCCCACTGTGCTGGAGATGACCGTCACCAGCAGATGCACAACAAACAGTTTCTTGAATGCCATATCCCGATAAAGCACCGCTGTCTGGATACTGGTCACAGAACCCAAGGGCAAGATCAGGGAGTAAATACGAATTACCTGCACCAGCAAGGTATGTTCATAATTATCATAGAACGAGGCGATCATGGGTGCCAGCACCCACAGAGCACCGCACAACACCACCGCTACCAGCAGATTGAAGGTAAAAATCACATTGATCTGCTGTTTTGTAATATCCTTCTTCTGGATCACAGAAGAACCGAAGCCGGTCTCCACAACCACGGTCGCCAAATTGACAAACACGGTGATCAGCGCCAAAACGCCGTAAGCTTCCGGCAGGAGAAGCCGCGCCAGAATGATGGACACCAAAAGTTGCGCACCCTGGGTACAAGCACGCTCCATCAAATTCCAGAGCATAGACCCGGATATGGAATTGTTTTTACCTTGTGCAGACAAGCCACACATCTCCCTTCGTAAACATTACGCAGTTTCTTCCAAGCTCCGGCGAGAGAACTGTCCCTTCGGCAACTGCAAGCCCATCAATATGAGCCACGTGGGACAAAGAATTGCCAACATCGGGCAACCGCCAACGGACATAAACACCAGCACAAGTACCAGGACACGGACACAAGCATTGCCTTTTCTGAACAAAGAGAAGAAGAATACTGCCCAACCTGCCGTACCCACAATACCTTGTGTAAACAGGAACTGTGCAATACTGGAATAATTCACGACATCATAAAAGACGCCCAAACCATAATTGTTTTCCACAACATAGTTGCCGTATCCCGCACCGAAAATGCGCTGCATAGGACCCAGCAATTCCAGCGTTGCATAGCCGGAAGTACGGGCACTCACAGTACCGGACTCGCTGGTATTTGTAGCACGCTCCAGGGCGAACTTCAAAATGCCGGAGTTATACAGCACAACGATGGCCACAACCACGCTGATCAGCAAAAGCAGCTCCTTCAGATTTCGGAAACCGCCGTTTTTGAAGCGCAGCAGGACCCAAATTGCCCATGCCACACCGATGGCCAGAATACCCTGACCGGAGGTAGACAAGATAATACCCACAGACACAAAAAACGCGTCGAAATTCTGATTCAGCTTGCCGTCCCGGTACTTTTTACCGAATAAGCTGCAAACCACAAAGGGCACGATGGAATAGGCCATTGCCGCAGGCTCGGAATAGAAAGCACGCAGTCTGCCGACCTCCACCTTATTGTCGTAAGCGGAACCGCCGATCTTATTGGGCAGTGTAATGCCGGCGCCATAGAAGGCGATGGTTTGTATGATCACGTAGATCGTGGCAGCATATGCCACGATGCGGTAGGTACGCATCATGCTCTCATAGGTCAATTCTTCATTGCACACAAAGAAGGCCATAAATAGATACAAACAGAATTTTCCCGTACGGACAACAATAGCGCTGGACGGAGAATATTTCGTGCCGATAAGCAAGTTGATAACCGTAACCACAATGATATACAGCAACAGCCATAGGATGCTTCTGTTCATCTTTGTCAGGTATAGATGTTTGTGGGTAAAGATATAAAACAGAAAGAAGCCTGCAACCACAACCACGTCCAAGTCCAACGGCCCCACGGTGTATTGGGACAATACCGGAAGCAGCACCAGCAACCATGCGAATATATTTTTCTTTTGCTCTTGCTTTTGCATAGTCAAACCGCTTCCTCCTTCTGTAATTGATAGTTTGCCAGGTATTCTTCTACCATTTTTTCCTTTGTAAACTGTCTTTGGGGCTCACATTTTCCCCAAGAGAGAGCTTGGCTGATCTTCGCCACAGCCTCTTCCGGGTCGCCGCTTTCCAGCACCAGACCGTTTTCACCCAGAGGTTCCGGGCAGGCTGTGGAATTCATCACCACGCCATAGGTGCCGCAGGCCAAAGCCTCCGCCGTGACCAAGCCAAACGTCTCTTCCACCGACGGATGATAAAACACATCTGCCGCAGTGTAGAGCTTGACCATTTCTTCACGATCCCAAGTGCGCTCCATACCGATGCAGTTTTCCGGCAACTGTGCGATCTGCTCTTTCGCCAGACCCACCACAACAAAACGCCAATCTTCCGGCGCTTTTGCCGCCAGCGCCAGCAATCGGCCGTAGCCTTTTCTGTCGTCCCAGCCGCTGGAAACCGACAGGATCATCTTCTTTTCGCCGATCCCCTTCTCTTCCCGAATGTTGCTGGGCAACGGACGATAAATTTCGTAATCAATTCCGTTATACACTCGCTCCACGGGATAACAGCCCAGAAAAGACGCTTCCGCCTGTTCCTTCAGCCATTGGGATACGGTTACGATGGTCATATTGGGTACGCCGGTAAACATAGCTTTCTTATCCATGTAATTCTTTCTGCTGCGGTCGGCAACCATGGATACGGGATAGGTTTTCTTTTGCGGACAATCGGCACAGACGGTTTTCCACTTGTCGCAGCCCACATATGCATAGTGGACACAATGGCCGGTAAAGGCCCAGCAGTCATGGAGCGTCCAGACCACCTTACCCTTGTGCTCATGCTTCAGGTAGTCAAACAAGATGGGCAGGTTGATATAGTAGCCGTGCAGGTTATGGAGGTGGATCACATCCGGCTGGTACCGGCGCATATACCGCACCAACTGCTGCGTGGCTGCCTTGGAGTAAAATCCTGCCTGATCGGTGATCCGGGACAGCAATGCGTGGGCATAGACCCCCGCCTTTGTTCCCATGCGAACACCGTATTTCCGGCAATCTTTGGGCAATTCCTGGGTCGCCCGATATGTAATTTTAACTTCGTGGCCACGGGCTTCGAAGCTTTTGGCCAGATCGGTGCAGATCCGGCCGGTACTGCCGGTGCCGCAGACCGTATTGATCATTAAAATTCTCATAGGAATCCCTTACCCTAAGTTGCTTTTATAGGCAACTTTTGATTACATCGATATACTTGCCAACAGAGGCGGTTTTGGATGCATATCGACAAACATACTCCCGG
Organism: Oscillospiraceae bacterium; assembly: GCA_017547505.1. Classification (GTDB taxonomy): domain Bacteria; phylum Bacillota; class Clostridia; order Oscillospirales; family Oscillospiraceae; genus Faecousia. The sequence continues at coordinate 5,091 of JAFYPO010000035.1, read as the reverse complement.
GCGTTTGTAAACCGGCAGGTTGCCGTCGCCTGTGCAGAGATCGCCTCTGCCAATGCCTTGGGATCTTCCGGCTCTACGCATACACCGGTATTGGATGTCTGCAAAATCTCTGCCAGCTCACTGTCCGTGTCAAAGGCAGCGATGATAGGTGTATTGCAGGCCATAATAGACCAGGTTTTGCTGGGCATACCGCTGTTGCCCACACCCTTTTTGCAGGTGATCAGGCACACATCGCCCAGACTGTACACTTCCGGCACACGATCCTGGGGCAGCAAACCATTGATAATCACATTGGGCAAAGTCTTTGCCTGCTGCTTGGCAGCTTCAAATTCTGCGCCGCCGCCAAAGATCACAAACTGCATCTCCGGTAACAGTTTAGCCGCTTCCAGCACCACATGGGCGCCCTGCGCTGCGCCGAAATTGCCGGCATAGACGACGGTAAATTTCTCACGGTCGATGCCAAATTCCTCAAACAGACGGTTGTCCGCCTTTTCCACCGGTGTTACCGCATCGGTATCAATCCAGTTGGGAACGACCACGATCTTTTCTTCCGGGACACCCTTTTCCAGAATGTTCCGCTTCATCGCCTCGGTGATAACGATGATCTTATCCGCATAGCGGTAAGTGGCGTCTTCCATCTTGCGGCCGATCTTCCAAAGGATCGACCCCTCCGTGGTCAAGCCGGTAGTCACCAGCGAATCCGGGAACACATCCTGCAGATTGTAGACCATAGGTACCGGTCGCTTATATTTGCGGCTCAAATGTTTTTTGATCCATCCGCACAGAACGCCCTGGGTTGGCGGTGTGCTGCTGGCATAGATCACATCCACGTCCTTTGCACGGCAGCCTTTGCTGTACTGAATCACATTGGTCAGCACATAGCGGAATGCTCGCACCAGAGGGTTGCGACCCTCTCCGAACATGGAGAACCGATAAATATGTACATGGCCGTCATGCATGGTCTCATGCTTGATTTTTTTATATGTTCTGCGGGTATCTGCATCCACACCTCTGGTAGGAGTGGGTGTGTGGATCTCAATATCCAGACCGGCTTTTGCAAACCCCTCCAGACGGTCTGCCTGCAGGTGGCTGCTGGCAATCTTCTCGGGAATGCAATAAGCAGGTAATCTTAACACTTTCATATGCCGCTCTCCCAACGGATGTTATTTCACCGTTTCTTCCTCGTTTGTGTAAAGATTTTCGTGGCAGAATACGGTTTTTACAGTGCGGAACAAAATCTTGATGTCCAGCAATGCAGAAACGTTATGGGCATACCACGCATCCAGCAGACGCTTCTTCCGGACGCTCAGGTTGTTGCGATGGTAAGCCTGGGTATAACCGGTGATACCGGGACGGATCAGAAGCTTTCCCTTCTCGTCCTCTTCGTAGGTGTTCTCCGACTCCACGTCACCGGCACGGGGGCCGACGATGCTCATCTGACCGGCCAGCACATTGAAGAACTGGGGTAGCTCATCCAAACTGCTCTCCCGGAGGAAACGGCCGATCTTGGTTACACGGGGGTCATTCTTGGAGTTATAGGTGCTGCCGTCTGCATTACGCAGATCGGGAGCGTTGACCTTCATGGAACGAAACTTCAGCATGCCGAAATGGCGGAAGCCTTTTCCCAATCGCTTGGAGCTGTAAAAAATGGGACCGCCGTCTTCCACTTTGATTAAGATTGCAACAGGAATACAGACCAACAAAACAAAGGGCAATGCCACAAGGCAGACCAAAATATCGACCAGCCGCTTCAGTACCAACTGATAAAAACCTTTATAGTTTTGCTTCTTTGTTCCGATCTCCGGGATCTGCTCGTTTTCCAGAATTTCCGCAATCGGGCCTACTGCTGTCTTCTCGGCCATATGTAACCTCCAAGGATATCCTTATGCGCGAACGATCGCGCCATCGATTTTATTTTTCAGCATTTCTGCTTTCTCTGCAGCTTTATCCACAGTCTTTCCGGCGCAGACCACATAGCCGCAGCCGTCCAGATTGGTATGGTACTCGTTAATGGTATCCCCCACAGCCAGATGATGCTGAACGATCGCATCCTCTGCTTCGAACTGCGCCATGTCCGGCACTTCCCGAATGACGCCGGGAGTCAGGGCTAGCAGACGAGTAGCTACAGCAACGGGCTGAGTCTTGGGTGTGAAGTCTACGGGGTCGCCTACTGCGCCGCGGATCATATTGCCCATATAGTCCACACCCTTACCCAGGGGGATAATATGAGAACCGATCAAGTTACCGCCCATACGGGCACCCACATCGATAATGTGCACGCCGCCTTCTTCTGTGATGAGAAGATCCATATTTACAGAGCCATGATTCACTTCCAATGCCTGCAGAGCCTTGGTCACACAGCCGATCACTTTCTCTTCCATTGCCGCAGAAAGACCGGAAGGAATGGCATGTCCCAACTCCGCATAGTAGGGCGGCTGAGTCATCCACTTCTGCATAACTGCCAGTACATGGATTTCCCCGTGGCAGACGTAGGACTCCACGCCGTACTCCCGACCGTTGATAAAAGGTTCAACGGTGGCTTTCCGGGTCAGAGAGCAATCCATAGCCTCTTTGCAAGCTACAGCAAAATCCGCTGCGGATTCCACCTTGGCTGCGCCACGGCTGCCGGAGCCGTCGCAAGGCTTGACCATCACAGGGTACTGTACCTGTTCTGCCAAAACAGTCAAATCGGTATTCTGAGAAACTTCGTGCGCCAGACCGGTATCGTCAGCACCGGCTTCGTACAGGCGCTTACGCACCTCGTATTTATTTTTAATTCGCTGGGCGGATTCATAGCGGATACCGGGCAGTCCCAGTTCCCGGGCGGTGTAGGATGCCGCCAGAACACCGTAGTCTGTTGCCGCGGTTAAAACGCCGTCCACATTGTGCTTTTTTGCAAAGGCGCACACCGCCTCCTGGTTCACAATGTTTACCACGCCGTATTCATCGGCATCGGCAAAGCCCTCTGCGTTGGGATTGCCATCCACAGCCAGGGTATAATACCCCAGTTCCTTCGCTTTTTTGATCACAAAACGCTGTAAAAATCCAGCGCCGACCACAAGCACTTTTTTCATGTGTTGCTCCTTACAGATAGGTTTCCAAAATCTTAGCGTAATTATAGACCACATGTGTTACCTGCACGTCGGTAAGATTGGTGTGCAGGGGCAGGGTGATCTCATTGGCAAAGTGGGCATAGGCATTGGGGAAGTCCTTGATGTCGTAGCCCAGATTCTTATAAGCCGTGTGCATGGGCAGAGGTTTATAGTGGACATTGCAAGCAATGCCGGCTTCTGCCATTTTGATGATGATCTCGTTTCGCTGCTGGGGAGTAATGCCGGGAACCCGGGTCAGGTACAGATGGCCGGAGGACTGATAAGCGTCGGTATAATGCGCCAGCACCTCCACACCCAAAGGCTTCAGCGCAGCATCGTAAGCTTCGATGATCTCTCTGCGACGCTCCAGCATGCCGGGATACCGCTCCAGCTGCTTCAGGCCGATGGCCGCGGTCACATCAGTCATATTGCACTTGTACCAGGTGCCGATCACATCGTACTCCCAAGCGCCCAGCTGGGTCTTTGCCAAAGCGTCTTTGCTCTGGCCGTGCAAAGACAGCAGCTGCAGCTTCTTGTAAATATCAGCATTGTCAACACCCTCGATGGTGCGCCAGGTCAGTGCGCCGCCTTCTGCGGTGGTGAGGTTCTTCACCGCATGGAAGGAGAAGGAAGAGAAGTCTGCCACAGCACCCAGCATGGTGTTACCCAGCTTTGCGCCAAAGGCATGGGCGGTATCCGCCATGACCGCCACGCGACCCAGAGCTTTCTGGATGTCGGAAGTGGGATTGAACAAGGCCTTCTTCTTTTCTACAATGGCAAAAATTCTCTCGTAGTCGCAGGGAATACCTGCCAAGTCTACAGGAATAATAGCTTTGGTGTTTTCGTTGATGGCAGCTTCCACTGCATCGTAGTCCATCTGCAGACTGTTTTCCTGACAGTCGATGAGCACAGGCTTTGCGCCCACATGGCAGACAACCGATGCGGAAGCAGTATATGTATAAGCAGGTACGATAACCTCGTCACCGGGACCCACGCCCAAAACACGCAGCGCCATCTCCGCACAGGCGGTCTGGGAGTTCAGACAGACACAGCCGTCTGCACCGGTATAAGCCACAATGTTCTTTTCCAGTTGCTTGGTTCTGGGGCCTGTGGTGATCCAGCCGGAACGCAGGGCTTCGGCTACTTCCTGGATCTCAAGTTCGGAAATATCGGGGGGAGAAAAAGGAACGTTCATAGGACACCTCTTCTGTACAAAATCTATAAAAAGGCATATTAGCCCATAATCATACAGGATATATTATACAACTATATTATATAAAAAGCAACCCATATTCTCTGTCGAAGCCTGTAATCTTCCGATTATTTTCTGCTATTTTGCCAAATCCGGGTATGAAAATTTTTCGTCAAAAAACATAGGATAAATTTTATAAAAATTCCGCTGTTTTTTCTGCAAAAAAGCAAAAAAGAGACCGTTTGAAACAGTCCCTTTTTGTCGTTTTATGCGCCCCTCTGCGTGGGGGGATTTTTCAGATCATCGGTAGCGGGGTTGTTCAAAAGTTTTCCGTCTTCTGCAAAGCGGGAGCCGTGACAAGGGCAATCCCAGGACTTTTCCGCGCTGTTCCATTGCAGGGCGCACCCCAGGTGGGGACATCTGGGTTTTGTGGGGCGCAAAAGATTGATCGTCGATTCCAAACCGTTGATAAGCAGCTGCTTATGCAGCATACTCCGGGAGGGGGAAAACAATTCTGCATAGGGATTTTCCCGATCCTGCACCAGATCTGTCAATATTCTTGCCGCTGCCATGGCTGTACTCATGCCCCACTTTTGAAAACCGGTTGCCACAAAAAGATCTGGGGTTGCTCTGCTGTAGCGGCCGATATAGGGAATGCCGTCCAGGGTCATGCAATCCTGGGTTGCCCAGCGGGTCGCAACAACAGCTTGTGGATAATACTTTTCCCTTGCCGTTTCCGGCACTTTCCACCCAAGACCCGGTTTGCCGGTGCGGTGTCCGCCGCCGCCCAGCAGCAGCACTTTCCCT
>JAFYPO010000003.1 GCA_017547505.1 Oscillospiraceae bacterium | reverse complement strand
GGTCGGTTTACTGCAGCGCATATCCGGGAAGCCTTTCCCGACGGTTTTGACCTGATCGGTTGGGTGCCGGTAAGCACACTGCGAAAAATGTCCAGAGGCTACGACCAAGCCCAGCTTTTGGCAAAGGAAACCGGAAAAGCGCTTTCCCTGCAGCCGACACGGCTGTTGAAAAAGATCCGCAACACGCCGCCCCAATCCGGCATTTTGGGACTATCCCAGAGAAAAGCCAATGTGCTGGGCGCTTACAAGGTGATCGATCCTGCGCTTGTGCGGGATAAACGGATTTTGCTGCTGGACGATGTGGTCACCACCGGCGCTACGGTATCCGAATGCGCCAGAATGCTTCTGACCGCCGGTGCCAAAGAGGTCTTTTGTGTTACCGTGGCTTGCGCTGTTCATGAATAGAATTATTTTTTGTAGGTGAAAACTATGAAATTGTTTAATTTTTTCTCCAACGATCTGGGTGTTGACCTGGGTTCTTCCAATGTGCTGATCAATATGGACGATAAGGGTGTGATCGTCCGGGAACCTTCTGTGGTTGCCGTGGACAAGAACACCGGTAAAGTCCTGCAGGTTGGTGCTGCTGCCCGGAATATGCTGGGTCGTACCCCCGGTAATGTGGTGGCCATGCACCCCATTCGGGACGGCGTTATCTCCGACTACGAGATGACCGTAAAGATGCTGCAGATCCTCTTCCGCAGCACCACCAAGTCCACCCTGTTCACACCCAAGCCCCGTGTGATCCTCAGCGTTCCCAGCGGTATCACCGAGATGGAAGAACGCACCATGATCAATGCCGCCATCGAAGCGGGCGCTCGCCGTGTGTACCTGATTGAAGAACCTTTGGCTGCTGCCATCGGCGCCAATCTGGATATTGGTGCGCCCAACGGTCACATGGTGGTGGACATCGGCGGCGGTACTACCGACATCGCTGTGCTGTCCATGAACGCGGTTGCGGTTTCCTCCTCTTTGAAGATCGCAGGTATTGCCTTTGACGAGGCAATTGCACACTACGTCCGCCGCAGACACGGTGTGATCATCGGTGAGACCACCGCGGAGGAAGTGAAGATCCAAATCGGTTCTGTCTATCCCCTCATTGAAGATGCCAGCATGGTGGTACGCGGCCGCGAAGCCAGGACCGGTATTCCCAGAGAGCTGATGCTCACTGCCTCTGAGTTGTACACCAACGTGCTGAAGCGTATGGGTCAGCGAATTGCCGATGAAGTGCAGTCTGTTCTGGAGGACACCTCTCCTGAGCTGGTGGGCGACATCGCCAGAAACGGTATCACCCTCACCGGTGGCGGTTGCCAGATCGCCGGCATGGCAGAGCTGCTTACGGATCACACCGGTATCCCCTGTGTGATCGCAGACGACCCCGACTCCTGCGTAGCTTACGGCTGCGGCAAGAGCATCTCCTGGATGAACCACATGACCGAAGGCCCTATCAATATCGCAAGAAAGCGCCTGATGCGCCAGGGCTAAGAAACATAAAAAATACCCCCTACTGCCGAAGCAGTAGGGGGTTGTTTATTGGGATCAGTCTTCGATCTCGTCCTCGTCGTCCCAGGTAAACTCCAACAGCTCGCCGCAGTTGGGGCAAGTCATGGAACCGGATTCCAGAGTTTCCTCGTCAAAGGCGATCACTTCGCCGCAAGCGCACTTTACTTCGTAGATGGTGGTCTCTTCGTCGCCGAAGTCAAAACCCTCGTCCTCGAAGTCGTCATCGTCGTACTCGTCGTCGAAATCGTCCTCGTCGTAATCCTCGTCGTCCTCATCATAGAAGTCGTCATCGTCTTCGTCCATGATGAAATCTTCGATAGCGTCCAGATCTTCCTCGATCTCGTCCAGCTCGTCGGAAATTGCGATGGTGGTCTCTTCCACATCGGTCAGACGGCGGGTCACATCACCCAGCAGGTCCACGATGGCAGCAATCATCTTACCCTCAGCCTTTTCGGTGTCCAGGTCCATGCCTTCCATCAGGCCCTTCAGGTAAGCAGCCTTCTCAGAAATAGTCATAATGTTACCTCGTTCAGATTACTTTGCGCGGCCCAGGTACTCACCGGTGGTGGTGTCGATCTGGATCTTCTCACCCTCGTTGATGAACAGGGGCACCTTCACCTCAACGCCGGTCTCCAAAGTAGCGGGCTTCAGGGTGTTGGTAGCGGTATTGCCGGCAAAACCGGGCTCGGTAGCGGTGACAACCAGCTCCACAAAGCGGGGAGGCTCAACGCCGAACACGTTGCCCTTGTAGCTCATAACGGTGCAGGTATCGTTCTCCTTAACGAACTTGAAGCTGTCGTCCAGGGTGGAAGCTTCGATGGGGATCAGCTCGTAGGTCTCGCCGTCCATGAAGTAGTACAGGTCGCCGTCACTGTAGGAGTACTCCATCTTCTTGCGCTCAATGTAAGCGGTGGGGTACTTGTCGTTGGGGTTAAAAGTGGTTTCAGTCACGCCGCCGGTGATGACGTTCTTCATCTTCACGCGAACGAATGCAGCGCCCTTGCCGGGCTTAACGTGCTGGAACTCGATGATCTGCATAACCTTGCCGTCCATGTCAAAGGTAATGCCGTTTCTGAAATCGCTAACAGAAATCATTGGTTTTTCCTCCTAGTATACGCCCCTTGCGGGGGGTGAATTTGTTACAAACTTTAACTAGTTTATTGTAACCGAAAATCCCCTTCTTTGCAAGAGGAAATCGAAAGTTTTTTACAGAATAATGAGATTTTTGGGGCTCTTTGTGATATTTTCATGGCCGCCCTCGGTGAAAATCACCACATCTTCGATTCTGACGCCGAATTTTCCGGGCAGGTAAATGCCGGGTTCTGCAGATGCAACAATACCTGCAGGCATAGGCTCGGTACCTCTGGAATTGGGACTGGGGTTCTCGTGGACCTCAAGACCCAGGCTGTGACCGTAGCCGTGGCCGAAATATTCGCCGTAACCGGCGTCCTCGATCACCTTGCGGGCAGCAGCGTCAATGTCCTTGCCCAGTGCGCCGGCATAGGTAGCTGCCAGACCGGCTTCCTGTGCCTTCAGAACGGTGTTGTAGATCTTTTCCATTTCCTCGGTGACAAAACCAAGGGCAACGGTACGGGTCATATCGGCGCAGTAGCCGCCGTACAGAGCGCCGAAGTCCATGGTGATGAAATCGCCTTCCTGGATCACACGGTCACCGGCCACGCCATGGGGCAGGCTGGTGTTGGGACCGGAAACCACGATGGGGTCAAAGGACAGGTTCTCGCCGCCGTTCTTATAGACGCAGTAGATCAGTTCCGCCTGCAGCTGCTTCTCGGTCATACCGGCCTTGATCTTGGGCAGCACCTCGGCAAAGGCCTTATCGGTGATCTCCTGTGCCTTGCGCATCAGCTCCAGCTCCCAATCTTCCTTGACAGCGCGGAAGCCGGCGATTTTTTCGTGCATGGGCACCAATTTTGCATTCAGGACTTTTTCGTACATATTGAATTCTGCCACGGTGAGGTAGCCTTCTTCGAAGCCCAGAGTCTTTACCTCAAAGTCTTCGATAGCCTTGTTCAGCAGGTCGCGGTAGGGATTCTTTGCGTTGACTTCCATCACCTCAAAGCCGCGGATACCGTTCTGGGCTGCTTCGATATAACGGCTGTCGGTGAAATACCGGCAGCCCTTGCGGGTCACGATGGCAACACCTTCAGAGATGTTGTACTCCGCACCATAAAAGCGGCTGTATTCGGAAGTCAGCAGCAAACCGTCCACCTCGTCCAGCAGGGTCAGGTATTTTTCAAGATTTTTCATAAGTTTACTCTCCTTTTGCTTGCGCACAGAATAAAAGGCATCTCTGCCACATGGCGTAATTTTAGCCAGATATTATGATTATGAATTGCCTTTACCAAAACAGACTGTACACCGGCGCTGTTGCCGCCCAGAGTGTCCGTATAGATCTGGTCTCCGGCCAGAGCGCATTGAGAAGGCGCTTTTTGATACTTTTCCATGCAGGCTCTGATTCCCTTGGTAAAGGGTTTTTTTGCATGGGTAATGCAGTCAAGACCGTATTCCTTGCAAAATACCTTGACCCTCGGTTTCTTACTGTTGGAAACAATACAGACCCGGATCTCCGATGTAGCCATTGTCCTGAGCCAGTTTGCCATTTCCTCTGTGGGGGTGCTGGTGGTGTAAGGAACGATGGTATTATCAAAATCCAGCATCAAAAGCTCAATGCCCCGACTCTGCAAATAGGCGGGGGTCAGCTGGGTGATGGACCCGATCATAATGGTGGGCAGAAAAGAAAATGACATATCCGCACCAAGCCTTTCATACAGTTTATCAAATTATAGCACAGGAGGTGGGGTTTGTCCATGGGTTTACCTTTATATCTTGCCATGACAAGCGCAGATTTTGCAAAGGATTGTCCCTATCCCGCGTATATGGCCTGCCACTTTTCCCCCGGGGGTACCGGTCTTTCCAATCTCCCCCGGGAATTCCCCAAAGCGACGCTGCTGCTTGTGGACGATTCTGCCCCCTTTTCAGGGCATGATTCCAAAAAAATCCTCCGGCAATTGGAAGAATGTCTGAACCTTTCTCCTGTGGGGATTTTGCTGGATCTGCAGCGGCCGGGAAATGACGAAGTGCAGGCGCTTTGCAAGTTGCTGACAACACAGCTTTCCTGCCCCGTAATCGTTTCTGAACTCTATGCAAAGGGCCTCTCCTGCCCGGTTCTTCTGCCCCCTGTGCCTTTGCTGACAAAACTTTCCGATTATCTTGCGCCCTGGAAAGGCAGAGAAATCTGGCTGGAGGCAGCGCCTGCCTGTCAGGTGGTCACTGTTACGGAAGAAGGCAGTACCGCAGAAGATGCCATGATTGACGCTCTGCCTGCCCCATGGTTTCGGGAGGAAGCGCTCTTTTGCCGATACCACTGGACTTTGGAAAACAGCGCTGCCCGGTTCACAATTCAGCGCACAAAGGAAGATCTGCAAAATCTTTTGGCAGCTGCGGAAAGAATGGGTGTCAAAGGAGCGGTGGGATTATATCAAGAATTAAAAGAGCCTGTCAAATGACAGGCTCTTTTTGTTATTTCAGTTCCCACAGTTTGATCTGCTCAGACTTTTCGTACAGACGCAGATAGCTGTCGTAGCGGGTCTTTTCCAGTTCGCCCGCCTCCACCGCTTCCCGGACACAGCAGCCCGGTTCTTTCCGGTGGGAGCAATCATGATACCGGCACTGACCCAGGTAGGGAGCAAAATCCGGAAATGCGTACTGCAAATTCTCTTTCAGCAGCACCGACATTTCCTCTGTGTCAAAGGAGGAAAAGCCGGGGGTATCTGCCACAAAGGTGTCGTCTTCCAGACAGAACAGCTCCACATGGCGGGTGGTATGGCGGCCGCGGCCCAATTTCTCGGACACCTGACCGGTAGCCAGTTCCAGACCGGGACACAAGGCGTTCAGCATACTGCTTTTGCCCACGCCGGTATTGCCGGTAAAGGCCACCAGCTTGCCCCGGATCAGGGTTCGCAGATCTTCCACGCCTTCACCTGTTTCCGCGCTGGCGCGGATCACAGAAAAGCCGGCATGTTCATAGATCCGCACAAGGTCTGTAGCCGGATCCAGGTCGCACTTGTTGATGCAGATATACACGTTTACGTCCTGATCGCCGGCGATTGCCGCCACCCGGTCAATGAGAAACGGCTCGGTCACAGGATTCACATTGGCGGCAAAGACCACCAGCGCGTCCACATTTGCCACAGCAGGACGGATAAAGCAGTTCTTTCTGGGCAGGATCTTCTCCACCATACCCTTGCCACCTTCCACGGTGATCTCTACCATGTCGCCGGTCAGGGGGCTGTCACCCTGCCGCCGCAGAGAACCTCTGCCCCGGCAGGTGATAATTTCCGATCCGGTTTGTACATCATAGAAGCCGCTTAAGGAACGGACGATTCGTCCGGTCATTCTATTTCCCATCAAAAGGTCACCTTCTGGATCCAGGAGGTATCATGTACGAAGATCTCATAGTAAACATCGCCGTAACCTTCCTGATTTTCCAGCACCACAGAGGTCTGACCCATGGTAACAGTTCCCTCAAATACGGGGGTATTGCTACCCTGGCGGAGGATCTTGATGGTAACATTGCCTTCATCGGCTGCGCCCTTCAGGTCAATTGTCACATTTTTCTTCACCATTGCAGGACCCTTGGAGATCAGAATATACAGCTTGGTGTTTACGTCCACCTTGTCGCCCTCTTTCAGGGTCTTGCCGTCTTCTGTTTCAAAACCAACCACGGTGCCGGCAGGTTCCGTACTCTCCACGTCCTTGGACTCGTAGTTTTCAAAACCGGCCTGGTTCAAAAGGCTTGCGGCGTCCACCATGTTCTTGCCCAAAATCTTGGGGATCACCTTCAGATCCTGACCCTTGCTCACATACAAGGTCACGGTCTGGCCGCTACTGAGGGCTTCGCCCTTGGCAGGATCGGTCTTGACCACATTGCCTTCCTTAATTACAGAATCGAAGATCTCCTCGATCACAATTTCCAGATCCATTTCCAGATTATCCAGGATCACCTTGGCAGCGTCCACGTCTTCGTCCACCAGATCCATCATCTCAATGGTTTTTTCCGGTTTGCCGGAGCTGATAACCAAAGTAACCGTCTGACCTGCCACCAGATTTGTTCCTTCCACAGGCTCGGTACGGATAATATAACCGGCGGGAACGGTATCGCTGGCTTCTTCCTGGAGGGCGTACTGCAAGTTCATATCCAAGTTATTCAGGGCGTTCAGCGCCTGTTTTTCTTCCCAGCCAACCACATTGATCATGGGAACATCGACTTCCGCAGGGCCTTTGCTGACCACCACAAAGATCTCTGTTCCGGGAGCAACTTCCTTGCCGGCTTC
>JAFYPO010000034.1 GCA_017547505.1 Oscillospiraceae bacterium | reverse complement strand
CTCGGCGCGGCGCTCTTTGACTTCCTTGTCGTGCTCTGTGCGTGATCTATGGATTTCATCCTTGGCTTCCAGGAGCATTTCCTTCTTGCGGTTTTCGCCGCTGCGGATGGCCTCGTTGATCAGGCGGGTAGCCTCCATCTCAGCAGAGCCGATTTCCTTTTCCGCGACTTTCTTGCGGTAAGCAATGCCCACGAAAACGCCAATGGCAAGTCCTACAACAATACCAATGATAGCGTAAACAAATTCCATAAAAAAACAGCACACCTCCTTCTTCTAAAATAGGGCGCAGAAGAGGGGGTGTGGGCATAGTAAGCCTATGTGAAATTAAGCATAACGAGCGGCCGGAAAACCGGCTTTTCCATGAAAAGACAGCCAAAACAGCGTTTCGGCATACTCAAAATGTATCAGTTAAGCAAAATAAACGCCATTTTCGGCGAATCATACCCAATACCCCGGCCTTGCGCCGGTTATCAATGAAACGCTGGGGAAATATTCACAGCCAGCGTACACCATACCACAGATATTTTACCCTCCGCTAACCGGAATGTCAAGTCTAAATGCACAAATTTACCGGAACTGTGCCGTAAATTTCGGCGAAGGGGACAAAATGCCGGATCGGTCGACAGGGCGCGTGTTTTTCCCTCGTTGACAAGGCACTTTCGCCATGCTAAAATAAGCCACAGATGGCGATCTGCCGCCCGCGGGCGACCAATGGTCGCCCCTACAATTATATATGCGGATGTGGTGGAATTGGTAGACTCATTGGATTTAGGTTCCAACGCGCGAGCGTGCAGGTTCGAGTCCTGTCATCCGCACCATATCGAGTGTTCATAACGGATTTGACCGTTGTGGACACTCGATTTTTTATTGCAACGATTTCTTCTTGCGGTTTTTCTGAATTATAGTACAATGATAGTAATGATCGCACAGGGAGATGTAGCTATGTTGCAACCTAATCCATTAAATAGCCTCAACACAATGGAACTCCTTTCTAAAATAGAAGAGTTTAAGCGACTAGATTTAAAGACGGCATCAATAAATGACATTACCATGAAAGTGTGCCAAACCCTGAGCTGTATGATTGTAACCAGTTCCGTTTTCAAAGAGGGAACACGACTGTACAGAGTTAGGTCGTTAAAGAGCGACTTGTCCAACATGCCGAAGATCTTTCAGGATATTTGGTTGCCCCCAGCAGAAAAAGTAAAGGCAGACGGTAGGGTCAACCTTCAAGGGCAGCCTGTTCTTTATACATCGACGGAACAAATTACTCCGCTTTATGAATGCAATATTGCTGATGGAGACTATTACGCAATCATTCAATATAGCGTAAAACCTGGGCAAGAACTTATTGGTTACTGTGTTGGCAACGGTGTTGAACCCGATGATCTGAACGAAACAGGTAAGATTAACAACAAAATTATCAATGATTTCTTAGTTTCGGAGTTTAGCAAACCTGTTGGCAAAGGCACTGAGTACCTATACAAGCTGTCTAATGTTATCTGCCAAAGCTTTATGGATATGCCGTTTTGCGATGCGTATGTGTACCCTTCCGTAGCGCATTATAAAAAGGGATGGAATGTTGCGATAAAGCCCAACAGTGCAAATTGCAAAATTGCGTTTGATTGCGTCTTGATTTGCAGAAGTGGCGGATTTGATTCCAGTGGAAACCATGTTTTTCAGGTTCTACACAAGGCAAATTTAGGTACAGACAATAACCTTGTATATCGATTCTAGTTTCCCGTCTATGAGCAGGCTTTTAGAGCCTGCTCATTTTTATGCACTCTTAGTGACATACTCAACGGCTACGCCTTTGCGGGTATCAGCGGTGTAGTTGTCACGGTCGTCCGGGATCTCAATGACACCCACGAATTTGTAGTGGATCATGATGCGCTGGGTGCGGTTCTTGCCGGTGCCTTCCGTTTCATACACATCAATGTGGTCAATCAGCTCCCGGAGCAGAGGTGCAGTCAAGGTCTGCATTTCCATGAACTTACGGATGGCGTGGATGAACTGGTCCTTATTGGTCTGCATGGAATCCAGATCGGAGATACTGCCACGGAGTTCTGCGATTTTCTCTTTCAATTCCATGCGCTCCACTTCGTACTTGTGGGATAGCTGCAAGAACCATTCGTCCGTGACCTTACCTTCCACATTGTCCTCGTACAGTTTCTCAAAGAGTTCTGCCACTTTGTTGTTCCGGGTGATGCACCGCTGTAGTTCCGCTTCCATATACTTCTTTTCGGCAATCATATCCGCATTGGTTTTCTGTGCCAGCAACTCTGCAAAGACATCCTCGTCACTGCGCAGAAAAGCTGCCATTCGCTGAAGCTCCCACATGACCACCTGCTCAATGGCATCCGCACGGATGTAGTGCCGGGTTTCACAACTGCCTCTGGTGTCACTTTTGTAGTTAGAACAACTGAAGAAGTGGATATCCCGGTTGATGGTATTGATGTGATACCACAGCTTGCTACCGCAATCCGCACAGTAAAGAAGATCTGCAAACATATTTTTCCCGCCGTTCTCCGCTTTTGGAGCACGGCGCTTTGTTTTGCCTACCAGCTTTTGTACCTGCTCATAAGTCTCCCGGTCAATGATCGGCTCATGGACATTCTTGAAAATGACCCAGTTTTCTTCCGGGTTTTCTAACCGGGCCTTATTCTTGAAAGACTTGGAGTAGGTTTTGAAGTTGATAATGTCACCGCAGTATTCCTGGTTTGCAAGGATCTTGGCGATACTGGATTTACTCCACTTATAGGGATCAGGCTGCACTCGTTTGCCACCTCGCTTCAACCCAAGGGAGTACCAGTAGGCCATGGGGATCAATACTTTCCGTTCCTGCAAGATGCGGGCGATAGTTTCCTGTCCTTTACCTTCCAAGCACATCCGAAAGATATCCCGGACAATGTCAGCGGCATAGGCATCTACGATCCACTTCTTTTTGTTCTCCGGGGATTTTAGGTATCCGTAGGGCGGTTGGGAGAGTGGTTCTCCTGCGTTGCCACGGAGTCGGTGGGAAGATCGTACCTTGCGGCTGATATCACGGGCATACATTTCATTCATTACATTACGAAAGGGTGCCAGCTCGTTTTCTCCGTCAGCACTATCCACACAATCGTTGACCGCAATAAAACGGATGTTTCTGTCCGGAAAGTAGGTGTCAGTATAGTAACCCACCTGCAAATAGTCTCTGCCCAATCGGGACATATCCTTGACGATCAGTATAGACACATATCCCATATCCATATCTTCCAGCAGCTTTTGAAAGCCGGGACGATTGAAGTTGGTGCCGGTATAGCCATCGTCTACATAGTAGCGGGTGTTGCCAAAGCCATGCTCTTTTGCGTATTTCTGCAACAGTTTCTTTTGATTGGTGATGGAATTGCTGTCATTATCTGTGCCGTCATCACGGGACAGACGGCAGTACAAGGCAGTAATTCCGGTTTGGATTTTCTTTTTCTTCGACTGCATTCAAGTTTCCTCCTTTCCGGCAGTCGAACACACATATTCCGCTGCCATTGTATCATCCACACTTTCTAATGACAAAGGTACGGTGTCACCGGATACGATCCGTTTGAACCGGTCATGGATGGTGGTGCTTGTGGGTACTTTACTGCTTTGAAAAGAAGAACTGACAATATAGCGAACACCGTTGACGGTATATTCCTGTTCACCAAATCGTTCTGCAAGACAATATCGTTTCATATTCGCACCTCCTTACCGGGCATCCTTAGATCTGGCTCGCTGCTTTCTCAGTAGTTCCAAACCCTTCATAATATCGTTTGTCATTTGAATGGTGGTATAATTCTGCGGGAAAAAGCGGCGGATATCATTTACCTTCAATACGATTTTCTCCTGCTGATTTGCCTTGGGCTGACGCAGGATGGCGAAGATCATATCCATGTTCAGCGTCTTTTGCAGACTGGCTTGCTTGAGCTGAATTGCCTGGGTTAAAGAGGGGGTGCAATCCTCACTTTCCATAGTTTCCAGCAAATCCTTCTGCTCTGCTTCCGCAAGGTAAGACAGTTCCACCGCAGGGGTAAGGGCGATCTTCCCCTCGTCTACTTTTTCTAGGATACCGGGAATAAGGTTCGTCAAGCGGATGTAGCGTTTCACTTGAGATGCACTGTCATCGCTGGATAGTGTCGCAGCTGTTAACTTCGGTCCAACTTGGTCCGAAGTTAAATCTGTTCGCTTTCCTTGCTTGCTGAGGGCGTCCATTTTCAGTTTGTACGCAAATGCCTTTTCGCTAGGCAGGATGCGTTCCCGATGAAGGTTGCTGTCAACCAAAGCGATGGCAGCGGCATCTCGGTTAATGGCATAGACCAAGGCAGGAACCGTTTGGATTCCTGCCTTTCTACATGCATGCAATCTCCGATGCCCGGAGATTACTTCGTATTCACCATTCTCCAGCGGACGGATTACCAAAGGTGTCAAAACACCTTGGGATTGGATGCTCTGTGTAAGCTGCTCCATATCTTCATCGTCCTGCACCTTAAAGGGATGGGCCGGGAAGGGATGCAGTTTGGCAGTAGATATCTGCACAATAGTTGGTGTTTCTTTTGTGATCAGTTGATCTAGTAACATGTCGATGTTATTCATTTTTGATTCTCCTTTACTTTGAATTAAATGTACTGGGAAACAATTAGCTTCTCTACTTCTCTCAGATCGTCAATCGCCTTGCGAAAATCTGGGATGTTCAAAATTCCTTTCGTGTTGGCAACCATCAAGATCTGGTCTATGTTGTTTCCTACACGGCGGATCTCCCAAATCAGCTTGTGGAGATCCGCGGGAGGGTTTTCTCGGATAGCAACACCCTGGATGGCATTTCTGCAAAACTGCTCACGGGAAATCCCGGCTTTTTTCACTTGCGCATTCAGTGTTGCAAATTCATCCCGAGAAAAACGGATTTTGATTTCATGGATTCTTTTCTTCATATTCATCTATCCTTTCAGTCGGGGTATCAGGGGTGTCAAACCCCGGACAAGTTGGATTGTGTCCCCACAATCCGTTGCTTGTAAAGGTAATGCCGCATACAAGCTGCGCCTGCTGTAGCAGGTGCGATGCTTGCAGAGACAATACCGGAAAGCGAATTTGCCCAAGCAAATTCAGTGCTTGCTAAGACAGCACCATTCTCTTTTTGCAGGCTTCAAGGTTTTTCACTGCCCCGGTAGGTCCGCAGCGTTACTGCCGGTTGGTGCGCTGCATGCGGCACTTTTCCCCGGCAGAGGCATCTTCATCTTGTCTGCTCATTCAGTTGTCAAGGTGCAGTTACAGCTCCGCAAATCATCCCGGTGGCCTCCTTCCTTGTGGGGAGTTTACTTTGAGAGATTGCTGTGCTATAATGGTGACAATAGGAATCTACGCTTTCTGTTGTCGCCGTCTTAATGGTAGCAATCTCTGATTCTTGTTTGTATGGCGAACATATAAAATTTATTTTTGGAATACCTATTGTCGAATCGAGGATCAAAAATGAGCGAACTTATTAAAGACCGTCCCCTTGCCTATGGCTTCATCGAGGACGGAAATCTGCATAGCTTGATCAAGTGGCCGTTTACGGAAGAAGCATCTGTGTTTCAGCCGGTTGGTAAAAGCCTTGTTGATTTCATCCGCTTTGACCGTGACTTCATGCAGTCTGTATTTGAAATACTGCTGGTACGCTACATGCAGGCTCGGGAGCATAAGGATGACTACAACTTTATTGCAGCGGTACTCTTGGAAGTTGCAAACCAGAATCGTCTGATCGGCACCAATAACTACCTAACGGTCTATGTGCTTTCCTACATTCACCTGCTGCTGGAGGGTGAGGTTGATCCCCGGATTTTGGTTGGTGAAAAGGCGGATGTGCTCACAAAGTACATTCAAAGTAATCTCCAAGACGACGCTTTCTTTACAAAGCAGGAGCTGACCGGTCTGTATATGGATCTCATCGAAGAATGGCAGTTGAATGTAGAATCCACCCTTTCTTTGGTGTTGGAGCAGCGGGAGATAGACGGATTGACGCCTATTCAGCGATATTACGAACTGGAACAGACAGATGAGGAATTCCGGAAATACTGGCACTCTGACTTTGTTATGAAGCTAGGCAAGAAGGCTGACGGTTACGATGTGCAGCACTTTGCAGTGTTAGAAAACATCGACGATATGCTGCGTTTTGAGTTAGTGCAGACATTGGTGCAAGGTATCGGCTTCAAGCGGTGTAAGAACTGCGGTATGCTGTTCGTTCCTTCCGGGCGGTCTGACACTCTATACTGTGACTTTGTTGCAGATGGTGAAGAATACTCCTGCAGGAAGATCGGTGCCAACCGACAAGCAAAAGAAAAAGTCGCCAAAGACCCTGTGCTCCAGGAGCACCGCAGGGCCTATCAGCGACTGAATAAGCGGAAAGAATTTGGCTATATGGAAGAAGCGGAGTTTAAGGCTTGGGCAAAGGAAGCTGCCCTCCGCCGCAAACAATGCAAAGAAGGTATAATTACTTTTGATGAATACAAAGCGTGGTTGGATAAAACAAGTTTACAGAAGAAATAAGTGCATAGATTGCAAAAGAGGTTTCACACACATTTGGGTGCGAAACCTCTTTTGTTTAGTTTTCTTCAGGGAATGCGTACTGTGCCTTGTACTGAGCAAACTGCTCGGCGAAGGCAGCGGACTCATGCAGTTCACCAGCCTTCAGTGCATTCAGGTACTCGTGAGCCTCCAGCTTGCCTTCGGTAACCTGTAACATTTCCACTGCCACATTGGAGCAGTGGTCTGCGGTACGCTCACAAGCGGTCAGCAGATCTTCCAGAACAAAGCCATATTCCACAGTGCAGAGACCATCACGCAGACGGCGCACATGGCGGCTCTTGATCTCACGCACCAGGGCGTCAACAACCTGCTCTTGAGGCTCGATACGGACAGCCAACTCGCGGTCAAAGCTGCCGTATGCGGCAACTGTACGATCCATGATATCCATAACCGCCTGCTCCAAAACAGCCAGCTCGCCCTTTGCCTGCTTGGAGAATTCGATGTTCTTATCGTTGATCTCCTGGGCTGCCTTGGCAACGGACATGGCGTGGTCAGCCATACGCTCGATATCGGAAACCGTGTAAAGTAGAGTGTTCAGAATGCGGTTATCATG
>JAFYPO010000033.1 GCA_017547505.1 Oscillospiraceae bacterium | reverse complement strand
GAAGCGCTGAGCAAGCTGACATCGTACTCAAAAAGGCGGCTCAATGTGATCTCACGGCCGTCCTCTGAGAGGATATAGGCACGCAACTGGCCGGTCTTTACCGCCACCAGGCCCAGACATTCAGCGCTACTATCGTGGATATGCTCTCCTTTTTTCACTTGATGGTACTGAATCACACCGCCAATGCGTTCTTGCTGCTCTTTCGTCAGTTTCTTCCAAAAGGGCAAATATTCGCTATACGCCATGGTCACACCTCCTTTTTCTTCCATTATACAACTTTTTCATAAAATGTACAGACTTTGTGAGAAAGTCACAGAACATCTGTCCTATCTTGGTTATACTAAAGAAAAAAAGAGAAAGGAGCCAAGACTATGGCAACCGTAAACTTAAATAATAATCAATTTCAAACCCTTTTAGCAGAAGGCAAAACCATTCTTGTAGACTTTTGGGCACCTTGGTGCGGCTACTGCCGCCGGATCGCACCCGCTTACGAAAAATTGGCTCAGGAGCGCGACGACATCATCTTTGCCAAGGTGAACATCGACGAAGAACCGCTGTTGGCCAACGACGCAAATATCGAGGTGATCCCCACTCTGGTGCTCTACAAAGAAGGTAAGGCTGTGGACTTTGTAATCGCCCCCAACTCCAAGCTGGCCATCGAAAAATTCATCGAACAGGGTGTGAATTAACATGAAACGGATCTATGACCTGCTGGTGATCGGCGGTGGCCCCGGTGGATATACGGCGGCATTATACGCCGCCCGCGCCGGTCTGTCGGTGGCAGTACTGGAAAAGCTGTCCGCCGGCGGTCAGATGGCCCTGACCGATACCGTTGACAATTATCCCGGTTTCCCGGAGGGTATCGACGGGTTTTCTCTGGGTGAAAATATGCAGCTGCAGGCAGAGCGCTTCGGCGCTGTAACGGAACTGGCGGAGGTGCTGGATATGGATCTTTCCGGCAAGGAAAAAGCCGTCCATACCAGCGAAGGTACTTTCTGGGGCAAGACCGTGGTGATCTCCACCGGTGCAAGTCCCCGGAAGCTGGGTCTTCCCAACGAGGAATTTTATACTGGAAAAGGCCTGCACTACTGCGCAGCATGCGACGGCATGCGGTATAAAGGCAAGACAGTAGCCGTACTCGGCGGTGGCGATTCTGCAGTAGCGGACGCTCTGGCCCTTGCACGGATCGCTGAAAAAGTGATCATCGTCCACAGAAGAGATACCCTCCGGGCAACCAAAGTATATCACCAAACTTTGGAAGAAGCTTCCAATGTGACCTTCCTGTGGAACAGTGAAGTGACAGAACTTTTGGGACAAGGCAAACTTTCCGGCATTAAGCTGAAACATGTACAGACCGGTGAAGAAACCGAGCTTTCTGTAGACGGCGTGTTTGTCAGTATCGGTAGAGAACCTTCCTCCGGATTGGTGAAAAACTATCTGGAACTGGACGAAAGAGGTTATATTGTCGCAGGAGAGAATACTGCCACTTCCCTGCCCGGTGTGTATGCCGTTGGTGACGTGAGGACAAAAAAGCTGCGGCAGATCGTGACCGCAGTGGCAGACGGCGCCTATGCCGCCTACGCCGCTGAAGAATATATAGCACAAGTATAAAAAGAGCGGAGCACCTTTGGTGCTTCGCTTCTTTCGTTCCCCTTCCGCTTGCTTACCGACAAACTCTGTGCTATAATATTATCGGTGATATTATGAAAACAAAGATTCTATCTGATTTGAAAACTCTGCGGTGGCAGAATTTTATTTTTCTGCTGATTGCCGGTTGTATTAACGCCTTTGGTGTAACTGTATTTCTGGCGCCGGTGAAGCTGTACGACAGCGGTATTTCCGGGACTTCTATTTTGCTGTCCCAGATCACGCCCTTGAATTTGTCCACCTTTCTGCTGATTCTGAACATTCCCTTGTTCCTGTTCGGTCTGAAAAAACAGGGCGCGGCCTTTACTGTATATTCCATTTTTACCGTTGCGGTATATTCCATTATGTCTTGGCTGATTACCGATATATTGCCCATTGATGTAAGCATTGCCTCTCCCCTGGCCGGCGAGGATCTTCTGCTGTGTGCCCTATTTGGCGGCATGATCTCCGGTGTGGGCAGCGGTCTGACCATTCGTTATGGCGGTGCTATCGACGGTGTGGAAGTTATGGCTGTGATCTTTGCAAAGAAGCTGAGCATTACAGTCGGCACCTTTGTAATGATCTACAATGTGATCCTTTACATTATCTGCGGCTTTATGATCCACAGCTGGATTTTGCCCCTGTACTCCATCGTTACTTATGCTGCAGGTCTTAAGACCGTGGACTTCGTGGTGGAAGGCTTTGACCGCTCCAAGGAAGTTATGATCGTCACCAACAAGCCCCAGGAAATCAGCGAAGCGCTGATGGCGGCCTTTGAATGCGGCACCACCAAAATCGCCGCTACCGGCGGTTACTCCAACGCAGACAAGACCATTATCTATTTTGTTGTGAACCGCTTCCAGATCGCAAGAATGCGAAATATCATCCAAAGCATCGACCCCAAGGCATTCGTGACTATCAGCGAAGTGGCGGATGTATTCAAAAGCAACGATTAAAGAGAAAGTAAGGCGGATTGTCTTTTCGATCATCCCCTGGAGGAGATTCCCCAGGCGCTTCTTTTGCCCTGGTTGAAGCACATCTGCACCATCGGCCAGTATTTTAGAACTTTCTTTAGATAAACATAGCCCCATGCGGTTCACTTTGCACTGCATGGGGTATTCATTTTTGCGATAACACCTGCGAAAAGATAGACAGTGCCACCAAACTGTGCTACCATGGACGTATAAACAGGAAAGGAAGCATCAACATGATCAAGCACCTTTTACCACAGCGCCAGCGGTATTTTAAGACCGCACTCCATGTTCACACCGATGTCTCAGACGGTTTTTGGTCACCCGAGGAACTGAAATCCTGCTTTAAGGAACATGGCTTTAGCTGTGTGGCCTTTAGTGATCACAACTTGATCACCGATCAATCCCAGCTCAACGACGAGGATTTTCTGACCTTGACATCCTATGAGATGGGGTTCCAAGAGGAGGGAAACGGCTGGTATGCCAGGAATGTCCATGTGAATGTTCTGGCAAAAGAGCCCGGTCATTTATGGCAGGCGGGCAAGCCGCCGAAGCTGTATAAAAACAGCCCCCAGTATTTGGACAAGGTGGAGATTGTAGATAAGGAATACCCTTATAGCATGGACAGCATCAACGATTTCATTGCCCAGACCAATAAACACGGCTTCCTTTGCACCTACAACCATCCCATGAATAACATGATGTACCGGGATGAGGACATGGTCCTGGACGGCTTTTGGGGCATGGAGGTGTTCAATAACGACGCTAACCTCTGCGGACACACCTATTACTGCGACGAAAAGTTCCAAAAATTTCTCATGTACGGAAAACGGGTATTTCCCATCATCAGTGACGACTGCCACTCTCAAAAGAGTTTCCGGGGTTGTGCTATGTGGGTAGGTGCCAAGGAGCTAACCTATGAGGCTATGATCGAAGCCTTGGAAAACGGCGATTTCTATGCTACCAACGGTCCTCAGATCCACAGCCTGTATATAGACGAGAATCGTGTTCTGCATATCAGCTGCACAGAGGCAATGAGTGTGGGGCTGCGCAGCCACTGCAACTTTAACAAGATGATGCCCCCACATGGCAAGGGCGCTCCCATTACCCAGGCGAAGATTGACCTGAACCCTTGGTTTGACAGCATTACCGAGGAATCCAGAAAAAATGCTTTTTTCCGCCTGGTAGTCATTGATCCCCAGGGAAACCGAGCCTATACCCGCCCTTACTGGCTGGACGAACTGTAAAAAACTCCCACAGTCCAATTGTTGGACTGTGGGAGTTTTCTTATTCTTATTTTTCCTTTAGGTAAGCCGTAAGCTTGTCTGGGAAGTTACAGGTAGTGCCATCACAGCCCCAATCCACTGTGCGGCGCATGAGCTCTTCGTCGAATGCGCCCCAGCAGCGAATCCGGAAGCCTTTTTTGTGCCAGCGTTCTACCATCTCCTGGGTCATATCCGCCACCTTGGGACACATCTCGGTGATACCCAACTCCAAAAGGGTGTTGTCCAACACTTCGTCCAGCGGCTCGTCCTCGGCGAGATACCCGGTTTCAAACTCCGGCGCATAGGCACGGAATTTCTTCAGGTATTCCAGATTAAAGGAAGTCACAACAGTCTT
>JAFYPO010000032.1 GCA_017547505.1 Oscillospiraceae bacterium | reverse complement strand
CTTTTCCGTCACCTTTTCCCCAGCCGATGCTGTAGCCGTCCACAGTTACCAGGCACCAGCCGGATACCGATGCTGTGACAGTTTCGCCGTGCATGTAGGCGGCAATTTCCTTGCTGTCAGATGCCAGATCCCAGACAGTCTTTGCCTCCTTCAGCCAAAGAGCCAGGGCATGTGCCGGCTGGAAGCGGTCTTTTTTTACCTCGCCCAGCTCAAGACCTGGACGCAGGACACGAACACCGCGGATATCCGGCATAGCCTCAGGCACCCAGTAAAGGCTCTGTCCGAACAGAACAGCCTTGCCTTCCGGCAGGCGGATTCCCATTTCTTTGGCAAACTGCTGCCATTGGGCAGGGAGTTTTTCGCCGTTATACTCCCGCACATTGGCTTCCTCTCCCGCAGTTTTCCGCAATACGGCAGCAAAATGCCCTTCGCCCAACAGCTTATGCGGCCACATGCGGAAAGAACCGTCAGGGCCGGGTGCAAACCAGGGAGCTTCCACCGTTTCCGGGGTAAATTCCGGGTGGGTCTGCAAAAATGCAGCGATCGCCTGTTCGTTTTCTTCCGGTGCAAAGGTACAGGTAGAGTAAACCAGTCTGCCGCCGGGACGCACTAGCTGCGCCGCACTGTGAAGGATCTCTCCCTGGCGGTTTGCGCACATCTGCACGGTTTCCGGACTCCAATCCGTTACTGCCGCTTCTTCCTTGCGGAACATACCCTCTCCGGAGCAAGGGGCGTCCACCAGGACTCTGTCGAAGAAACCTGCGTACTTTTGCGCCAGGTTCTGGGGATGTTCATTGGTCACCAGGGCATTGGCAACACCCATGCGTTCTAGATTGCGGCTTAAAATTTTTGCTCGTTTGGGATTGATCTCATTGCAGAGCAGGAAGCCTTCCCCTGCCATACGGCCGGCGATCTGGGTCGTCTTTCCGCCGGGTGCGGCGCACAGATCACAGATTTTCTCACCCGGCTTGGGATCCAGCAGTGCCACAGGCGCCATAGCGCTGGCCTCCTGTAGGTAGTATACGCCTGCTTCGTGGTAAGGGTGCAGACCGGGTCTGGACGCGGGATCATAATACACACCCATAGGCTCCCAGGGAACATTGTCACCGACAAAAGGAAGGGTTGGAATTTCTCCCTTTAAGGGGTTAAACCGCAGCGCTACCGCTCTTGGGCGCTCCAAACTCAAAAGGAACTGAGGGTACTCCTGTCCCAACTGTAATTGCATTCTGTCTAAAAATTCTTGAGGCAGCACAGGCGCCCTCCTTTCTCATTTCCTCTCAATGCGGGAATAGTAAAATACACCGCCCAAAATCAGTACACCGCCGACGATCTGCAGCACTTTGGGCATCTCCTGAAACAGGAAGCCGGCCATGATTGCTGCCACCACCGGCTCGCAAAGCTTGGACGCAGACACAAAAGACGGAGAAAAATACTTCAAACACCAGGTAAAAATACTGTGTCCTAAAATCGTAGAGAATACAGCCAGCAACAAACCGACCACCGGGGCGCTGAAGCCGTAGGCAAACAGATTCTCCTGCCGTGCAGCGCACACAGCGAGCAAGGTCACCGCGCAGGATACATAGACCACATAGGTATACGCGGTGGTGGAAGTAGACTTGCGCATTTGTTGACCAATCAGGGTATACACCGCCACAGCCACAGCTGCGATCAGCGCCAAAATGTCGCCGTACAGATGACCGCCTTTCCCATCAGAGTCAGACAGGGCGATCAGCACGCTGCCTACCAAAGTAATACCAATGGCCAGGATTGCTTTCCAGGACAGCCGTCCTTTCAAAAACAGGCAATACCCCAGCGCTACCCAAATCACCTCGGTACAAACGATGCTGGTGGAACTGGCCACAGAGGTATGCTGCAAAGATTCAAACCAGACCGCAAAATGAATTGCCAGAAAGACACCGCTCAAAATGCTCAAAATCAAGTTTTTCCCAGGCATCTTCAGAATTTCTCTGCGGTTTTCCCGCTTGCCCATGGCTGCCGGTGTCAACAGCAGCACCGTCCACAAAAGGCGGTAAGCCGCAGTGACCGCAGAGGGGGCTTGAGAGTATTTCACAAAGATGGAGGATAGTGCAATGCCGATCACACCCACCACGATCATGATCAAGGGGTGCTTTTTTACATAGTTCATTGCCGTTCCTCCTTTCCGATTAACAGATGTATTATAACGCACCGGGTGGGGGCAAGTCAATCGCAAGCTCCTCTCTTGTCAAATTCCGTCGAAAGTGGTATACTGTATATAATCAGATTTTGGAGGGGTCTTTATGAAAAAACTCCACATTGTAACCGCGATGGCATTTCTGTGCGCCGGGCTTTGCGGTTGCACCGTAAAAGCAGGCGCCGCTTCCTGGATCCTGATCGTTTTAAGCCTTCTGATCCTGGCATTTGGCGGTCTGCGGGCATACAATATGATCCAATATGACAAGCGCCAGCGCCAACGCAAACGCAAACCGCTGCCTCAACAGCAGTATAAGGCTACGGGCATTGTGCTTTTGGTCGGTCTTTTGGTTCTCATTGTGGCATTTCTGACCATGTGTTCTTCCGATTCTCCGGAAGATCCCGCAACTGACGCACCGGCTGCCACAACCCCTACGGAACCCACACAGCCCCCTGTGCTGTTTAAGCCCCAGAAAACATCTGCCTCGGATCCCGCCAATTGGGGCGCCTCGTTGCAGATCTACATCAACGACAGTCTCACCGCCGCCTACTCCCGGGACGAGAAGATCTCCTTCGGTGATCCTGAGGAATACTTTGCGCTACCCGGTATTTCCACCTTCCGTGGCAACAATTACCGCAACAGCGCCACCTACGGCACTGCCACAGTAACCCAAAAGCGGCTCTCCCCCTTGTGGAACTACAAAACCTCTACTCTGGCAGGTTCCAGTTGGTCCGGCTCCGGTTGGACAGGACAGCCCCTGATCGTCAAGTGGGACGAAGAAACCAAGAATAACATGAACCTCTACCCGGACAAGCAAGCAAAGAAAGACCTGGTGGAGATCATCTATGCCACCCTGGACGGACATATCTACTTCCTGGATCTGCAGGACGGTACACAGACCCGGGATCCTTTGAATATCGGCATGTGCTTCAAGGGGGCGGGTTCCCTTGACCCCAGAGGTCTGCCCCTTTTGTATGTAGGCTCCGGTGATGTGAACAGCAAGGGTGACCGCCCCAGAATGTTTATTATCAGCCTGATCGATGGCAAGGTCCTTCTGGAAATGGGTCACAACGAGACGATTGCGCCTCGCACCGATACCAACGCATGGTGCGCTTTTGACTCAGCCCCCCTTGTCCACGGCGACACGGACACCCTGATCTGGCCCGGTGAAAACGGTGTGCTGTACACCATGAAGCTGGGTACCCGGTACGACGCCGATGCCGGCACCATCTCCATTACTCCCAGCAACATCGTCAAGACCACCTACGACACAACCCGCAGCAGCAATCAGAGTTACTGGTACGGCATGGAAGCCAGCTGCAGCATTGTGGAAAACTATTTGTACATCTCCGAAAACGGCGGTATGTTCTTCTGTATCGACCTGAACACCATGAAACTGGTATGGGCTCAGGATACCAAAGACGACTCCAACTCCTCCCCTGTTTTTGAACGGATCAGCGAGGAAGAGGGTTATATCTATACCGCGCCGTCCCTGCACTGGACCAGAGACTCCAACATGGAAGGCACGATCAGTATCTACAAGCTCAATGCTATTACCGGTGAGATCGTTTGGGAAAAGCCTTACGATGTGCATACCGTGGACAAGGTCTCCGGCGGCGTACAGTCCACCGCTCTGTTGGGCAAGCCCGGTACCAATCTGGAGGGCATCATCATCTACACCATCGCCCGTACACCTAATGAATACACCGGCTACACCGTGGCGCTGGATACGGAAACCGGTGAAGAACTGTGGCGGCTGAATATGAACAACTACGCCTGGAGTTCTCCCGTTGCCTTCTACACAGCAGATGGAGATGGCTATGTGGCTGTCTGTGATGCCATGGGCTATCTGTTCCTGCTGGAAGGCTCTACCGGTCGGCAGCTGGATCTTATCAACCTGGGCGGTCTCATAGAGGCCTCCCCTGCGGTCTACGAAAACACCCTGGTGGTTGGCACCAGAAAAGAAAAGATCTGCGCTGTGAATATCAAATAACAAAATCCCCCTTGGAACAAGCCAAGGGGGATCTTTTTATACTGCCAGATAAAAATATTCCGTAATGGTCTCGGGTGGTTCTTTTCTGCCGTTTTCCAGCCACCAGCGCAGGGTTTCCGTAAAGGTAGCCGCAATGTGATCCAGCCAGAACGCGTCCGGCAGGCGGGGATCTTTTCTCCCGGAAAACTGTGCTTCCCTGCTTTTGATCAGTTCCCGCAGTTCTTCCTTAAAATACCCCAAAAACAGATCATTGTTCCGACAGGACAGTAATGTCAGAATGCGGTTATCATCTTTCTGCAAATGCTGAAACAAATGCAAAAACACCGAGTCCGGTGCCTGACAATCAAAAAGGTAGCTGTGTGCCGTTTCCTCTCCCTCTGCCGCTTCAAAAATATGGGCAAACAATTCCCGACACAAAGCCTTTAACAACTCTTCCTTAGTTTCAAAATGGGCGTAAAAGGTGGCGCGACCCACATCTGCCCGTTCTATGATCTGCCCAACGGTGATCTGACCGTAGCTATGCCGATCCAGAAGCGCGATAAACGCTTCAAATATGGCATTCCTTGTCTTTCTGCGTCTTCTGTCCATAATGATCTCCCATACATTTTCTCATATTTGTTCCATAAAATACAACTGTCTGAAACCGTCTGTTGTTTCCGAACATTTTGTATGCTATAGAATATATTGTATCATACTTAACTATTCTCTGCAACTGGGAGGTCTTATGAAAACACAGCGAAATATTTTGTTGGCATTTATTCTGAATTTGTTATTTTCCGCCTTTGAACTGGTGGGTGGTCTGCTCATCGGCAGTGTGGCCATTCTCTCCGACGCGCTCCACGATCTGGGCGATGCCATGAGCATCGGCATTGCCTTTTTTCTGGAGAGAAAGAGCACGCGTCCCCCCGATGAGACCCACTCCTACGGCTATGCCCGCTACTCCGTTTTGGGTGGATTGATCACATCGTTGATTCTCTTGGTGGGTTCTTGTCTTGTGGTATATAACGCCATTGGGCGGATCTTCTCCCCCACCCCCATAAACTACGACAGCATGATCGTTTTTGCTGTGGTGGGAGTGATCGTTAATTTCATTGCAGCGCGACTGACCAGTCACGGCGACTCCCTGAATCAGAGGGCAGTGAATCTGCACATGCTGGAAGACGTGTTGGGCTGGATCGTGGTACTGATCGGCGCTATAGTCATGCGGTTCACCGATTTTTGGCTGATCGATCCTCTGATGTCCGTAGGTGTTGCAGTCTATATCTTTATCCATGCGATTCGTAATCTCAAAGAAGTGGCGGATCTGTTTCTGGAACGCACCCCAAAAGGCATTTCCCTTGCGGACTTAAAAGAACATCTGTGCCACTTGGAGGGAGTTTTGGACGCCCACCATATTCATGTTTGGAGCGTGGACGGTTTCCACCACAGCGCCACGCTCCATATACGGATCAATGGAGATGCGCATACCATCAAAGAAACGGTGCGGGAAGAACTGCAGGAGCACGGAATCGTTCATGTGACAATTGAAACAGAAAAAGAAAACGAGCCTTGTCACGACCGGGTGTGTACCCCGGTTTTGGAGGCCGATCATGGTCACCATCACCATTAAGGGTTGACTTTACTGCCTGTCGTGCTATACTGGTTTAGTAAAGGAGGGATCCCTATGGATTTTACTATCAAGATTGACGACCACAAAGAAAGCCCCTTTCAGCAGAAAGTCGGCATTCATCAAGACGGTACTATCCCTATGTACAGAGATGTGGACGGCAAGCTTTGGGCAATCGCCGGCATGTCTCATGTGGGCCAGATCAGCATGTTCTGCGGCAACACTTTGGACGATATGAAGAAGTTGTATGATGTCAACACCAATTTCTGTGTCGGTCATGCAGATTATGCTTATAACAATATCCGCTACCCGGAAGGTGTAAAGGCAAGAGGCAGTATCTGGCCCTTTGGTCTGTATATTTGCCCTAAGACCCATCGCTTCTTCTCGTTCTTTCACAATGAAAGCGCATGGAACGGCAAGGGAACAGGCTACGATGCCTTCGGTCTTTCCAAGCACCCCCAATTTGACTCCGACTTCCGCCACATTGGTCTCATGCACTCCGACGATGAGGGCAAAAACTGGACCTTTGACCGCTGGGTTGTAACCGCGGAAGATGTGTGCTTCACCGAATACTATAACCCCAATAACGACTGCGTGCTTCCCCAGAAGAAGGGCGAGATCACCGTGGGCGCAGGCGACTTCTCCATTTTTGCAGAGCCGGACGGCGACTACATTTATCTGTTCTATAACATTATCCACATGGACACCGAGCGTCGGGTTTGGCTGCGTTGCGACTGCTATGCAGCGCGCACCCGGAAGCGCGACGACGGTATCATGGGCGATTTCGTAAAATACTACAACGGCAGTTTCTGCGAAGCCGGTAATTTGGGCAAGGAATCCGTCCTTGTTCCCAATGTATGGCACCCCCGCGTGGCATGGTCCGAGAAAATGCAGAAATACATTATGGTCGGCTCTCCCCTGTCCCCCAATGTACAGGAGATCCTCCAGTCCACCTTCCTGGCAGGCCGTGTGGCCAACATTCTGGAATGGCGCACCAGTGACGATCTGCTGAACTGGAGCGAACCGCACAGAATCCCCTATGAGGGCAAAGACTTCGGCGCTCATTACATGACTCTGGTGGACGATAAGGAAGGCGATCCTTATGTTGTAAACGGCAACGATTTTTCTTTCCTGATCTGCAACACCAATAAGGACGTGGAGCGATACACCGCCCATTTTGAATAATCGAAAAATTTCCCCTTGCTATTTTTGGTAAGTTAGTGTATACTACTGGGGTAACTGCCGGTGTGATGGAATTGGTAGACGTAGTGGACTCAAAATCCACCGCTGGCGACAGCGTACCGGTTCGAGTCCGGTCACCGGCACCAAAATATGGGATACCCCAATGGGGTATCCCATATTTTTATGCCGGTCGGACGAGAACCGGAGGTTCGAGTTTGGGGAGCGAGGGGAGCGCTGCCGGTGGCAGATGCAGCGACCCGAGCGAGTGGCAGCGGTCGGTGTGCAACGCAGCCGCACTGTCGGCAAGGCGCACACCGGGCACCGCAACAGGACACCGGCACCAAATAGCTGACCCTCGATGATACAATTCGTATCACCGAGGGTTGCTTTTTAATCTCAAATTGCTATAATCTAGATGTTAGTATTATTCGCAACCCAATATGTGTAAAGGGGAATATAGCAATGAAGACAAGAAACTGGGATTTTTTGCTTTGCATCCACGGCGCTTTGCTTTTGTGGTTTGTATTGTTCGTTTTTAGTATTTTCATACCGGATGGTGGCGAAACCGCCGGTATACTTGCTGTTGGAAATGCGTTATTTTTATTTGCCAACATTCCGCTTGCAGTACTCAGCTTTATTTTGAATGCAAAAGATCGTTTTAGCATAGCGTGCAAGACACCTATTGTTGTGTTATCGATTTTAAATATTATTGTTGGAATTCTTATGTGGCTCTTTGTTGTAATGCTTATACAAATGCCATAATTCAGCCGTTTAACGAATGCAACGCTTGCGCGATTAGCGTTGCATTGTATCAAATTGCATAGTATATGCCAACAAAAGAGCGACCCCGATGGGGTCGCTCTTTTATTACGATCTTTGATTTTGGGTGTTGTAGAGGTCGGCGTAAATACCGCCTTTTTCGATCAGCTCGTCGTGGGTGCCGCACTCGGTGATCACACCGT
>JAFYPO010000031.1 GCA_017547505.1 Oscillospiraceae bacterium | reverse complement strand
GACGCCACAGACGAAATGCTGCAAAAAGCATTGGACATGGCCTGTGCAACAGAATTTGTTTCTCAGCTGCCTATGGGCTTGCAGACGCCTGTGAAGGAGCGGGGCGGCGGTATGTCGGAGGGTCAGCTGCAACGGCTTTGCATTGCCAGAGCGCTTTTGTCTGAAGCGCCCATTCTTTTGATGGACGAGGCGACCAGCGCCCTGGACATCAAGACCGAGCGGAAGGTTTTGAGAAACATTATGCAGGAAAGAGCCGGCCGCATGTGCATTCTCACCACACACCGCCCCAGCGCCTTGAACATCAGCGACCGGATCTACTATATAAGCAACGATACCATCTCCCCTATCACAGTGGAGGACTTAAGAACAAAAACAAGGCTTGCAGACGAACCGTAAAGAAAAAGCACCTGAATGATCATCATTCAGGTGCTTTTTTATTACAGCAAGTTCTTTTTGTAGTTGTTCAGCACAATGCCGCACAGCTCCGGGGCGCTGCCCCGCAGATGGTCCAGCCAATCGTTGATAACAGAAACGGGCATAAAGTCCGCAGCAACGACCACCATGGCCGTATCCACCAATCCGGCGATCGTCTCAGAGTCTGCCGCTGCCAGCATAGGCGGCGTATCCAGCACGATATAATCCGCCTCTTGACGCGCCTGTTGCAGAAATTCCCGCAGCTTGCCGTTGTGGAGCAGTTCCGTGATATTCTTATGCTCCGGACGGCTCAAACCTACAGTAATTCCACATTTGGGCAATTCCAAAAGATACGGTGTGGGATCCTGCGTATCCTGCAAAAGATAGCTGGAGAAGGTTTTTCCTTTGGGCACGGGATTTTCAAAAATCTTATGCAGCGACGGCTTGCGGAAATCACAGTCCAGCAGCATGACCCGCTTGTTCTTCTCCGCCAATGCCAGCGCCAGATTGGCCGCCACTGTGGATTTACCTTCGTTTTCGCCCGCGCTGGTCACCATGATCACCTTTTGATTTCGCTTGCGCATATGGTATTCCACAGAGGAGCAAAGGCTCAGGTTGTCCTCGATAAAGCTTTTGCTGATCAAAGGACCGTTAATCAGGGGCGCTATATTCTTCTGCCGCAGCTTGGCGCGGAGGGTCTTGTTCTTCACCTCATGGCGGATCACCCGAAGCACCCGGGCATCAATATTCCGCCGCGCAGAGGCGGGCGTTTGCACAGTTCTGCGGAAGATCTGCAGCACCACGATCAAGCCAACACTCAACACAGCGGTAATCAATACCAGCATGGAATACCGGCCGGACAGATTCAGAGGATTGGAAGGAACTGTGGGGATCACAGGATCCTTAATGACCTCCAGCTGGGCATTGGCAAACAGGTACTCGGAAATCGATTCGTAGTTCTGCAGCACCAAATTCAGTCCCTGGAAGGACATCTGGGGAGAAGGAGAGGTGACCGAAACGATCAGCAGGTTGGTTTCAGGGATCGTGGTAGTGCCGATACTGCCGGTAAATTTCTGATCCGGCATCTGCTGTTTGACCTTTTCCAGCAGCA
Source organism: Oscillospiraceae bacterium (assembly GCA_017547505.1). Lineage (GTDB taxonomy): Bacteria > Bacillota > Clostridia > Oscillospirales > Oscillospiraceae > Faecousia. The sequence goes on along the minus strand of JAFYPO010000031.1, from coordinate 6,568 downwards.
CATTGCTTTGGAACACTTCCACAAACACCGATGCCATACTCTGGGTAGTCGTCAGAGAGTTATAGGCGCTGGTACTGTCCTTGGCGCTGACCATCAGGGTTGCCTTTGCGGTATAGACCGGCTCATAGGTCAGTTTTGCGTAGCCGGTGTAGCACAGCAGCACGCTGGCACACAAAAGTGCCACCACCCAAAGGTTTCTCAGCACAGACATAACCACAAGACGCAGATTGATCTCGTCAAAAGAAATATTTCTCTCCTGCATTTACGCCACCCCCTCTTTTCCTTCCACCACAACGGTGATTGCCGTCTGGCCTACGGTTTCGGAATCGGAATAGGTGTACTCCAACCGGTAAGAACCGGGGGTATTCATATCCAAAGTACCTTTAACCTGCACATTTTCTTTCGGTAAAGACAGATTGTTGGCATCGGTCACAGAGCGGATATAGCTGTAAGGATCAAAACGAGTTCCCTGCTCCACATAGACAATATATTGGTTCAATGTAATGGAGGCGCTGTTTTCTTTGTCCAGCACCGTGACCCACAAGGTCAGCTGCGCCAGATCGCCGCAGGAGTTGGTCACCTCCAGGGTAACCGGGTACACACCCGCAGCAAAGCTGTTTACCATATTGGTAACTACGCGAATTTGCCGGGAAATATCACCGTCTATGCAGTCCTCTACCTTCACACGATCCAGAAGGTTAAAATCGGCGCCTCTTGTGAAAACAGCCGGGGTGCTCAGAGAAAACTTCGGGCTTTCGTAGTCGGTGTAACGAACCTGTCTTGTAATAGACCCCGCATTGTGGTGTTTGTCAAACACCACATATTTCACATTCACCAAACCTTTTTCCATAAAGTGTGATACAGAGGCCACCATGATCCGGTCAGTAAGATCGCCGTCCGTTTCGTCATGGGCTGTCAAGCCTTGTAGCAAGGCTTCCCGCCCCTCCGTAACGCTGATCTCCAGCAGCTCCGTATTGCTTTCTATGGAAGGAATATCGGTATTGCTGTCGCTGTAGTAGTGAATATTGGACCAGGCAGAAAAGCCCAGGCTCAGCACAAAAATACAGATTGCCGCCAAACGCAGATAACGCATACAATACCTCCCTTTCTAAAATGTTTCATTCTGAAAAATTCTCATAGGATTGTCCCACAACAGAGCCTGCGCGCACCTGTGGGAATAGTAAAGCGAAAGATAAGACTCCACTTCCAGCAGGTTGTTGTTACGGCTTTCCACACCGTGGGCATCACTTGCCACACAGCAGGCAAGACCGTTTTTCAAAAGAAATCTGGCGCATTTTTGCACTTTGCTGCCATATTTTCCCACAACGCTGCCGGCGGTCAGCTGCACATGGCAACCCAACTCCAGCCAGTCGTAAACCAGCTGCGGCGCTTCCATAAGCGCGGTATATCGCTCCGGGTGGGCGATCACCGGTGTATAGCCCAAGGAGCATATCTTCTCCAGCATTGGCAGAAAATCCGCTGCCTGCCACCGAAAAGGAAACTCCGTAAGCAGATACCGACTGCCATTGAGCGTAGGAAACGCGCCCCGGCGCAAAAGTTCCGGCAGTTCCGGTGTCACATGGACTTCCGCGCCCAACGCCAGCCGGACAGGAATTGCTTCCGCTTTCCGACAAAAGCTTTCATATACTGCCTGCAAGTGCGGCGCAGTCTGCTGATCCGGACGATTGCAATGGGGTGTCAGTATCAGATACTGCACATTGCTGGCAACTGCGTTGCGCAGCATTTGCAAGGCCTGTTCCATAGACGCTGCCCCATCGTCCACGCAGGGCAGCACATGGGTATGGATATCACAAATCTTCATGCTGATTTTCCTGGTCGTCTTTCTCTCCGTAGCCGTAGCCATAACCGTAGCCGTAGTGCCGGCCATACCCATAGCCGTAACCGTAACCGTAGCCATAGCCATACCCATAGCCGGTAACACCGGTACGCACACCGGTCAACACACAGCCAAGGATCTTTGCCTCGTACTGGCCCAGCTCCTCAAAACAGTTCATCACCGCAGACAGCTTGGTGCTGTCATAGCGGATCATATACAAAATTGCCTCTGCCAGTTCCGCAACATATCCAACCTGGGTCAGATCCTGGCAGGACGGCGCATCGATAATGATATAGTCCATCTGCTCTTTTGCCGCCTGCACCAGCGCTGCCAACTCCCGCTGGATATGGGACAATTCCCGCACAGACAGCGCCTTTGCGCACCGCAGGACACTTACCTGGGTGTCCTCCAGGTGCTGCAGCAATTGGGTAAGGGTACATTCTCCGGAAAAATACCGGTCCAGAATCGTGCCGCCGGTAGCCCCCTGCCGGAAATTACCGTCCAGCACCAAAATCCGTTTTCCCTGGTCAGCCAGGGTATAGGCCAGGTTCAGCGCCACGGTGGTGGTACCCTCGTCCTGGGTGGTGGAGGTGCAAAGAAGCACCTTCTTATCCTCCATCTGGGCGGCAATATGCAGACCGATACCCCGGAAGCTCTCCTTAAAAGGTGTTCCCACCTTGCTGTTGTGAATAGACAGTTTCAGCTTCCGATTCTTACGGTTACCTTTGGGAATCACCAGCGGTACGCTGCCCAAGCACGGGGTATACAGCTTATTTTCCACGTCCGATTCCTTCTGTACCGTATTGCGCAGCAAGGCGGCAATAACCACCACAGCAAGGCCCAGCAACAAGCCCAAAGCCAGGCCCTTGCCTGCATGGGAGAGGTAGGCAGTCTCGTTGTAGGGAGCATCCGGTAGTTCCGGAGCAGAGATCATATTCACCTGCACACGGCCAATGACATACTCCGCCACCGCCGGGTAATTGCGAATCAGCGCCTGCAAAATGTCGTGGGCAGCCTGCGGCTGACGACTGACAACGCTTAAGGTGAACAGATTGGAATTTTCGATCACCTGTGCGCTGGGTGTGCCGTCAAGATGGCTCACGCCCAGATCTGCTTTGACCCGATCCATAAGCAGATCGCTGTCCAACAGATAGGGGAATGTCCGCGCCATCTGGGCTGCGGTACGGTTATCATAATAAAACGTGTAGCCGTCCTGATTCTGGTAGGTTTCTACGGTAAAAGTAGCCTGCGCCCGATACATGGGCACATAGGACCGCATGCCGTAAATCAGAAAACCGACACCGAACACCACCGCCAGCAGCAAACAAACCCACCAAAGCTTGGTAAAGCTTCGCAAGGCATTCCGTAATAAATATCGCAGATCGATCTCAATCTGTTCTTCCGCAGCCGGGGTATGAGAAGATTGTTTCTTATGTTCCATCACGATTCCTCAATCCAGCAGTTCTAAACTGCGCAGTTTCTCTGTAAACTCCACAATATCCGCCTCTGCTTCCTCCGGGGACACTTCAAAGGCTTCTGTCACTGCTGCCGTTATATCCTGAATACTGCTGCCGGCGCTGAGGCAATCCCAGATCACCCGGCTTACGTCGTTCAAAAGGATCATGCCGTTAAACTGCAGCGCTGTGCTGCCCACGGGGATCGCCGCTATGCAATCCATAACCTGCCGTATCACAAATTCACCCCGTAGCTTCATTCCACTGCACCGTCCTTTATGAATCATAGGTCAAGGCCATCACCACACGGCTGGTCTTGCTTACATAGTGGGAGGGAGAAACCACAACGCTGCTGTTTGCGCCCAAACCGGCAATCCGCACGGTAAAGGCAATTCCGCCCACATACAGTTCTTCCTCTTCCATGTAATACTTGTAGAACACCCGCACCGCAGGGATCTCCTCCCCTGTCAGGTTTTTTACTGTCAGGGAATTATCCTCGTTCTCCGTAACGGAAATTCCCTCAGCTATGTCCATTTCCGCCCGCTGAACGATCAAAGCCTGGGCCTCCAGGGGCACGCTGTCCGGCAGCTTCTTACAATCTTTTTCCTGCACGACCATACGCGCACCTGCGGGCAGCGCAGTCACATGGAATGCCAGGGTTTCATTTTGATATTTTACGGTGATTTCCGTATACTCCACAGCCTTGTCGCTTTTGTTATGAAGCAACAGCATGGCAACACTATCCACTTCCGCATTGGTGCCGTCCTCTACGAAAAGGCCGGTATAGGCTGCCAATTTCTCGATCTGCAGATCATAGCCGGGAATTTCACAAGGGAATTGCAGGCCTTCCTCTCCGTCGTCAACATCGGGGATCTCCACCACAGGAGGAGGATCTGTCGTCTCCGGGGCGCCGGGTTCTGTGCTGTCCGGTTGGGTAGGATTGGTAGGGTCGCTCCCATTGGGTGTCGTCGGCGCAGAAGCGCTGGGGTCTGTAGGATCAGAGGCCAGCTGTCCCCCCGTGGGGACTGTATTCTGGTCAGGCGCAGGCTCGCCCGGCTCCAACAGTATTACCGCCAAAATTGCGCCTAAAAGCACCAACAGGCAGATTCCCACAATTACTGCAAGACGCTTATTTTCTTTACTCATTGTATTTCCTCCTTGACCCGCTCCCACATTTGCGGATAGACCTGCATCATGCGGCAGCGATACCGGGGAACTTTGTCAAAGCTTCCGCTCTCCGCCACTACCATTGCGCCGCAGGCGCGACAGATGGACTTTGCGGAGCAATCTGCGCAGGGAGCCGGCAGATGAATCTGCGCCACCCGCGCTTTTACCGCCGCCCAGGTCGTATTAAAATCTTCTGTAAATACATTGGGACTGCCCTCCGGGGGAAACATGCCGCAAGGGGTCATTTGTCCCTGCCAGGTGATCCAGAAACTGCACCGTCCGGCGCGGCAACGCATAACATCACCTTGACGCCCGATATCTTCCTCCGGGTCACAAATTGTTGCCATTTGACAACCTTTTTCCAAAAATCGCTCTTTTCCCACGAGCAAATATTCGGAATACGCGGTATACCAGGCCGCTTCTTCCGGGCTTAGCCGGACGCTTTCGTCCGTGGTATGTTCCGGTTTCCGAACCGGGGGGAACATATAGCCTGCCACCTGGATCTGCAGATTTCTCTTTTGCGCAAAGGCGATCATTTCCTTTAGGTAAGGCGCATTCTGCGGCGTCAGGCTGCAGTTAAGCTTCACCGGGATCCCCGCCTGCTGCAAAAGGTCAATGGCGCGCACCGTCTGGGTAAAGCCTTTGGGATTGCCGCAAAGTGTTCCGTAGGTATCGTCAGACACGCCGTACAGGCTGATATTGATCCGCACAGGCGGACATTCTTTCAGCCACGCCACGGTACTTTCATCGATCAGGGTGCCGTTGGAATTGATGGAGATCAGAAGGCCCATTTTATGCAATCCTTCCAGGATTTCCCGGAATTGCGGGTGTAAAAAGGGTTCGCCGCCGGTCAACAGCAAATACAACATACCTGCTTGTTTTGCCCGCTCGCCCAACTCCAGCCACTCTTTGGCTGTTCTCAGAGGTGCGATGGATTCCTGCTGCTGCCGGGAAATGCGGACATAGCACATTTTGCAATCCATATTACATACCGGTGTCAGTTCAAAGGTGCCGCTAAGCGGCACACCGGCTGCTGCGGCCTTTTGGTACAGATATTCTGTTACGCGAGGCTCTACAGCAGTGTTCATAGATGCAATCCTTTCTTCAAAAGCGCGGCAGCGCTCTCCTCCGGTAAGCATTTCAACGCGTATGCGGGAATGTCTGTGAGAAGCTCTGCGCACAATGCGGTCGCTTCCGCCACAAAGATCTCGTCACCGCGTCTTGCGGAAATTTCCGGCCAAACAGCAGCCATTGCCTCCCCGCCGGACAGACGACGCAAAGTATTTTCCTGCCCCTGATCCAGCACCACAACAGCGGTGAGGGGGACACTTTCTTTGCGGTAAATGCCGGAAGTGCCGGCATAGGGTGAGCCGTAGGCTATCCAACCCTGCTCTGTCTTTCGCAAAACGGCGCGGTCACCGTTGAGAATATTGGCGCCGTAGCAACTACGCCAAAGCGCTGCCTGGGTAGACTTGCCGATCCCGGAAGGGCCTGCAAAAGCAATGCCGTGACCGGCATATTCTATCAATGAAGCGTGCAGCAAAAGGCCTTTTCGCTGCAACAGCAAATTTTCAAAGCCAATGCGGTTAAAGATCCCGGAAGTTCCGGAAAAATAGTCGGCGTAATCGGGATCCACCGTAATCTGAATATTCCCCTCTTTTTCAAGCTGTGTTACAGCAAAGGGGCTGCCGTAGGGGGTATGACAATGGAAAATTTCCAAAGTTTCCCCACTGCGGTCATAGCACTCCGGTCCGTGCCAAATACCCGCTTGGTTCGGTTGTGGCAATGCCCGGCTGTGGCTGATTGTAATGGTACAATCCGCCCTCTCTGCCAAAGAGTTTGACAAAAAAGGCTGTAGTCTTTCCGATATTTGGACAGCTGCCGGGGTTTGCAGGCGCACCCGCAACCCCAGCAGTTCAAAATGATATTGATTCATAAGTCACATCGTCTCCCCCGGGGTATTCCCCCCGGGGGTGTTGGTGGTCAGGAACGGAAAATATAATTTCCTTCGCTGGGATTGTTGTAGCAAATGAAACTCATGCCCTCGCCGTTGACATCGCAAGGACCGGGATTCAAAAAGAGAATTGTGCCGTACACTTCCCAACCGCAG
>JAFYPO010000030.1 GCA_017547505.1 Oscillospiraceae bacterium | reverse complement strand
GAGCGAATATTTACTTCATCTTCCAGAATCAATACTTTCTTCATACGAAAACCTCTTATGTTTCTCCGGTTTTCCAATCCTGATGGATCAGTCGGAAGTTATAAACCACGCTTTCCTGCGTGATGCCGTATTTTTCTGCATAGGGTGTTAGAATCGCGGTATAAACCACTGCGTCTGTACGAGTCAGCACCACAGCGCCCTCCTGTTCTGTGAGAGACTGCGCTGAGTGGGTTGTGATCCGCAGCAATTCTTCCGTATTCTTGAAATCCGTATCCCACACACAGAAGCGGTAAACACCGCTGTCCATAGTTACGGTAATGCGGTTTACAAGATCTTCTTCCAGCTGCAAATACCAGCCGTCCAGGAAATTATGGAAGGTGTACATTTTGTCCTTCTCCTCACCGGAAGCAGTTAATGCATACCAACGGATCAGATGCAGCTGATCGCTGTTCGTCTGGGAACTTACCGGTTTCATGTTAAGAAGAGCAGGCAGCTCCACCACCCCGTCATCGTCCACATCATCGGCATAAATGTAATAATTACGCATGGTCTTGACACTGGTGCCGGATTCCACAGACAAGGTCATATTGGTCATCAGACCGTCGTGCAGGACAAATACATCAGTAATCAAAGTGGATTCGTCTACGGTACTGGCAATATACACAGCGTTTCCGCCATTTTGCAGTTTGCCGGAAATAATGCGCTTGATCCTGTCGGCAGGCTGGGACATGTCCGCTTCGTTGGAGCGTTCCAGGACACCGTTTCTAACACCGTAGAGAGAGATGACACCTTTGTCTGCGTCGGTCTGTCCCGGCTTGATCAGAAAAAGCTCGCCGGTGCCGTCACCGTTCATATCCACAGGAAGCAGCTTTGTATAGTTATCGCTGATAACCTGTGTCACTTTTCCGCTGTCCATGGTATATACCGTCATGGAACGGAACACCTGGTCACTTACCTGCCGACCTATCACGATCTCCAGGCCGGGCTTTTCGTCCAACTGGACATACTCTACCTGGTCAAAGGCTGTACCGTTGCTTTCCAGCGTATCCACGTGGTCATACCGACCATCTACATTCCGGAAAACCAAAATTTTCAGAGGACGCTCGTTGCTGTCCTTGGCGAAAACAAGATATTCTGCTGTGCCGTCACCGTCCAGATCCGCCATTTGCACCGATTGTCTGTTCTCTCCCGCCACAGGTGCGCTATAGGAAAGATTTGTCATAGCCTTATCAATAGAGACCTGCAAATCGTTATAATCCTGGGAGCGTTTGGGAATGGCGTACATGTCATCCACCGTGGCACAACCGCTAAGAAGCAGCGCTGCCATCAGCACCAAAACAATTGTTTTCATTCTTCGCATAAGGGCAGCACCCCCTTCTTTTCAGTATAGCATAAAAAGGCTTACTTCACAACCACATTTCCCTCGCCTAGCAGGTGGGTCAGTTCCTTGAGCATGCGCTCGTCCAGACCGCAGCGGCTGCCACGACGGAGCTTGGTATCGGCAAAATACACCACAACCGGATTCTCACCGGGGAACATGGAAAGAATTGCGCGTACCTTGGCAAAATGCGTGCCTTGTTCCGAAGGCAATTTCAAGTACAGCACACCCGCAGGCTTTGCAGGCTGTTCCTCCTGAGGCACAGCTTCCGCAAAGTCGGAAATGGGGCGGGCACGGTTAATAACGATCTGCGGCTCTTTATCGTCCCGCAGGGAAAGCCGGCCGGTGATCACCACCGCCTGATTTTCAGCAAGATAAGTGCCGTACTGGCTGAGCACATTGGAAAATGCCAGCATTTCAATAGATGCCGTATCATCTTCCACCGTGATATAGGCCATCATGGAGTTATTGCGGGTAGTCTTATTTTTGACAGTCTGCACGATACCGGCAACACTGATGATCTGGTCGTCCTGGTAGGCGCTGTCTTCGTCCAAAAGACGACCCATGGGGATCACATGGGTATTCTTCAGCAAGTGCCGATAGTCGTCCATGGGGTGGCCGGACAAATAAATGCCGGTGGTCTCCTTCTCCAGGAGCATAAGATCCATTTTTTTCATCTCTGCCAGCTTGGGAATGGGAATCTGCACAGAGGTATCCTCTTCCTCCAGCATAGCAAACATACCCATCTGACCTTCAATGTTCTTCTTACGGGAAGCGGCGATACTGTCCATCATGCTGTCATAAACGGCCAGCAACTCGCTTCTGTGGTAACCGAAGCAATCCATAGCGCCGCACTTGATAAAGTTTTCCACGGCGCGCTTGTTCAGTTCGCCCTCGCCCATGCGCTGGATCAGATCTTCCAGAGAACGGAACGGTCCGCCGGACTCCCGCTTTGCCACCATGCTGCGAATCAGGCCGCGGCCTACATTCTTCACTGCGCCCAAACCAAAGCGGATTGCATTGCCTTCCACACTGAAGTTGTCCACAGAGCGGTTAATGTCCGGAGGCAACACGGGAATGTCCAGATTCTTACATTCAGCAATATAGCCGGAGATTTTTGTGGCAGAGTCCAGCACAGAGGTCATCAGGGCCGCCATATACTGATGGGGGTAATGGCACTTCAGATAAGCCGTCTGGTAGGCAACCACAGCATAGCAAACAGCATGCGCCTTGTTAAAGGCGTAGTTTGCAAAGTCAACGATCTCGTCATAGATCGATTGGGCAACCTGTTCGGGAACACCCTTGGTAACTGCACCGGGAATGCCCTGTTTTTCGTCACCGTAAACGAAGACCTTACGCTCAGCTTCGATGACATTCATCTTCTTCTTGGAGATAGCGCGGCGGATATTGTCTGCCTGACCCATAGTGTAGCCACCCAGGGAGCGGAAGATTTCAATCACCTGCTCCTGGTAGACGATACAACCGTAAGTAACCCGCAGGATCGGTTCCAGAAGGGGTGTCTTATACGTCACCTTCCGGGGATCCAGCTTATTGGCAATAAACTTGGGGATCGATTCCATGGGACCCGGGCGGTACAACGCTACGATAGCGGTGATATCTTCGATAGAAGTGGGCTTCATATTGATACACACGCCGGTCATGCCCGCAGATTCCATCTGGAACACGCCCTGGGTCTTACCCTCAGCCAGCATGCGGAAGGTGGCGGGATCGTCGTCGGGAATCTTGTCGATGGAGAACTCAGGATTGATCTGCTTGATCTGCTCCTGGGCATCTTTAATGACCGTCAGGTTGCGAAGACCCAAAAAGTCCATTTTCAGAAGGCCCAGCTCTTCCACAGTAGTCATGGTGTACTGGGTGACGATGGTATCTTCATTCTTGGACAGCGGTACATAGGTATGCACAGGGTCAGCTGTAATCACAACACCCGCTGCATGGGTAGAGGTGTTACGAGGCATACCTTCCAAACTTCTGGCGGTGTCGATCAGGGTTCGAACACGGTCGTCGGTATCGTACATTTCCTTCAGCTTGGGATTAGCGTCCATGGCATCGGTAAGGGTAACATGCTTCTTGTTGGGGATCATCATGGGGACTTGCTTGGCCACCACATCGGTCTCCGCATATGTGAAATCAAGCACTCTGCCCACGTCGCGGATCGCGCCACGGGCTGCCATAGTACCGAAGGTAGCGATCTGCGCCACATGATCAGCACCGTATTTTCTGGTTACATAGTCAATTACTTCCCCACGGCGCTCCTGGCAGAAGTCCGTATCGAAGTCGGGCATACTGACGCGCTCGGGGTTCAAAAAGCGCTCGAAGATCAGCGCGTACTTCATGGGGTCGACTTCCGTGATGTGCATACAATATGCAGCGATGGAAGCTGCACCGGAACCACGGCCGGGACCTACAGGGATCCCCTGCTCTTTCGCATAGCGGATAAAGTCCCAGACGATCAGGTAATAGTTGGTATAGCCCATACGGCTGATCACATCGATTTCGTAATTCAGCCGATCCATATAGTCCTTGGGGGCGTCGGGATAGCGCTCCTTGAAGCCGTCCATACAGACTTTGCGGAAATATTCTTCGTTTGTATAACCCTCCGGCACAGGGAAAGAGGGCAAATGATATTCGTTAAAGATAAATTCCATATTGCAGCGGTCGGCAATCACCTGGGTATTGTCAATGGCTTCGCTGCAATTGGGGAAAAGCGCCCGCATTTCTTCCTCGCTCTTGAGGTAGAATTCTTCAGTTTCAAAACGCATACGATCCGGGTCGTCCAGAATTTTACCGGTCTGGACACACAACAGAACGTCCTGCATCTTGGCATCTTCTTTGCGCAGGTAATGGGCATCGTTGGTAGCCACCAGAGGCAGACCGGTTTCCCGGGCAAGGCGCATAACGCCCTGATTGACAGGACGCTGTTCCTCCATGCCGTGATCCTGTAGTTCCAAATACAGGTTGCCCTCGCCCATGATTGCAGAAAGCTTCTTTGTATACGCCAATGCGCCTTCATAGTCCTCTGCCAGCAGGTGCTGGGGGATCGCACCGCCAAGGCAGGCAGACAAAGCGATCAGACCCTCATGGTGCTTTTCCAGAAGTTCCAAATCAATACGGGGGTGGCCATAAAAACCTCGCTCAAAGGCTTCGGATACCAAAAGGCACAAATTTTCATAGCCTTTGCGGTTTTCACACAGCAGCACCAAATGGTAGTTTCTGTCGTCGATCTTATAGACACGGTCTTCCATACCACGGGGTGCCACATAGACCTCACAGCCGATAATCGGCTTGATTCCCGCAGCTTTTGCGGCTTTATAAAAGTCCACACAGCCGTACATGACACCGTGGTCTGTGATAGCGATGGCGCTCTGGCCAAGTTCTTTGACCCGGTCCATCATATTGCCGATCCGGCAGGCACCATCCAGGAGGCTGTATTCCGTATGGACATGCAGATGTACAAAACTCATGTTATTTCTCCTTCGCCGCTTGCATCAGCTTCTTCAGGCGATTGTTCATGGCAGGTTTGGTAATAGGCGGTTCCATCATGGCTGCCAGTTCTGTCAAAGAGGATTCAGGATTTTGCTCTCTGGCGATGGCGGCTTGCTGCATTTTTTCCGGCAACTGCTCAAACAAGCCCTTCTTACGCAGAAGTCGAATGGCTGCCAATTGCTCCTGGGCTGCTTCCACCACTTTGGAGGTATTGGCATCGTCACAGTTACAGCGACGATTCACCTTGTTGTTCAATTCTTTTTCCAGTCTTGCTTCCATGATGCCCATAGCCGCCACATGTGCGCCAAGATAGGTCAGGAAATCTTCGATCTGCTCGATCTGTTTCAGGTACAGTACCCGTCCACCGCCACGTGCTGCGGTCTTAGGGATAAAGGGCATGACCTCCTGCACCAGCGCACAGCTTTCTTTTGCCACACTGTGGTGGGTCGTGGATAGTTCCAGATGGTAACCCTTATCCGGGTCTGTTACAGATCCGCCGGCCAGAAATGCGCCGCGTAAAAAGGCTTGCTTACAGCAATCCTCTTCCACTACCGGCAGATTGATATGCAGAGAAAGGGTGTCCTGGGGATCAAAGCCATAGCTTCTCATAATCAGCAAAAGCTTTGCAGGATCAGTGATCTGGAAACTGCGTTTGCCCACGGTATCCTCACCGGGCTGCACATCAAAAGAAAAACCGAAAGCTTTCTTAAACAGCTTGGGCAGAATCTGGGCAAATTCCTGGGATTCTGTGATGACCTTAATGCCGTCTGCGGAGAAGCTGTTGCAAAACAGCAGCACACCGAAGCACTGGGAAACCGCGCAGCATTTTTTCTGGGGAAGGCTGCGACAAATTTCAGCCTTCGCATTTGCGGAAAAAGAAACAGCCACAACCGTCCCTCCTTTCTTTTACCAAATACGCACTTCCGGTTCCAACCGGATTCCGGATTTTTCAAAAACAATATCAGATACCTGCCGGAGCAGTTCCTGCACATCATGGGCAGTTGCGTTACCCAAATTCACGACGAAGCCGGCATGCTTTTCCGACACCGCGGCATCGCCTACACGATAGCCCTTCAGTCCGGCCTGATCGATCAGTGCCGCAGCATACCCCCCAACAGGCCGCTTAAAAGCAGAACCAGCAGAAGGCAGTTCCAGGGGTTGTGAAGCTTTCCGCTTTCCGATCAGCTCCTGCATCAGAGCACGAACTTCTCCGCGGGGTTTCGGTGTCAGCTTGAATACAGCGCTGACCACAACGCCGCCACTATCTTCCAGACAGCTGTGGCGGTATGCGAATTGCATTTCTTCCGCAGTATAGGTCTTGCAATTGCCCACCGCGTCCATCACGTCCACGCTTTCGCAGATGTCCTTGATCTCGCCGCCGTAAGCGCCGGCATTCATATACACACCGCCGCCAACCGTACCGGGAATGCCGTGGGCAAATTCCATACCGCCCAGATCCCGCTCCGCAGCAAAGACTGCTGCCCGGGTCATGGTCACACCGGCAAATACCCGAATATGAGTACCGTCCAGCTGTTCCATGCCCTCCAACGCGTCCTTCAGGCAGATCACAAGACCATCGATTCCGGTATCCGGTGCCAGCACATTGGTGCCCGCGCCCAAGACAGGTGCCACGATGCCAAGTGCCTTTGTTTTTTGTAACAATTCGCTCAATTCCGCCGGGGATTTTGGAAAGGCCATAACCTCCGCAGGACCGCCGATGCGGAAGGAGGTATGTTTTTCCATAGATTCATTGAAACGAAGTGCAATATTGGGGAATAAATCAGCTATTTTTTGCTGAAAAGTTGTCATTTCCATCATAAACGCCTCCGGGTGTATGATCTTATATACTATATCATATTCTGTTACAATATGCAATTATTCCGGCAACAAAAATTTACAAAATTGCAAAAATCCCCGCCGGTTCACGGCAGGGATTTTTTCTTTTATTCACCGATTGTTTCCCGCAGGAAATCCAGGTTCTTTTTCCAGTGCTTTTTGTTCAGATAAATCACAGATTTTTTCTTGATCATGGTCAGCTGATAACCGTCATCAACGGGAATGCGCTGAGACACCATTTCTATCTCCGGCAGGATTTTGGACAGTTCCAAAATATACTTCATGATCTCGCTGTCTGTCATATCCGTTTTGATCAGAGGCAGAATTTCCTCAGCCAGGTCGTACATCTCCGTAAGGCTCAGGTTCTTGATCTTCTTAAACACCTCGTTGAGGATTGTTCTTTGCCGCTGTGTGCGCTTGAACTCCGATCCGATCTTACGGTTTCTGGCATAGCAAAGCGCCTGCTCACCGTTGAGCGTATAGGTGCCTGCTTCGAAACTCCACTCATCGTTATATTTGTTCATATAACCGGCTTCCGACTTAGTCAGGGTAATCTCTACACCACCCAACTTGTCAATAACACCTTCAAAACCGGTAAAATCAACCTCAACATTGTGATCCACATGAACGCCAAACTGATCCTCCATGGTGGCATTCAGGAGCTTAAATCCACCAATAGCATAAGGCACGTTCAAACGCTCATAGAATTTGTCCGGAATTTTGATCCAAAGATCCCGCATGAAAGAGGTCATGGTCAGGGTCTTTTTCTCCACATTGATCGTAACAAGAATCATAGAGTCGGAGCGCTGCCGGCCCTGGCCGGGACGGCGATCCTGTCCTACCAACATAAAGTTGATAATGTTATCGCTCAGCTCCACAGGTTTTACGGTTTCGTCCGGAGTCTCCACATCATTTTCGTCCATAACAGGACCGGTGAAATCGGGATCCACAGGGTCGGTTTCATCCAAAATTGCATCAATTTCAGATTGGGAGATCGTCTCATCGGGGTCCAGTCGGCCGATCATGCCAAGCAGAGACTTTCCGAAAATAAGACCGGCAATCATCAGCGCCAACAAAAGGCCCAAAATACTCAAGCCTACGATTAAAAGGATCTTTTTACCCTTTTTCTTCTTTTCAGGCTTCATTTCATTCATCTTTTCGTTTTCCATTACTATCACCTCTAAACACAAAACGGGCAACCACAAAAGCGGTCTGCCCGTTTTTATGTAAGAATTACTTTTCTACAATTTCAAGGATACCCATGGGGCAGGCCTTAACACAAATGCCGCAGGCGATACACTTGGTAGTGGTGCCACCCTCGGGAGCTACCATAACCTTCATGGGACAGGCCTCCACGCACTTACCGCAGGAAGTACACAGTTTCTTGTTGATCATGTACACACCGGTCTTGGGGTTCTGAGTAATCGCACCGGCTTCGCAGACCTTCATGCACTTGCCGCACTGGATGCAGGTCATGGGCTTTGCGCCACTGCCCTTTGCCACGATACGGATACAGGACAGATCTTCATTGAATTCCTTATAGAAAGCCTTGGAACAAGCCTGGACACACTCCAGACAGGCCATACAATCGGCAGTCTTATTGACAACGAGCTTCTTCATAGGAAAAGTTCCCCTTTTCTAATTTATTTCCATAACATTATACAAGAACAAAATGAAAATAGCAACGATTATTTTGAAAGAATGTGAAAATTCAACATAGTTTTTACGGCTAAACGAAGATTTCCGGGAAATACTATGTCTGTCACAACAAAATTAGGAGGCGCTTTTATGAAAAAGCTTTGTATCATCGCCCTTGCAATCGTTCTTACGCTTTCCTTCGCGGCCTGCGGCAGAAGGAACGATGACACCACCGAGAATTCCACCCTGCCCACTACCGTTCCAACCACAGAAAGTTCCGTTCTCCCTCAGATGGATCCCACCTCTGCTACCAACATTCCGGATTCTGATGTGGAGGGCGCTACTGCCGATGACAACGACGGTATGGAAGATATTATTGATGATATGACCGGCAACAACAGCAACACCACTGACAGTACCGCTAAGTAAAAAAGCCGGGGCCAAGCCCCGGCTACATATCAAAGAATTGTAATATAACGAAGAAGATTTTTCTTCATGCGCTCGGCAGACTCTATCGCCAAGCGGACAAACTCCCGCTGGTCCACCGGCTGCTCCTGCCATGCGGCAGTAACGGAAATACCGGCGATTGCCGCCGCGCCATGCCCCAGTTGGTCGAAGGCATAGCTGCAGTTTTTGGCATTGGCATTGGGATAATCATAACCGTCCAGCAACAGGAACAGAGACTTGTATGCAGCACGGATATTTCTGAGGCAACTGGCGGAAGATGCCGCTGCAACTGCACCGATTTTGGAATAACCGCTGCGGCCTACCATCGTCTCACTGTAACGATTGACCACATCGGCCGCAGCCATATGCATCACGCGGGTACCTGTCAAAAGATCCTGCAGCTCCGGTGCCGATTTATTGGAGGTGCGGACTATAACAAACAGATCCTTATCGGCATTTTTCATTTTCTCTCCATAGGGACGAATACTGTCACTGCCAATATAGGCATTGACGATCAATCCGTCAAAGGCAAAGTCGCTGTTTTCCGCAAACAAAAGTTCCGCGCTGCGGACAGTATCTTGCCGGGAAAAAGCGTCCGGTGCGTCCAAAAGAACATAGTATCCCAATTTTTTAGCTGCAAGCAACAGTTTCTGCAGAACCACCATACCATCGGGGCCGAAAAGGGACAATGCGCCCAAGCTAAATCGAACCGCAGGTACAATATCCTTAAGACCAGCCAGCAATTCTGTACAAACATACTCGTAAGCGCTGACAAAGAATGTATCCCGCTCCTGAATATAGGGAGGAATATGTTCCGGCAGCATATTGAAATCCACCACGGAAGGGTTTTTCAGTTTCCTGATTCGCTCCTGCAATTTATCCACAGACATGGTATTCCCTCCATTTTCCCTCTTTTTTCTAATTATATCACAACATTTTCCTGTTGAAAAGAGAGAAAAAGCACCGGAGAAAACTTTTTTCTGGGTATACTGATAACAGGCTTCGACAAATCGGAAAGCCTAAAGGAGGAAGCAGCATGGGTATCAAAGGCTGGGCTGTGACATTGGGAATCGGTGCCGCCGCAGGTGCGGTGGGCATTCTGATGCTGTCTCACAACAACCCCACAAGAAAGTTGGCAGCAGAGGCTGCCGACAAAATGGAAGATGTGGCCTGGAAGATCTCTGACAAGCTGAATCGGAAATTTGACATGTGATCTTCCACCGAAAAAGAAAACCGGGAGGCAAAAGCCTCCCGGTTTTTAGTTGGCTTCAATAACCACAGTTTCCCCATCTACTTTTGCGCAAATGGTGGAAATCGGTTTTTCAAAGGAGTCGATGATCCGTTCGGAGATGGGATCTTCCAGTTCCTTCTGAATCGTGCGGCGCAGATTTCTGGCACCATAGGTGACGGAATAGGCCTTCTTCACCAAAAGACAGCGCAAAGCATCGCTCCAGGTGAAGGTCAAACCGCGGTTTGCAAGGCTTTCTCTCAGTTCTTCCAGCATAATATCCGCAATGCCCAGGAAGTTCTCTTCTGTCAAATGGTTGAAGGTGATGATCTCGTCCACACGGTTGATAAACTCGGGACGCAGGAACTCCCGCAAGGCATTCATGGTCTTATCCTTGACCATATCCTGATCGCTTCTGCCAAAGCCCAGACCGCCCACACGGCCTTCAGATCCAGCATTGGAAGTCATAACAATAATGGTATTCTCAAAATTGACCACTCTGCCCTGTGCATCGGTAATACGGCCATCGTCCAGTACCTGCAGCAGGATATTCAGCACATCAGGGTGTGCCTTTTCAATCTCATCGAACAACACCACGCTGTAAGGCTTCCGGCGGATCTTCTCTGTCAGCTGACCGGCTTCATCGTAACCCACATAGCCGGGAGGAGATCCGATCAACTTGGAAACCGTATGCTTTTCCATATACTCGGACATATCCAGGCGAATCAAAGATTCTACACTGTCAAACAGGTCATTTGCCAAGCGCTTCACCAGTTCTGTCTTACCTACACCGGTAGGGCCGACAAAGATAAAGGACACCGGGCGCTTCTTGGGCGAGATACCCACACGGTTTCTGCGGATCGCTTTGGAAACCGCCTCCACAGCCTCGTCCTGACCCACAATATGCTCACGCAGTCTTGCGTCCAGACCCTTCAGCTGGGTGTACTCCTGAGCCTTAATCTTGCTTGCAGGAATCTTGGTCCACAGTTCGATAATGCGGGCCAAATTTTCCATAGTCAGCGCAGGCGCAGGGATCTTTTCCAAATCCTCAATTTCCTGTGCGATCTGGCACAGGCGGCTGCGAATCTTGGCAAGCCGCTCAAAATGCTGATTTTCCGTGTCGTCGGTAAGCATTTTCAGTTCCAGCTCATAGTCGTCCCGCTCCTTGCGCAGTTCTGCCAGCTGAGAAATCTCCTTGCACCGCAGGTTTACATCGGAGCATGCTTCGTCCAGAAGGTCAATGGCCTTATCCGGCAGGAAACGGTCGGTAATATACCGCTCAGACAGCACAACACACTGCCGCGCGATCTCGGGAGAAATGGTAACGCCGTGAAAATCGGAGTAATTCTTCGCAATACCCTGCAGGATCTGGCAAGCCTCCTCAATGGTAGGCTCTGCCACAGATACAGGCTGGAAACGGCGCTCAAGAGCGGCGTCCTTTTCGATATATTTGCGATACTCGTTGAAAGTTGTAGCGCCGATCACCTGAATCTCACCCCGGGAAAGGGCAGGCTTCAGGATATTTGCGGCATTCATGGACCCCTCTGCGTCGCCTGCGCCCACCAGATTGTGGACTTCATCGATCACCAGAATAATGTTGCCGCACTCCTTGATCTCAGCGATCAGGCTCTTCATACGGCTCTCAAACTGACCGCGGAACTGGGTGCCGGCCACCAGTGCCGTCAGGTCCAGCAGAAACACTTCCTTGTTCCGCAGCTTAAAAGGCACATCGCCTGCAACGATTCGCTGGGCAAGACCTTCAGCGATCGCTGTCTTACCGACACCGGGTTCACCGATCAGGCAGGGGTTATTCTTCTGACGGCGGTTCAGAATCTGCACCACACGCTCTGTTTCCACATCTCTGCCGATGATCTTATCCAGCTTGCCTGCTCTTGCGCGACCGGTCAAGTCCATGCAATAGCTATCCAGAAATTTATGCTTTTTGTTCTTCTTTTTCTTCTTTTCGCCCTCTTCACCCGGATCTTCTTCCTGTTTTTCTTTCTTCACAGGAGGATTGCCGCCAAAGAGCTGATTGATCATCGGGAAGGTTGCAGTGCGGCCATCGGTCTCATCGTCCTCTTCCCCTTCTGCACCTTCCAGTTGTCCGAACATGCTGCTCATCTCATCGGAAAGAGTATCCAGGTCGTCCTCGGAAAAGCCCATCTGCTTCACAGCCTCATCGATCTGGGGAAGCCCCAGACTCCGGGCGCATTTCAGGCAATAGCCTTCATTCATTGTCACGCCGTTTTCAATCTTGGTGATGAAAACAACGGCAATATTTTTTCTGCATTTGGTACACAGTTTCGGTTGCATACCCATCACATCCTTTCTTCCGGAATCATAGCATACAAGATCCGGAAAAGAAAAAACATTTTATAAACATTCCGCACATTCAAAATTTTCCACACCGTCATCATACCACAGGTGGGTCATATATAGACCGCCCGGTGGGACAGTAGGACCGGCTGCCGTGCGATTACCGGAATCCAATATTGCGCCGATCTCAGAGGGTTTGATCTTTCCTTCTGCGGCATAGACAACTGTACCGGCCATTGCCCGGGCCATGTTGTACAAAAAGCCATTGGCGCAAACTTTCAGTTTAATGATATTACCCTCCCGCTCTACTTTATAATAGTAGACGGTGCGGACGGTAGATTTTACATCAGTTCCCACAGAGCGAACAGCAGCAAAATCATGGGTACCCACAAATTGATCTGCCGCTTCCTGCATGATCTTCTCGTCCAGATGCTTCGGATAAAACCAGGCTCTGTTTACATAGAAGGGGTCTTTCAGACGGGAATTGTAGATCAGGTAAGTATATTCTTTCCGTGCGCAGGAACCGATCGCGTTAAAGTTCTCATGGACTTCAAAAGCCTTGGTAACCACCACGTCCACCGGCAGGTGGGTGTTCAACGCATAGGGTAGTCGCTCCACTGGAATGGTAGAGGTTGTACGAAAATTGGCCACATAGCACTTGGCGTGGACACCGGCATCGGTGCGGCCACAGCCGGTTACATGGACATCGTGATTTACCACCATGGAGATAGCTTTTTCCAGGGTCTGCTGAACGGTTGCCAGATTCTTCTGCATCTGCCAGCCGTGGTAGGCAGTTCCCTCATAGGTCAAAAACAAAGCGATGTTTCGCATAATTACCTCACAAGCCAAAACTGCGCAGTACAATGACACCTGCCAGCAACAGGATACCTAGTCCGTAGGTACCATAGTCCCGGCCTTTGTAGCGCAGAAGCTTCATTTTTGTACGACCGTCGCCGCCGTGGTAACAACGGCACTCCATAGCCGTTGCCAGTTCGTCGGCACGGCGGAAAGCACTGATAAAGAGCGGCACCAAAATCGGCACCAACGCCTTGACACGCTCCAGAAGATTTCCGCTTTCAAAATCAGCGCCGCGTGCTTTCTGGGCAGACATAATCTTATCCGTTTCCTCGATCAGCGTAGGGATAAAGCGCAGGGCAATACACATCATCATCGCCAGCTCATGAACCGGCAGGCGCAACACCTTCAGCGGTCCCAGCAAGGACTCCAGACCATCTGTCAGCGCAATAGGCGATGTGGTATAAGTCAGAAGGAATGTTCCGGTAATCAGCATAAGAATGCGGATCATCATAAAGAAAGCGCGGACAATGCCTTCCCAATAGATATGAATTCCCCAGAACGATACCAGTTCTTTCTCGCCTGTTGTGAAGAAAATGTTGAGAATTCCGGTAAAAACCAGGATAAAAACCAATGGTTTCATGCCTTTTACTATGGATTTTAAGGGAATGCGGGACACCGCGATCGCTATGACCAAAAAGGCAAACATCACAGCATAAGAGATCCAGCTTACCGCCAAAAACAGGGCGACAATATACACCACAAGCATGATCAGCTTGGTGCGGGGATCCAACAAATGCACAGGGGATTTTCCCGGGAAATACTGACCCAGGGTAATGTCTTTAAGCATGGACATTTCCCCCTTTCAGCCGTACAAGCTGGGAAACCGCCTGCTCTACTGTATAGACTGGCTCAACCGGCAGTCCCATCTGGCGCAGCTTCATAAACACATGGGTGATCTCGGGAATATCCAGACCCATATCCAGAAGCTCCCGGGCATGGGTAAACACTTCATCAGGGGTGCCGTCCATCATAAGGCGGGCGCCGCTCATAACCAGCAAACGGTCTGCCATACGCGCCACATCGGACATGGAATGGCTGACCATCATGATGGTGGCGTTTTTCGCCTTGCGGTAGTCGTTGATATTCTTCAGGATCTCTTCCCTACCCTCGGGATCCAGGCCTGCGGTAGGCTCGTCCAAAATCAGGATCTCCGGTTCCATAGCGATCACGCCGGCAATCGCCACACGGCGCTTCTGGCCGCCGGACAGGTCAAAAGGAGAAACCTCCAGTTGTTCCTCACTAAGACCCACAAAACCGGCAGCTTCCCGCACGCGACGGTCAATCTCGTCAGCAGGCAGCTTCATGTTTTTGGGGCCGAAGGCGATATCCTTGTAGACGGTTTCTTCAAACAGCTGATACTCCGGGTATTGGAACACAAGGCCTACCCGAAACCGTGCCTGCCGTGTGGTCTTTTTATCTGCCCAGATACTCTTGCCGTCCAGTTCGATCGTGCCGGACGTAGGCTTCAAAAGGCCGTTGAGATGCTGCATCAGGGTAGACTTGCCCGAACCGGTATGTCCAATAATACCGATAAACTCCCCCCGCTCCACGCTGAAAGACACATCGTTCAGCGCCACATGCTCAAAGGGCGTACCGACACTATAAATATGTTGTAGGTTTTTTACCTGCAAAATAGGTGCCACTTTTCTCTAACCTCCAGTGAGTCAAGCCTTTACCGCATCGTAAAGTGCCTGCGCACATTCCTCGACTTCCAGATTTTCCAAAGAAAGATGGAAGCCATATTTGTTCAGTTCATTAGAAAGCTCCACAGTTTCGGGAGCTGCCAGGCGAATGCTGTGCAGCAGTTCTACCTGGGAAAACACTTCCTTAGGTGTGCCGTCTGCCGCCACTTTACCCTTGCTCATGACCACCACGCGCTGGGCTTTTGCCGCTTCGTCCATATGGTGGGTGATCAAAACAACTGTGATCCCCTTCTCCCGGTTCAGAGTCAGGATCGTGTCCATGACTTCCTTCCGGCCTCTGGGATCCAGCATGGCTGTGGGTTCGTCCAAGACGATACATTTGGGCTGCATGGCAATAATACCGGCGATGGCAATACGCTGTTTCTGTCCACCGGACAGAAGATGAGGCGCATGCTCCCGGTAATCATACATGCCTACTTGTTGCAATGCAGCATCTACCCGCTGGCGGATCACAGGGCTGGCAACACCCAGATTTTCCGGGCCGAATGCCACGTCCTCCTCCACCACATTGGCGACAATCTGGTTGTCGGGATTTTGGAAAACCATACCCACTCTGCGGCGAATGGAGATCAGTTTTTCCTCGTCAGACGTGTCCATACCGCAGACATAGACTTTTCCGCCGCAGGGCAGCAATATGGAATTAAAATGTTTGGCAAGTGTGGACTTTCCACAGCCGTTACCACCAAGAACTGCCACAAAAGAGCCTTCCTCAATGGTCAGATTCATATCCTCGAAAACGGCAACGCCGGGCGTGTCGTCCACGCCCGGATAGGTGTATGCCAAATGTTCTACAGAAATTGCATTACTCAAAGCTTTCCCTCCTCAGGAAAACAGGGATCAGGGTGTCCAGCGACCGGCGGCGCCGCAAGGCAGCATCAGGCCGGAAGAACGTACAGGAAGCCCCAACTCGCCCACAGCAGTGCTGCCGCCATGGGTTGCACCGAACACCACATCAGATGCATAGCCCACTGCAGAGGGGGCAAGGCCTGTGGTATAGGAGTTAATAATTACAAACAAGGGATTATCGGTGAGCAACTTGCCCACTTCCAACAGGAAGGGGTAGAAACTGGTTTCCATTTTCCAGATCTCACCGCTGGGACCGCGGCCATAGCTGGGAGGATCCATGATAATACCATCGTAACGGCGGCCACGGCGGATCTCACGCTGGATAAACTTACCGCAGTCATCTACGATCCAGTGAATTGGTTTGTCCGCAAGGCCGGAGGATTTTGCATTTTCCTTTGCCCATGCCACCATGCCTTTGGATGCGTCCACATGGTACACCTCTGCGCCGCCTGCAGCGGCTGCCAGCGTTGCACCGCCGGAATAGGCAAACAGGTTCAGCACTCTGGTAGGACGACCGGCAGATGCTACCTTGTCACGGATAAAATCCCAGTTGGCAGCCTGCTCGGGGAACACGCCGGTATGCTTGAAATTCATAGGCTTGACATTGAAGGTCAGGTAATCCTTATAGCGGATCTGCCACCGCTCCGGCAGGGTATGGTCGGTCCAATGACCGCCGCCGGTATTGGAGCGGACATACCGGGCATCGTATTTCTTCCAGCCCGGGTCGCTGTGGGGTGTGTCCCAGATCACCTGGGGATCGGGGCGCACCAACAGGTACTTGCCCCAGCGCTCCAACCGTTCGCCGTTGGAGGTATCCAGAACCTCGTAATCTTTCCATTCATCGGAAATCCAAATCATTGTTTTCTCCTTATTTACCCAAACAAGGCAGTAATGGGGTGGTTTGCCTCATATGCCTCCCAGGCACTCTGGGTATGGGTGGGACACACCAGATACGGTGCGCTGACATTTTTGTTAATCTTATTGAAGAAGCCCTTAAAATTGAGATCCTTGCCGTCGCTGTCAATAAGGTAGACATAGTCGTCCCGGGTGAACATATCGTTCAGGCCGAAACTTTTTGCCTTCAAAATGGCATCGACCTCATCTTGCGTGATCTTCAAAAGGGACTTATTTGTGATCTTCACCTTGCTGTCTACTGCAGCAAACTTGTGGCAGTAATCCGTAGCAACACCGCCGCCGGAACAGATATTCATGTCCACATGGCTGGTGCAGGTGCCCTTGGGACGATCCTCGGGATAGCATCTGACCGTCTCTGTACGGTCTCCGCGGATATCGTTCTTACAAGCATCGGTACCCTTCAGACCGGAGTCCAGGCACACGGTAGTGGTGGTCATCTTGCTTGTACTGTACAAAGACTCTCTGGGCAGACCCTCGTGAATGGGCTGCATGACCTTTTTCCACAGTACACAGGCAGGGTTGCCGTCGTAGTTGATCTTTGCAGGGGTATCAAAACCGCACCAGACAGCAGCTGTATAATGATCGGTATAACCGCAGAACCAGCGGTCACGGGTACCGTTGGTAGTACCGGTTTTACCGGCGATCTCCTGTCCGCTGAAAACAGCAGATTTACCCGTGCCTCTATTTGCGGCATTCACCAAACAGTAGTTGGTATAAGTGACGGTCTTTTCACTGAGAATCTTATAGGCGTCCTGGGTATTGTCCAGCACCAATTCGCCCTTATTGTTATACACTCTGGTAACAGTACGGCTCTCGCGACGGATACCGTCGTTTGCGAAGGTTGCAAAAGCAGTCGCCATGTCACGAACGGTAACACCGTGATGCTGCGCGCCCAGCGCCAGAGATGCAAAGTTCAGGTCTTCGTCCCGCATGGTGGACAAGCCAAAGGTTTCTTTAGCAAATTCGTAACTGTACTCGTCGCCGATCTTCATTAGCGTATTGGCGGCAACAGCGTTGACAGAGTCTTCAATACCACCGTAAATGGTATAAGAATAGTCATACTTACGGTTAGAGTTTCTGGGCCAAGCGCCGCCGCGATAGTGGACAGGCAGATCCTTGATCACTGTTGCAGGAGAAATGGTTCCCTGTTCAAAGCCGGGGGCATAAATTGCCAGAGGCTTAATGGAAGAACCGGACTGCAAACGGGACTGGGTTGCGCGGTTCAGGCCAAAGTGTTCCTTCTCATCACCCACACCACCGGCCATTGCCACAATATCACCGGTCTTGTTGTCGATGATTACAATGGCAGACTGAAGCTGCTGAGCACCTCTGGTCTTGGGAATCTGCTTCAGATCCTTATAGATCTTATCCACAGCTGCCTGAGCATCTTCGTCGTAAGTGGTATAAATATGATAGCCGCTGCGGCTGATCAGGTCACGGTAGTTCTTCCACACATTGTCATTCCAGGTGGTAACGCCGTCCTTCTGGGCCAGCATACGGGCAAAGTCCTTCAAAGCGGTATCCACAAAGTAGGAATACACCACCTGAGATTTACTCTCTTCGATAGGCAGCTTGGTGCTGCATTCGGGACAAATACGGTTCTTCTTGGTGCTATCCATTTCAAAAGAAGCCGCCACTCCCTCGTGGAGACAAGCTTCGTTGGTACAGATAAGCCAGCGATCCGGCTCATCGATGCCGTTTTTCAGCACCAGTTCCTGTGCCACCGCTTCATTGTACTCTTCCCGGGTAATATAGCCCTGGTTCAGCATCTCACCCAGCACCAGCATCTGGCGATGGCGGTTTCTCTGCATACCATTCATTATTTCGCCGGCATACTTGAATTCCTTGGTGCTGTAAGGGTCAAACAAGGAGGGGTTGTTAGTAATACTGATCAGGCTGGCACATTCGGCAACAGTCAGACTCTGCAGTTCCTTACCAAAGTAAGTCTCCGCCGCGCTTCTGACACCGCGGCAACCCTGACCCAGATAAATGGCGTTCAGATACATCTCCATGATGGTATCTTTATCATAATTCTTCTCCACAAGAGTCGCCTGGAAGAATTCCATCACTTTACGCTGAACCGTAACGCTCTTATTGTCAGTCACATTCTTAATGAGCTGCTGGGTGATACTGGAACCACCCACCGTCTCATCACCAAAGAACATATTGGCAAAGGCCTTAATGGTGGTAAACCAGTCCACGCCCTGGTGTTCATAGAAACGCTTATCCTCAATGGCAACCGCCGCATGGATCAGCGCTTCGGGAATATCCTCGTAAGCTGCATGCTCCCAGTCAGTGCTGGAGTGAACCTTCTGCAAAAGTTCGATCTTGCCTTCGTTGTTCACAAAGTACACATAGGAAGGTTCGTCCAGATTGTAGTTTTCCAGAACCAGGTTTGCTTCCGGCAGAATATCCGTTTCCAGATAGTCACCCAACACACCCATCAGCACAAACATACACACTACACCGATCAGGATCAGTGTAGCCGCTGCGCCGGCTGCGATCTTAACTACCGCAAACAGCACCGTCCATACTTTCTTCAGGATCGCAGCGATTTTATAGAGCGAATCTCCACGCTGCGCCTTGTTCTTATTATTGTCTGCCATTCTATACCCTCCATTACAGCAGCCTTTCGGCCTGCATGGTTCACAATCATCTAAAAATCAGCATGAGAACATACCAATACGCATACGATTATAGCATATCCCATTTCAAAAGAAAAGTACCAGTTTCTTAATATTTAATGAATTTCTGTTTATACTGATCCCAGAAGCTGTCTGTGACGGATTTCCTCTTGATTTTGCATTGTCCTAAGGTTACAATAGACGCAGAAACCATACACAAGGAGGCAAAATACTATGTCTGACAATTACGGTTCTGATTTCATGACCATTGTGGACGAGGACGGCACCGAATTTGAGCTGGAGGTCCTCTCTACCCTGGAGTACAACGGCTGTACCTATCTGGCTGTGATCCCCGCCGGCGCCGAAGAGGACGAGGATCTGGAGGTCAGTATTCTCAAGTCCGTGGAAGAAGACGGTGAGCCGCTCCTCTGCGCCATTGAGGACGATCGGGAGCTGGAGTCTGTGTACGAACTGATCATGGATTCCCTCTACGAGGAAGAAGACGAGGAAGAAGATTGATAAATTGCCTGCTTGGTGCGTGCATGCGTCCTTTTTGGACCTACAACATGATATTGGGATGTTAGTTTCCCCTCCGTTTTGCAGACCTCCCGCCTACGCTTTGACGATAGGTGGACGTTGGGAGCAGCCAAGGTTGGGAGCGGCGACCCACCTGCGTTTTGCGCAGGTCATAATCAGGACGCACACGGCTATAGCGGGTGAGCATGGGAAGTTCGCTTCCCATGCTCTTTTTTTGTCCGTTTTTCTTATTTACAATATTTTGTACTTGAAAGTGCGGAATTTATGGGTTATAATGCTATGGTCTATGCGTATATCCAATTCGCATAATGTTACCATGAGAGGACTGTATATTCAATGAGCGCATCCGATAAGAAAAAGCTCCGCAAGGAGGAACACACCGCTAAGATGACCGAAAGACAGCGTCAGCAGAAGGCGGAAGAAAAGAAACTGAAGATCTATACCATCGCTTTTATTGCTGCAATGGTACTGATCGCCTGCATTGCTGTTTTCGCTCTCTTCATGCAGAATGCTACCAATAACGGTACTGCAGAGCGTGAGAGCATCGCCGCCACCGTAGGCGACAATGAGATCAGCGCCGCAGAGCTGTCCTTCTACTATAAGGACGCTATCAACAACATCTACTCCCAGTTCAGCGACGGCAGCAGCAGTGTGATTGACGCATTGGGCCTGGACCTGTCCAAGAAGCTGAGTGAGCAGCCCTGCCTCATTTCCCCCGATGGCGGCTCCTGGGCTGACTATTTCCTGAGCACCGCTTTGGATACTGCACAGAGAGACTATGCCCTGGCTGCAGAAGCCAAGAAAAACAATGTCTCCCTGAGCACCGCTTCCAAGACCGATGTGGACAACACCATCGCCAATCTGGACGCCTATGCTTCTTTCTCCAACTATCCCTCCGGTGAGAAGTATCTGAAGGCTATGTACGGTATGGGCGCTACTTTGGAAGGCTATCGCGCCTACCTGGAGCGTACTGCACTGGCAAACGAATACTATAATGAATACCACACCAACCTGACCATTGACGATGCCAAGGTTCAGGAAGCACTGGAGAAGAAGGACGTCAACGAGTTCAACACCTACGACTATCTGGAAAGCTACCTGAGCTACAAGGATTTCCTGGAAGGCGGCACTGAAGGCGAAGACGGCAAGAAGACCTACACCAAGGAAGAGGAAGATGCCGCTCGCGCAAAGATGATGGAAGAGGCCAAGAAACTGGCCGCAGCCAAGGACAAGGACGAACTGAAGAAACTGGTGGAAGAAGCCGCTGTCAATGAGTCCAGCCAACTGGCACTGAACGAGATGACCAATGAGCTGCACTCTAAGCTGGAGAAGGATCTGGCCGACTGGCTGGCTGCTGAAGAGCGTGCTGAGGGTGACATTGGCATGATCCCCGTTGTTGCTACTCCCGCAGAGGACGACAAGAAGGAAGAAACCTCCGAGGAGACCACTGAAGACGCAGAAACCGAAGAGAAGAAGGACGAAGAACCCATCATCAACGGTTGCTACGTGGTGATCTTCCAGAAGAAAAACGACAACACCGAACCTCTGGACAACGTTCGTCACATTCTGGTTGCTTATGAAGGCGGCCATCTGGATGAGGCTACCAACCAGACCGTATACACCGAAGCAGAAAAGACCGTTGCGCGCAACGATGCTGAAAAGCTGCTGAAGGAGTGGAAGGACGGCGCTGCTACTGAGGACAGCTTCGTTGAAATGGTGATCGAGCATTCCGCTGACGAAGGCTCCATTGCTACCGGCGGTCTGTACGAGAATATCCACCACAGCTCCAGCTATGTGGAAGGCTTCCGCAACTGGGCAATCAATCCCGACCGCAAGGTGGGTGACACCGAACTGGTGGAGTCCGAATACGGTGTGCATATCATGTACTACGCCGGCAACTCCAAGATGAACTACCGTGAGTTCACCGTGCACGAAGAGCTGAAAGCAGAAGCTTTTGACGCATGGTACAAGGGTGTTCTGGAGTCCATGCCTGTCCTGAAAAAGGATCTGAGCAAGTTGGATCTGGACAACCTGGGTTAATCCTTTGCATAAAACCGCCTCCTGTGGAAAAACTTTCCACGGGAGGTGTTTTTTTGCGTAAAACCCGATTTCTAGGTCCGATTCTTGCAGGAAGCGCCGCAGGAATCGTAAACGGCTTGTTTGGCGCAGGCGGCGGTATGCTGTTGGTTCCCCTGCTCTGTCTTCTCACGGATCTGCAGGACGATCAGGTATTTCCTGCCTCCGTATGCGTGATATTTCCTATCTGTATCGTTTCGCTTCTGGTGAATTTCCAAAAAGGACCTGCCGGTTATACTATTATACTATATCTTCTGGGCAGCTGTTTAGGTGGCATACTTGCCGGTTTATTTGCAAAAAAGATCCCCACTGTCTGGCTGCACCGGACACTGGGGATTCTGATTCTCTGGGGAGGAATACGGTATTTATGTTAGAGAGTGCATTTATTGTTCTGCCGGTTTCCGCTCTTCTGGGATTTCTCGCCGGTTTGGGCGTCGGCGGCGGTAGTCTTTTAATGCTTTGGCTCACTCTGATCGTGGGAATGGAATACCCCCAGGCGCGGACACTGAATCTACTGTTCTTCCTGCCGACAGCTTTGATCTCCACTTTGTTCCGATGGAAACAATGCAAATTGCCCTTGGGAAAGATCCTGCCTGCAGCCCTGGCAGGGTGTCTGTGTGCCGGGGTGTTCGCCTTCATAGGCAAGCAGGCGGATATCGGTCTGTTAAAG
>JAFYPO010000029.1 GCA_017547505.1 Oscillospiraceae bacterium | reverse complement strand
GTCCAGGATCTGCTCCATGTTGTTGTAAACATGCCAGCCGGAACGGGCGATGACGGAAGTGCCGGTCTTCTCGCAGAACTTCTGAGCCAGCTCAGGAGTCTCGAACAGCAGAGTCAGCAGAGTGCCGCACTCGCCTTCGTCGTTGATGGTACGGAAGCCGACACCGGGCAGGCCCTGCAGCTGAGCCTTCAGCATAGCCTTCTTCTGGCGCAGAGTCTCCAGAACCATGGGCAGCTTACGACCCTGAGCAACAGCAACAGCGCCGGACAGCTCGTTCATACGCATGTTCATGCCGACGATGGAACGGTTACCGACCTCAACGCCCATACGGGAGGGCTTGTGACCCTGATCGTGGAAGCCGAATGCGCGCTCGTACAGAGTCTCGTCGGAGCAGCCAACGAAGCCGCCGTCACCGGTGGTGATGGTCTTAAAGACGTTCAGGGAGTATGCGCCCATGTCGCCGTGGGTACCGCAAGCCTTGCCCTGGTAAGAAGCGCCAACAGCCTGGCAGCAGTCTTCGATGACAGCCAGATTGTGC
The DNA here is from genome assembly GCA_017547505.1 of Oscillospiraceae bacterium. Taxonomy (GTDB): domain Bacteria; phylum Bacillota; class Clostridia; order Oscillospirales; family Oscillospiraceae; genus Faecousia. Next base: position 2,925 of record JAFYPO010000029.1, on the reverse strand, counting down.
TTCTTTGCGATTGCCATGATCTTGTCCATCTTGCAGGGGTTGCCCAGCATGTGAACAGGAACGATGGCCTTGGTCTTGGGAGTGATCAGCTCCTCGATCTTGTCGGGGTCGATGGTCAAAGACTCATCGATCTCAGCCAGAACGGGGATAGCGTTCATCATAACGATGGTGGAAATGGAAGCGATGAAGGTGTAGCCGGGAACGATGACTTCGTCGCCCATGCCGATACCCAGAGCTGCCAGACATGCCATCAGGGAGCTGGTACCTGCGTTGGTAGCCACAACATACTTGTGACCCAGCTGCTCAGCCATTTCCTTCTCAAAAGTTGCAACCTTACCCTGGAAGCCATCAACACCGGGAGTGCCGTAACGGAACAATGCACCGTTGTCAATAACGTCCAACAATTCTTTCTTTTCTTCTGCGCCCAATACGTACGCGCCAGGACCGCCTGCCATAATAATTACCTCCAAAAAATATAGTTTTTTATTTTGGCGCAGGACACATTTTCACGCCAAAAGGCGCAAAAACGCATACTACGCAATATGACAGTCTAATCATACACGACTTTTATGCTTTTTTCAATAACCTGAATAGCCAAAAATAGGGGGATTATTTTATAACATTTGCCTATTATCCCCTAAGGGCATTCTTTGGGTTTCGGCGTGTAATTTCCAATTTCTCCCCATTGTTTGCGGTATTTATCCACAATATTGCCGGATTATCTTTACAAAACCCCATGAAACAATCGGTTTGCATTTCTTGCTGCCGGTTACGGATTATCTTGCGATTTCGCACCATTTCAGTGCAAAATTGTGTGTAACTGCACCCATCGCCCTTTCCTGCGCATAAAAAGAAAAAACCGCCCTGATTTTTTCAGGGCGGTCTTTTTGTATTTCATTAGTCCTGGCGGTAGTGGGCGAAGAAGTCTGCCATTTTTTCGGTGGCGTCTTTCAGTTCTTCCATGCGGGGCAGATAGACCACACGGAAGTGGTCCGGCTGCTTCCAATTGAAGCCGCTGCCGGGAACGATCAAAATTCTCTTTTCTCGTAAAAGATCCAGGGCAAATTTCTGGTCGTCTACAATGTTAAATTTCTTCACATCGATCTTGGGGAAGATATAGAAGGCCGCCTTAGGCTTCACTGCGCTGATGCCGGGAATGTCATTAAGCGCCTTGTAAATATACTCTCTTTGCTCGTAAACACGGCCGCCGGGAACGATATACTCGTTGACGCTCTGGTAACCGCCCAGAGCCGTCTGGATAATGGACTGGCCGGGGACATTGGAGCAAAGGCGCATGTTGGAGAGCATATTGAGGCCCTCGATATAATCTCTTGCGATCTCCTTATTGCCGGAGAGGATCATCCAGCCTACACGGAAGCCGCAGACCATGTGAGACTTACTCAGGCCGCTGAAGGTAACGCAAAACAGATCCGGCGCCAGAGAGGCGGTGGAGATATGCTGCTCTCCGTCCATGACCAGGCGGTCATAGATCTCATCGGAGAAAATAATCAGCTGGTGACGGCGGGCAATGTCCACGATTTTTTCCAGCAGTTCCTTGGGGTACAACGCACCGGTGGGGTTGTTGGGATTGATAATGACGATGGCCTTGGTCATGGGTGTGATCTTGCTTTCGATATCCGCAAGGTCGGGATACCAATCAGACTGCTCATCACAAATGTAATGCACAGCCTTGCCGCCGGCCAGATTGGTACAAGCGGTCCACAGGGGATAGTCGGGGCTGGGGATCAGCACCTCGTCACCGGTATTCAAAAGGGCATTCAGGGACATCTGGATCAATTCCGAAGCGCCGTTGCCGGTGTACACATCTTTCATGGTGACACCGGGGATTCCCTTGATCTGGGCGTACTGCATAACCGCTTTGCGGGCGGCAAAGATACCACGGGAGTCGGAATAACCCTGACATTCGGGGATATTGTCACGGATATCCAGAATGACCTCTTCCGGTGCGGTAAAGCCAAAGGGCGCGGGATTTCCGATATTGAGCTTCAGGATCTTTTTGCCCATTTCCTCCATGCGCGCCGCTTCGTCCACCACCGGTCCGCGGACATCATACAGGACATTGTCAAGTTTGTTGGCTTTTGCAAAAGTTCTCACGAAAATCACCCCTTTGAGAAATAAAAATTTGGGTGTATTATAACACACCGACAGAGAAATTGCAATAGGAGGAACGGATTCTTCGACTCGCTCCGCTCGCTCAGAATGACAGAAAAAGTCCCGACCGGGTGGTCGGGACTTTGATTTCTTAGAATTCGCACTTGGAAGCGATGTAGGCCTTCAGCTCGCTGATGGGAACACGGACCTGCTCCATGGTATCACGGTCACGGACGGTGACGCAATTGTCCGCAGGAGTGTTCTCGTCGCCCACGGTCTGGAAGTCCACGGTGATACACAAGGGAGTGCCGATTTCGTCCTCACGGCGGTAACGCTTGCCGATAGAGCCGGCATCGTCAAAGTCCACCATGAAGTCCTTACGCAGCTCGCGGTAGATCTCCTCTGCCTTGGGGGAGAGCTTCTTGGAAAGAGGCAAGATCGCAGCCTTGAAGGGTGCCAGAGCAGGGTGCAGACGCAGCACGGTACGCACATCGTCCTTGCCGTTCTTATCCTGGCCCACGACCTCTTCGTCGTAAGCTTCGCACAGGAATGCCAGCGCCACACGGTCGCAGCCCAGAGAAGGCTCGATGACGTAGGGAATGTAATGCTCGTTACGCTCCTGGTCAAAGTAGGTCAGCTTCTTGCCGGAAGCCTCCTGGTGACGGCCCAGGTCGTAGTCGGTACGGTCAGCGATACCCCACAGCTCACCCCAGCCGGAGCCGAAGGGGAACTGGTACTCGATATCGGTGGTAGCATGGGAGTAGAAGGCCAGCTCAGCGGGATCATGGTCACGCAGGCGGAGGCTATCCTCCT
>JAFYPO010000028.1 GCA_017547505.1 Oscillospiraceae bacterium | reverse complement strand
TTGGAGCGGGTAGAGCTGCATTCCGCGCAGCGCAGCTATGACACGGCGCTGAACAAGCTGAAGATGCACGGAAAGAGCGGCAATGCCTATATTTACGAAGCTGCAGAGCGGCAGGCTTTTGCAAATCTCATGCGGGTAAATGCCAAGTACGCCGGCTGCAAGTAAACAAACACCCCGCGCAGTTTGCGCGGGGTAAATTCACAAAATTCTTTTTAGTCTGCTTTATTGGACTATAACGCGGATATAATGAACATACAAAACCGTTGTGGACGCCCACCACCGGTCTACAACAAATACGCTTATAAAGATGAAACATTTGCAAAACAGCTTGTGGCTATGGTGTGGTCTGCAAGCGCAAGAAGTCAACAAAAGTGGTCATGCAGAAAGGAAGATGTTTATGACAGCACAGGAGAAGAAAGTGTACGCCTGCTATTTGGAAATGGACAGAAAGTGTCCCACAATCGCAAAGCACAGCAGAAACCTGAACATTTGCTATCTGGAGAATAAGCTGGATCCCTGCCATCATCGGGAGGGCATTATCGACGCTATGCAAAAAATGCTTCTTCGGAAGAACAAGGCTAATATTTTGCTGACCGGTGTCGCCGGCTGTGGTAAAACAGCGATTGCCGAGGGGTTGGCGGCTGTCATTACCCAGCGAAAGCTGGGATACATGGAGGACTTCCTGCTGGCCAATAAGGTATATAAAAAGGAATACAAGAAGTGGACAGATGCAGGTCAGGTTGGAGAGAAGCCTGCGCAGCCCATTTTGAACAAGTCCCTGCTCAGCGAAAGCGTGGTGTATGACCTGTCCCTTAACAGCCTGGTTGGCGGTACCAAGTATCGTGGAGAATTTGAGGAGCGTTTGACCCAAGTGATCAAGGAATGTCGGGAAAACCCGGACATTATTCTGTTTGTTGACGAAATTCACCACATGGGTCGTGTGGGTGCAGCGGAAGGCTGTGTCAGTGCAGCCCAGATCTTAAAGCCGGCCCTGGCCAGAAATGAGGTGCGCGTTATCGGTGCGACCACAACGGACGAAAGTGAGGAACTTTTGAAGGACGCTGCGATCGCCCGTCGTTTTACCCATATTGAGGTTCCTGTGCTGAAGGGTGATGCAGCGCTGGACACCGCCCGCAATATCCTGCGGCACTATAGCGAGTACCACAAAGTCACCACCAATGTTTCCGCAGATGAACTGCTGACCCAGGTGCGTTTCCATCTTCCCGACACCGTGTTCCCTGATAACTTTATCAATGTAGTGGACGAAACCCTTGCCGGCGCTGTTTTTGAAGGTGAGACCAACGTAGGTCATGAGCGGTTCTACCAAACCTTGTCCAGACTGGCCGGTCGTCTGATTATTTGCACAGCCCAGGCCGGCTGACACCTGGCAAAATATGGGTACCCCCCGGGGTACCCAAAGCTACATACAAAAAACTTTCGAAAAAAACGAAAGTTTTTCGAAAGGTTACTTGACGATTGAAAAGTATGTGGCTATACTCAAGGTAGAGATAAAGGAGGTATGGTATAATGCGTGAATTTGTTACCCATGAATGGATCGCCTGTCCGCCTGTCAGAACGGTGAGCACCGCAGGTCTTTCCTTAGATGATCTGGTGGCGCTTCTGGAGCAGAGCGCAACGCCGGAGACGGCTACTGCATGCGGCGAGATCAAGGGCCTGTACGGCGCTTACAAACTGGCGCCTTCCACGGCGCTGCTGGAAACCATCGTTGCCAAATGTTTGGAGCTGCTGCTGAAGAGCAGGAGCGCAGCGCCGGTGGTTGCCGCGTCCAGAAAACCCGCTTTTTTGGAAGATGTGTGGGTCAGCGGTTTTGAGTATTTCCTGGAGGTGGTGTGCGGCAAGAGCGAGAAGACTACAGCGGTCTATGTCCGCGCTATCAAGCGGATCATGAAGAGCCGAAACCTGACGATCAAGGATCTGGTGGCACGGATCGATGATCTGATCGCTGTCTATGACGGCAACGACCAGGCTTCCCACAATGTGCATATCTCCGCACTTCGCCGGTTTAAGGAGTTTATCCTTGATCCTTGCGGCTTTGTATTTACCGTGTCCGATCAGGACGGCGAGTGGATCGAATCGAGGGTGTATTGCACCTGGGATAAGGTTGAGGCGGATTACCGGAACATGGCAGAAGAGTATGCACAGAAGGGACAGACGCTGAAGGCTTACGATAAGTTTGGCAACCTGTTGCTTTACTAAACAGGAGAGGATCTGTTATGAAGGAACTTGAACGATTCCTGCGCGCCCAGGAGGACATGTACCACCGGGCGTTGGCAGAACTCCGGGAAGGGGAGAAACGGAGCCATTGGATATGGTACATTTTTCCTCAACTGCAGGGCTTGGGCAGCAGCGCCATGGCGCAGCTGTATGGGATCCGGGACCTTGCGGAGGCGAGGGCCTATTTAGCGCACCCGGTTCTGGGAGAACGCCTGATCACTTGCTGTGAGGCGCTGCTTGTCCACAAGGATAAAACAGCCGAGGAAATATTGGGCGCGGTTGACGCCTTGAAGCTTCGCTCGTCCATGACGCTGTTTGCTCTGGTCAGCGAAGAGAATTCCGTATTTTATAAAATGTTGGAACAATTTTACGAAGGTCAAAAGGATCCCATCACCCTGGCGGGCCTGGGACTTTCGGCAAAGAGATAAGGAGGAACTTACTATGCATCTTTCCAAATCCAAGTATTGTTTGTTGTGGCAGTGTCCCAAGCTGTTGTGGCTGGAGAAGAACCACCCGGAGCTGAAGACCGAAGATGCCTCCCGAGAGGACCGCATGCAGGTCGGTAACGAGGTGGGCGACTTGGCCATGGGCCTGTTCGGCGATTTTGTGGAAACCACCGTGCTGGACGCAGAGGGCAAACCGGATATTGCGGCTATGCTGGAGAAAACCCGGCAGTGTGTTGCTGACGGTGTAGAGAATATCTGCGAAGCGGCCTTTAGCTATAACGGTCTTTACTGCGCAGTGGATATCCTGCGGAAGGAAAACGGCGGTTATGCCATTTACGAAGTGAAAAGCTCCACCCATGAGAAGGAGATCTACGGCGTAGACATCGCTTACCAGAAGTACGTGCTGGAGCATTGCGGCATCACCGTCACCGGTACGTATCTGGTGTGTATCGACTCCGACTATGTGCGGGGCGAAGAGCTGGATATCCAGGGCCTGTTCAAGGTGGTGGACATGACCGATTGGGTAGATCTGGAGTATCCTCTGGTGAAAAATCGTCTGCAGGTGGCAGAGAAGACCTTGTCTTCTGAAACCGAGCCTGAGCGGGATATCGGTGAGCATTGCTCCAATCCTTACGATTGTGCTTACTGGTCCTACTGTTCCCGCCATTTGCCCCAGCCTTCCGTATTCGATCTGTACCGTCTGTCCGAAAAGCGGAAGTTTGAGTGCTACCGCAAGGGTATGGTCTCCTTCTCCGATATGCTGGCAGACCCCAAGCTGAACGAGAAGCAGCTGCGGCAGATCGACCACTATCTCAACAACCGTGTGGCCGAGATCGACAAGACCGCTATTCGCACCTTCCTGGATACTTTGTCTTATCCCATCTACTTTTTGGACTTTGAGACCATGCAGCAGGCGATCCCCCAGTATCCCGGCGCAAGCCCCTATGCCCAGATTCCCTTCCAGTATTCTTTGCATTACATCGAAGAGCCCGGCGGAGAATTGAAGCATAAGGAGTTTCTGGCCGAGTCCGGCACCGATCCCCGCCGCGCTATCGCTGAAAGCCTGTGTCGGGATATCCCCATGCATGTGTGCGTGACTGCCTATAACCGGGGCTTTGAGTGCGGACGGCTCAATGAGCTGGCACTGCTGTTCCCGGATCTTGCCACCCATCTTTTGAATATCCGCAGCAATATTCAGGATCTTTTGGTACCTTTCCAGTCCGGCGCGTACTATAACCGGGCCATGGGCGGCAGCTTCTCCATTAAGAGTGTGCTGCCGGCGTTGTTCCCCAATGATCCTGCGCTGGATTACCACAATCTGGAAGGTGTCCATAACGGTGGCGAGGCCATGACCATCTTCCCCAAGATCAAGGACATGCCCCCCGAGGAAGCTGCGGCGGCTCGAAAGAATTTGCTGGCCTATTGTAAGCTGGACACCTACGCCATGGTCAAGGTGTGGGAAGCCCTTTGTGAAGCTGTGAAGTAATAAAATTAGAAAAGGAGATTGTAATATGGCATTTTATGGAGTTTGGGACACTTGGAAGATCGTTTACGTACCGAAGGTAATGAACGGCGGTATCCGCGGCGTGGCATTTGTGGAGGCGGGTGACCGCGGCCACGCAATGCAGACCTTTAGAGAGCAGTATGCCGGCGAGTATACCACGGTGGAGAAAATCGAGAGAATTACCCATAACGGATAAGAAAACACCCCCGAACCTGCTTCGGGGGTGTTCTTTATCGCCGGCAACTGAGATTTCGCAGAGCCAGCAGCACTTTTTTGAACACAAATTTATTGGGATA
>JAFYPO010000027.1 GCA_017547505.1 Oscillospiraceae bacterium | reverse complement strand
CTCCAGCTTCTGCTCCTCCACGAACGCGTTTGTCTTTTCCACAACGTCGTTGGCCACTTTCTTCAGCTTATCAAACAATGCCATTTTCTTTTCGCTCCTTCATTGGTTTCCCCTTAGGGTTATGGCGATTATAGCACCGCCCGGAAATAATGTCAACTGTCCCAACAGGTTTACGCTGTTGACAGATTCTTTTCCTTAAAACCGATCACCTGTCAGCGGACCGCAGCGGGAATATACGGGAAGCAACGATCTAACCTCTGTTGCCTTATCTTTCACTTAAGCAAAAGATCCAAAAGGCTGCTTTTGAAAAGCTCCTCAATTTCCAGTTTCTTCTGTATAAAAACCTGGTCTTCCACGTTGCTCTGGTATTCTCCCACAAACTTTCCTCTGTAGGTATCCCCAAACTTATCCTTGACGGTAATCACGCCATAGACAGTACAGTTGAGATAATAACCGTTTTGCCATTCCTTTTCCACGTGGGTGATCTCAATGTCGGCAGGTGTGGGAAGATCATAGGTTACCGTCAAATATCCCTGCAGATCCCCCCGGGCAGTCTGCCGCAGCATCTCGTCTGAAGCATTCCACCGGCGCTCCACAAAACACATTCCGTTCCGGTCGGTGACATATTTCACATAAAACTCGCCGTTGATCGCCCCATGTTCCTTGTGGGTGGCTTCATAAGTGCCGGTCAGAATATAGGCCCACTTGGTGTCCGCCTCCGGATCAAAGGTATCGCCATACCTTCTGCGATAATAAGCAAGGTGATTCTCAAATCTTGTTCCGTCGGTATCGATAACAGCCGATTCTCCCTCAATATACGCAAAGTATCCCACGGGATCTTCTGCCCGGGTCTTGAACTTTTTGGCGGTTACTGTATCAAAATCAAGGCTTTCAAAAGTCACCTCTTCGTTGGCGATGTCCTGTTCCAGCTGCCGCCTTACGGAAATCTTCGCGCCCCACTTGTCGGACAGCACATTTGTTTCCCCAAGTGCGATCAATATGCACGCCACAATCATGAGAGCAACAAACGCATATACCAGCTTTTCTTTGTCCATCAGTCGGATCTTTATTGCCAGCTTTTCCAAAAACGCCAAGCCCGACACCTCCTTTGCGCATTTTCATTATTGTAGCACAGGGCACCGGCCTTTGCAAGCAACCCCTCTTGCTATTCTGCCAAAAGTGTGGTATGGTGAGCATAGAAAAAAGGGAGGGTTTTCCTATGAATATCAAAGGCTTCAAAGTAAATTTTCTGGGTGACAGCATCACCGAAGGTGTCGGTGTGGCAGATATCCCAAACTGCCGCTATGACAATCGTCTGGCCAAGCTGTGCGGCCTGTCTGAAACCAACATCTATGCAATCAGCGGCACTCGTCTGGCACACCAGAAGAACCCCAGCGAAAAGCCCCGGTACGATCTTTGCTTCTGCGGTCGCGCCTTCGATATGGACACCTCTGCCGATATGGTGATCGTTTATGGCGGTGTGAACGACTATATCCACGGCGACGCACCTTTCGGAGAAATGAGCGACACTACCCCCGCCACCTACTGCGGCGGTGTGTATTTCCTTATGAACTATCTTCGGGAAAACTACCCGGACAAACCCATTATCTTCCTGACCCCCGCAAGATGCTACCTCCGTAACGGCGAGGTGGACGACCTTGTACCCTCTGCCCACGCAAAGAAAACCGTTCCCGGCAAGCCGCTGATCGCTTATGTCGATGTGATCAAGGAAACCGCCAAGCAGTTTGATGTCAAGGTTTTGGACTTGTATCACAATCTGGGCATCGACCCCCACGACCCCAAGGATTATGAAACCTACACCGTGGACGGTCTGCATTTCAACGACGCCGGTCACGAAATCCTTGCCCAGAAATTAAACTCGTTTATTGCTTCTTTGTAAAAAACACCCCTCGGAATTACCGAGGGGTGTTTTTTTTATGTATCCATCATCAGGTGAATGATTTCCTTATCGGTCTGCTCCATGCCGTATCTGGCCAGACGACCTACTGTGGCAATGGTATTTTCCACGCCCTTTTTCACAATGCCGTCGCCGCCGAAAAACTGGTTTCCGTTTTCGTACATAGCAAGGCCCAAAAGGCCGGCGTCCACAGAGGCTGCGATCTTTGCCGCGCAGCTTGCCTTTGCGCCGTCGCAGATCATACCGGAGGTAACGGCGATGGCATTGACCACCGTATGCGCTACCGTTTCCAGACGACCGCCCTTCAGATATGCCAAACCGGCGCCTGCGCCCACGCCGGCACTGACTGCGCCGCAATAGGCAGAAAGACGGCCGATATCCGTTTTCAAATGAATGGTGATCAGGTTAGACACGCACAAGGCCCGGAGCAATTCGTCTTCTGTTTTCTTCATTTCTCTGGCGTACACGATCACCGGTACGCTGGCGGTAATGCCCTGATTGCCGCTGCCGGAATTGATCACCACCGGCAACTCGCAACCATTCATTCTGGCATCGCTGGCGGCAGCTGCCCATGCGCGCATTTTGTAGTTGATGTCATTTTCTCTGTGCAGCAGGGTGACCTTTCCGATATTGGCACCATAATTTCCCCGCAGACCTTCTTCTGCGATGGCCATATTGTAGGCGATCTGCCGTTGCAAAACCTCCCGGACATCGGCCAAATCCACACAATCGGCAAAGGCAACGATCCCTTCCACAGAAAGACAATTGCGGTCAGTCAAACCAGCTTCCTTAGTCTCACATTCCTTTTCAAACAGTGTCTTTCCGTTGCGCCGGATACAGGCGATGTTGGTGTGATAATCCACAATGCGCACAAAGGCGGAATCCTCCCCTTTGATTGCTGTGATCTGAATGTCAAAGATATGAGGCGTTTCCGCATAACGCACCTCAATGGGTGTTGCCTGTAAATAGTTTTCTGTAGCGCGGATCTGATCCTCGGTCACATGGGCGATCACTTCCAACTCGCCCGCCGGGTCACCGGCCACCACACCCACAGCAACCGCCGCAGGAATACCCCGCAAGCCACCGGTATGGGGAATCACTACGCTTTTCACATTCTTAATGATATTTCCGCTGACCGCAACTATCAGCTGTTCCGGCAAAGCGCCCAAAGTTTCTCGGACCTTGGCCGCAGCATAAGCAATGGCGATGGGCTCCGTGCAACCCATAGCCGGCTGCAGTTCTTCGTGCAGGATCTGTATATATTTGGAATAACAGGAATCATGACATTCCATAACTTCCCCTCCCAACAGCAATTCTTTTTCTATATTATAGCTTTCTTTTCCACCGAAATCAACAAAAACCGCCACACAACCGTGGGGCTGCTCATATTGTTGCCGGTCATGCCATTCTCGCCCAAAAGCTGAAAGACTTTATCGCCGCCCTGTAATACAAACCCCCGCGGAGTACTCCGCGGGGGTCTTGGTTGTAAATCCGGCTTTTTCAGGAAAGGGTCTCCAGCATTTGCAGGAATTCTGCCTCCGCAAGCTTCATCTTTTGGGAGAACTCCTTATAGCTATCCGCGTCCTGGGGAATCTTCAGACCGTGCTTGATCAGGCAGAGATCCTCTCGTTTCTCCACATTGTTTTCATAGGACGAGCCTTTGTTCAGCCACAAGCGCAGATCCGGAGTGTCACCTTTTTCAGGATAGAAGTACACGCCCTTTTTGCCGTCAAAGCGGAGCATATAGGCCAGCATCTGGAAATAATCGTCCCTTCCGATATTTTCAATCGGCTTATATTTGGCATCTGCAACGATCCGGTTTTCCGTATCTTTTCCGATAAAGTCGGGATAGATAAGGCCCACCTTTCTGGTTTCATTGAAAAACAGCTGCTGCGCGCCCTTGTGGGCTTTGTTCATGGGGTGATAGAACCGGGTAGACACAAGGGACGCAATATACTCCTCCCACAGCCAGGCACCGTCAAACAGAACACCGTACACCCGGGTAAGGCCGGAGCCAAGTTCCTGCTTTTGATGCTGCAAAATCAAAATGCACAGCCGCTGCAGCGCGCGGTATTCCCGGAAATAGGCATGGCGGACAGTGTGCTTTTTATTCTCATTCAGCACTTTCTGCCGATCCTGCAGCTTATACCGGGGCGTTGCTTCCACAACGCGCGCCACTTCGTCTTTCGCTCTTGCCAGAATCTGCCTGCCGCTTTGCTTGGTCTTAATGTACTCAATGGTATGGCGGATCAGCTGGGACATGTAATTGTCCAGCGACTGCTCCCGCTGGTCATATGCCACCTTGCCCAAAAAGGGTGTATTCTGCCGAATATGCCTTGCAATGTTTATAGTTCCCTTGACATTGGCGTCATTGTAATGCACCTGTACATAGTTTTTGAACAGGCCCTTCCGCATAGCCGACTTCAGGTAAGTCGGGAACATAAACATCAGGATATAGATCAGCTGATTGCTTTCATTGGCATTGGTTTCCAGGTCAAACACATTGGGACAAGCCAGGGCTTTGTCCAGCATGTACTGCAGGAAGAAATCCTGTTTCCCTTGGGAAAAGCGGGAGGAGATCGTCAACCGCTCCTTGCCGCAGCCCAGAAAACCCATGACATTTCCCGTGTAATAGGTGTCGTTTACCCATTGCAGCACCATCTGGTCACCGGACAGATCCTCCGTGTCCCGCGCACCCTCCGGAAAAACGAAAATGCCTTCTTTTTCCAGTTTATCAAGGGTCTTGTTGGCAAGCTTTTTGGCAAGCTGGGGTATCCGAGCCTCCACCAAAGATCGATCCAGCTGGGAATTATCCTGCATTCTCATGGTTTTCTTCTCCGGTCTCGTTCTCCAGCTGATATGCCTTACGGAAACTCTCCATCTGGTCGGTTTCGTCAAAAGCGCCATTGACATATTCCTGCAGCAGCGGCTCCAGATGGTCTGTCCACAGCTGTGCAAAGTCCATACCCTTCAGCTTCAGCTTCAGGAAGTAGGCTGCGCCGATCTGGTAATTCTTGTTGAGTTTCTTCTCGATCACCTTGTTCAGCGCCTTCATACGCCGGACTGCTTCGTCCTTTTTGCTGCCCAGCTGCTCCAGCATGTCCACATGGGCATTGGCGTCGATCTCAATAAAACGGAATCTGCGGCGCATAGCAAAATCAAAGGTATCCACAGAACGGTCAATATCGTTCATGGTGCCGATAATGTACACATTTTCCGGAATGTAGAAGTCGCCCTCGTCCTCATCGTGCATGTTGTGGTACTGGGTCTTGACCTCGCCCTTTTTACCCCGGTAACCGGGTTCGATGGAGAAGAACAGCTCGCCCAAAATTTTGGAGATTTCACCGCGATTGATCTCGTCGATGATGAACACATAGTTCTTCTTCTCTTCCTTCCGCGCTTTTTCCACAAAGGCTTTGAAGACGCCGGGGCGCAGCTTAAAGCCCATGCTGCCGTCCGCCGCCACCACCGGGCGCAGACCTTCCACAAAGTCGGAATAGTCATAGCTGGGGTGGAACTGCACAAATGCTGTCTGCTGCTTCTCTTCTTGGGAAAGCTCGTCATACTTGGTCTTTTTGCCGTCGCTTACAATATCCGCAGCAATGGCTTTTGCCAGATAGGACTTGCCGGTACCGGGCGCACCCCGGAAGATAGTATTCTTGGACATCATCACGACAGGCGAATATTTGTTGGAATACTTAACCACCGGCATAGACGTTTCCCCTTCTTTGGAAGGCGCACTGTTTGCTGCGCCCTTTTCGTTGTTCCAATCAAACTTTTTAGATAAGTATTCCTCTACCATTGCCATAGCTTCTTCAAACAGTGCCTTTTCCTCTTCAGTCTTCAGTTTTTTCTTTTTGTCATTCTTCAGCCTCTGGAGAGCATCTCTTGTGGTAAGCAACAATTTTTCAGATGTCCCCAATATCTTGGGATCAAGGCCCAGCTCTTGCAGCTCTGCGCGTGTCTGATCTACAGCAAGTTTAAACACAACATGATACAAGTTGATGCAGTCCACGCCGTACTCCGCTGCCTTTTTGGAAAAAATATCGGAACTCTCATACCAATCCTTACCGGGGGTAAGATCCAGTCGAATGAAGATTCTACTAATCCAATCATCGCTTAACATAAACATAAACTTATCCGGATACAAGATCGTAAGGTATTTTCTCAGCCAACCTTGATTATATGGGAGTTTTTTCTCCTTTAGCAGCGCAAGAACTTCCAAGGCATCGGTTTTCTCTTCGATTTGTTCAACCACGGCTACCACAGAATCTCTGATGTCGGAAGCAAGTTCGATCGCTTCCCCTTCATCAATAAACTTTCTGTTTTTCCGCCATTTGTGATCTTCGTTGCAGTTTAGAATCTTGTTGGTATCGTTGTTGACAGCTGCTACACCAAAGTACGAAGTCAGGTTGGACTTGTGCTCCACAGAGTAAGCCATACTCAATTCGTTTTGCTCCTTTGTTCCAAACAGGAACTCCAGCAGTTCTTTACCCTTCGGAAATTTCTTCAGGGCTTCCGGTCCGTAAAGTTCCCGGAACTGTTCTGTTGTCATATGGTCCTTGGCATTTTCAGGAAGATAGTTGTTTTCCTCAACAGTTTTCAGAATTTCCTCACGAGAGAATACGACAGACATAGCAATAGCCTCCTTGTTATTTTTGGAGTAGGATCACGCTTTTGTTATACTTTACCATATTGCGACACCCTTTGCAACAAAGAAAACCCCGCGGAGTAATCCGCGGGGGTTGTTCTTAGTAACCTACAACGGTCTGCCACAGCAGCTGGGCATAGGCTCTTGCCAGGAAGTCGTTGGGGTGGTTCACATTGTTGCCGGTCATGTCGTAATACCGCTTGTGCGCCAGAAGGCTCTTGTGATAGGTGGTCATATCCGCAACCACCACACCTTCTGTCTCCATGCTTTCCAGCACAGGCAGATATTCCTCCTGCTTGCCCAGGAAATTGTCTGCCTCGGGGTTGGG
>JAFYPO010000026.1 GCA_017547505.1 Oscillospiraceae bacterium | reverse complement strand
TGCCAGGTCATTCCTTCCCACACCCCCGGTATTAAGAATGTGAAGGACATCACCCAGCTGCGCTTTTCTGAGGATCTGGTGAACTGGTCCGAGCCTGTGTATGTGGAGTACGAGGGCAAGCCCTTCGGCAACCACTATGTGGCAGCTGTCCATAACGACGGCATCACCCAGCCCCATATTGCCACCACCAACAACATTTCGTTCCTGACCAACCATAACGGCACCGATGTGGATCACCACACCGCTGTGATTGTGGAAAAATAAACTGATAGGCCGGAAGCCATCTGGCTTCCGGCCTATTGAGGTTGTTATGAAAGTTTTACTGATTTTGATTGACGGCATGCGGCCGGACGCACTGGAGAACATTCCTTTTGCCCAGGAACTGAAGAAAAAGGCGTCTTATACTATGCAAGGCACCAGTGTGGTACCGCCTGTGACGCTGCCTTGCCACATGTCCCTTTTCCATAGTGTAGATCCCACCCGCCATGGCACGACCACCAACACCTACATGCCCCAGGTGCGCCCTGTGGAGGGACTCTGCGAGGTGCTGAGCCGCAATAAAAAGCGGTGCAGTATGTTTTATTCCTGGGAGCAATTGCGGGATATTGCAAGACCCGGCAGTTTGGCGGTGTCCCAGCTGCACAGCGTCAAATATGTCCCTTGGGAGGATTGCGTAAAGCAAAGCACCCAAGGCGCATTGGCGGAACTGCCCAATGCAGATTTTGTGTTTTTGTACATGGCCTATCCCGACGATGCCGGTCATAAATTCGGCTACATGAGCCGGGAGTATCTGGAAGCCGTGGCTTTTTGCTGGGAGCATGTAGAGCAAATCGTGTCTGCATTGCCGGAGGATTACGCGGTGATCCTCACCGCCGACCACGGCGGCCATGACCGCACCCATGGTCTGGAGATCCCGGAGGATATGACCATTCCCATGTTCTTCCTGGGCAAGCCTTTTGCACCCGGAAAAGAACTGGATTATGTAAACCTGAAAGATATTGCCCCCACGGTGACCGCCCTTTTGGGTGTGGAAGCACCGGAGGACTGGGAAGGGAAGTCGCAGGTATGAAACTTGCAGCAAAGAAAGAGATCGGCCGATTAACCTGGCTGTTTGCGCTGACCTATATGATCAGCTATATCACCCGAATCAATTACGGCGCTATGATCACAGAAATGGTGGCGGACACCGGTTTTGCCAAAAGCCTTTTGTCTATGGCAGTTACCGGCAGTTTTATCACCTACGGCGCCGGCCAGATCGTTAGTGGTATCATTGGTGACAAGGTCTCTCCCAAAAAGCTGATTTCCATAGGCTTTGTGGTGACGGTAGCCATGAACCTTCTCATGGCGGTCTGCCAAAAGCCCTGGCAGATGACAGCGGTATGGTGCGTCAACGGCTTTGCCCAAAGCTTTATGTGGCCGCCCCTGGTGCGCCTGATGACGGTGTTGCTGTCACCGGAGGACTATAAGGCGGTTTCCACCAAAGTGGCATGGGGCAGCAGCTTCGGTACGATTTTGGTGTACTTGCTGTCCCCGGTGATGATCCTGCTTTCCGGCTGGCGGTCTATGTTTCTTCTTTGCGGTGCGTTGGGTTTGCTGATGTTGCTCGTTTGGAATCGGTATTCCTATGAGATCCCGCCCCAGCCTGCCAGAAAAAAGGAAGAAAAGAAGTCCGGCAGCGGCCTGTTCTGCCCTGTGATGCTCTTTATTATGGTTGCAATTTTGCTCCAGGGTATGCTCCGGGACGGCGTGACCACCTGGATGCCCTCCTATATTGCCGAGACTTATAACTTTTCCAGTGAGGTTTCTATTCTCACCGGTGTGGTGCTGCCCATATTCAGCATCGGCAGCTTCTGGCTGTCTGCAGGATTGTACCGCAAATATGTGAAAAACCCGATTACCTGCGCAGCGCTGTTTTTTGGCTGCGGCGCGCTGAGTGCATTGGGGGTGTTGCTCCTTACCGGTAAAAGCGCGGCGTTCTCTGTGGTGTTTTCTGCACTGCTCACCGGCTGTATGCATGGCGTGAACCTGCTGCTGATTCAGATGCTGCCGCCGTATTTTGCCAAAAGTGGCAACGTGTCCACCGCCTCCGGTGTGCTGAATACCTGCACTTATATTGGCAGCGCCGCTTCCACTTACGGTATCGCGCTGCTGTCGGAAAAAGCAGGCTGGAACGCGACGCTTACCTGCTGGACAGCGGTTGCAGCGGTAGGTACCGTGATTTGCCTTATTTGTATCAAACCCTGGAAGAAACGATTTTTGCAGGAGGAAACCCTATGAATCAGAAAGCACTGTTTGTGCTGCTGGGTCAGTCCAATGCAGTAGGCCATGCTGTGCCTATGGCAGAGGAAGACAAGATCCTAACTCCCATGAAAAACGTATTCGGTCTGCACCGTAAGGACAATCAGAAACTGGACCTGGAGAAACTCACCTGGTCCGGCTATACCTCCGACGGCATGAATCTGGGCGAGACCCAGGATCATACCTATTCTCTTGCCAACTGCCTTGCCAAATACTGGCAGGAAGCAGTGGACGCAGGGAAGAATTTGCCCGACCTCTATATCGTGCAGATCGCCATCGGCGCACAAGGCGTTGCTCCCCAGTTTATGTGGCACCCCGACCGGGAACCCATCTTGATTCCCGGTACGCTTAGCAAGGTCAATATCTCTTTGTACCCCTTTACCATGCACATTCTGTCTTTGGTAAAAGCGGATTTGGGCGATTTTGATCAGGCCTATGTCCATTGGCGGGGCGGCGAGCAGGATATGGCTGCTGTGTTCGAAGATCCTACTATCGACCTGCAAAGCACCTACCAAAGAATGGTGGACGATCTGAACAAGACCTTGGGTGATCCCAATATCGTATTCCATAAGATCGTAGCCAAGGACCGCATGGCAGAAGAACCCACCGGCACAAAAGCCCGGATCATGGAGTCCATCAATGCCATCTTTGAACGGTTTGCCGAAGCAGAGAATGTTACTACTTTTGATCCCCGGGGGTATCCCGGCTTTGACCCCAATATTATGGGCGAGGGTATTTTCAAGGAAGACAATATCCACTTCAAACCGGAAGTGAATCAATGGGTGGCAAAGGAAATTTTTGACGATTTTACAGTGTAGGGCGGGGGCTTGCTCCCGACGCAAAGCGGAGGAGAGGTTATGATCGCAGTAGAAAAAAGAATAAAGGAAGACCTGGCATCCGGTCACATCCAAGGCGCTTCCGTTCATGTGTCCCAATGGGGAAAAACCCTGTATGAGGCCCACTTTGGTAATGTAACGGAGAACACCTTGTTCCGCCTGGCATCTATGACAAAGCCGGTTACGGCTGTGGCGGTGCTAATTCTGGCAGACCGGAAGCGGCTTTCTCTGAAAGACCCGGTCATCAAATACCTGCCCGGTTTCCCCATGGACTTGCAGATTCTTCATCTGCTGTCCCATACCTCCGGTCTTTCCCAAAGCTACTATGCAGAGCATATTACCGACGAATACCGGGCAGATCCCAACCTTTTGGTAGACTATATCGCTTCTGTGCCTTTCGACTATGACCCCGGCACCTGCGCGCAGTATAGCCCCCTGGCGGCCTTTGCGCTTTTAACGGCCATTGTGGAAAAGGTGAGCGGTGTAGATTTCGCCACCTTCGCTGAAAGAGAGATTTTCATTCCTCTTGGCATGACGGATACCACCTTCCTGCCCACCCGTGAGCAATGGGCAAGGCTTGCGCCTATGGACGATACCGTTCCCGGTTGCATCTTTGAGAGCTACCCCGTCACCAATCCTTTAGGCGGTGCGGGACTGGTTTCCTCCTTGGCAGACTATGTAAAATTTTCCCAGATGCTGCTTCATAACGGCGGCAACATCCTTTCTCCCGAAGCGGTGAAGACCATGACCACAGTGCACCTGCCGCCCTTCGGGTGTGGCGTCCGGGTGGTAGGGGAGAACAATCGCCTGCCCAAAGGCTCTTACGGCTGGAGCGGCGCTTACGGCACCCATTTCTGGGTGGATCCCACAAACGGCATCGTTGCTATCTACATGAAAAATTCCCGCAAAGACGGTGGCTCCGGCGCTGTGACCGCCGCTCATTTTGAAGAGGACGTATACGCAAGCCTTTGACAAGGCAAGCTTCTGCTGTTATAATAAAAGAAAAATGAAGGAGAATGATTATGCACGACCATCATCACCATGACCATGACCATGAACATTGCCATTGCCACGAGCATGGCCACGAACACAATCACGAACATTGCCATGAGCACGGCCACGAATGCGGTGGCTGCGGTGGCGGTTGCCAGCATACCCCCATGGAGGAACTGATGGCCCTGATGCAGTATATGGTAGGCCACAATGCTGCCCATGCAAGAGAACTGGCCGATCTGGCTGCTCAGCTGGAAAAGATCGGCAACCGGATTGCTTATGAGCAGGTCATGGCTGCGGTTTCCGACTTTGAAAAAGGCAACCTGCGCCTTTCCACCGTGCTGGCCAGCCTGAAGTAAGGAGAGAATACTATGTGCCTTTCTACTGTTTATAAGAATAAAAAGGAAGAGTCTGCCATTGTTATGCGCAATGTCATGCGTCTGGAATGTAAGGACGGCTGCGTGATCCTAACAGACCTCATGGACCGCACCGTAGAGATCCCCGGACAGCTGGTGGAAGCCAACCTGGTGGACGGCTTTGTCATCGTAGAAGAAGCGGTATAAGAAAAAGCAATTTCCGGTGCTTTTTCTTATTGACAACAGGAAATGGTTTCTATATAATGAGCCATAGAGATTGAGAGTAAAGCAAAAGAATTCCCGGATAGGGATTCTTTTGCTTTTTTTCGTATAAAGAAAGGGACGATGATCGTGTTGGAACTGATGAAAAGTCTGGAAGAGACCCCTGTTATTGCAGCGGTGCGAGACCGCTTGTTTGATAAGGCTTTGCAAGCGCCTGTTGATGTGATTTTTCTGCTGGGCTGCGATATTGCTACCATTGAGCAGCGAATCAAGGCAGCAAAGGAAGCCGGCAAGTACATTCTGATCCATATCGACCTTGCCGATGGTATCGGTAAGGATAAGAGCGGCATTAAGTTTCTGGCAGCCTGCGGCGCGGACGGCATTATCAGTACCCGCAGCAACCTGATCAAGTTTGCCAAGGAACAGGGTCTTGTAACGATTCAGCGTTTCTTCGCCTACGACTCCCACGGTGTGAACAGCATTGACGACGTACTGGCGGCTACCAAACCGGATATTATGGAGATCATGCCCGGCGTGATCGGCAAGATCATTCAGCGGTTCTCCGGCGGAACCATTCCTCTGATTGCAGGCGGCTTGGTAGAGACCCGGCAGGAGGTTACCACAGCGTTGAAGCTGGGCGCGCTTGCTGTGTCTACCGGTAAGGAAGAACTGTGGTACGATTAAAGTAAATACCCCATTCCGAGAGTGTTAGAGAAGCGGAAGACGATGGCAGTAGGGAATACTGCCCGTTTTCGGCTTCTCTTTTTTATTAAAAGGAGATTTTTCTATGATCTATGATGTGGCGATTGTCGGTGGCGGAGTCATCGGCGGCATGGTAGCAAGAGAACTGACCAAGTACAATCTCTCCCTGTGCATTTTGGAGAAGGAAAACGATGTTGCCTGCGGCGCGTCCAAGGCAAACAGCGGTATCGTCCACGGCGGTTATGACCCCGAACCCGACACCTTGAAGGCAAAAATGAATACGCTCGGTGTGGAGAAACTGTTTGCAACAGCCAAGCAGCTCCATGTACCCATTCTCCGTAACGGCTCTATGGTCTGCGCCTTCAGCGCTGAAGAGGATAAGACCGTGCAGGAACTCTATGAACGGGGGCTTAAGAACAATATTCCCAACATGAAAACTTTGACCGGCGACGAGGCAAGAGAAATTGAGCCGAACCTCTCTGGGGAGATCGCCTCTGTTCTGTGGGTGCGAAACGCCGGTATCGTCTGTCCTTACGATCTGACCATTGCCGCTGTGGGCAATGCTATGGATAACGGCGCAAAGCTTTTTTTGAACTTTGCGCTTGCAAAGGTGGAAAAAGAAAACGGTCTGTTTCAGGTTACTTCTGCCAATGGCGAAACCGTGACCGCAAACTATCTTATTAACTGTGCCGGCTGCGGCTCTGACAAGGTGGCAAAGCTGTGCGGCGACGACAGCTTCACGATTATTCCCCGTGGCGGCGAATACCTGCTGCTGGATAAGACCGAGGGTCAGCGGGTCAGCCATACCATTTTCCAGTGTCCTTCCAAAGAGGGGAAGGGCATTCTGGTTTCTCCCACTGTGGACGGCAACTTGCTTACCGGCCCTACCGCCGGTGTGGTGGCAGACCCCGAAGAGAAGGCAATTACCCAGGCCGGTATCGATATGGTGACCAAGCTTTCTGCAAAGAGTGTTCCTTCTGTGCAGCTTCGGAATGTGATCACCTCCTTTACCGGTGTTCGTTCCTCTGAAAAGAACGGCGATTTTATCATCGGCTTCAGCGAAAAGTGCGAAAATCTTTTGAATGTGGCCGCTATCGACTCTCCAGGCTTGACCGCCTGTGTGGCCATCGCCGAGTATGTGGCGGAGCTTTTGAAGAATGCCGGGGTGGAACTTTCCGAAAACAAAACCTTTAACGGCAACCGGGAAAATCCCCATGCCTTTCGTTCCATGACCGACGAGGAGAAGGACGCCTATATCAAGCAGCACCCGGAATACGGCAAGATCGTCTGCCGCTGCGAGGGTGTCAGCGAGGGCGAGATCCGCTATGCTCTTCGCACCAATCCCCCTGCCCGTGATATGGACGGTGTAAAGCGCCGCACCAGATCCGGCATGGGTCGCTGCCAGGGCGGTTTCTGCGGTCCATATGTGATGAAACTGATCGCAGAGGAACTGGGGATCGCCAAAGAAGAAGTTACCAAAAACGGAGCAGGTTCCCATATGGTAATTGGCAAACTGTAAGGGGTGGAAAAATATGACACAATATGATATTATAGTCATAGGCGGCGGACCTGCCGGTATGGCAGCAGCCGTTGCCGCCTATGACAGCGGTGTAAAGAATATTGCTGTGCTGGACAGAGAGGAAGACCTGGGCGGCATTTTACGTCAGTGTATCCACAACGGCTTCGGCCTGCACAAACTGGGCGAGGAACTGACCGGCCCCGAATATGCGGCCCGCTATGCACAGCAGGTGGCGGAGCGGAACATCAAGGTCTACTATGAAGCCGCGGTCACCAATGTGACCGCGGATAAGATCGTCACCGTCCAGAGCCGTGAGGGACTTCTGAAATTCCAGGCAAAGGCTGTGATCTTGGCCATGGGCTGCCGGGAGAGAAGCCGCGGCGCACTGAATATCTGCGGTACCCGCCCCGCCGGTATCTACAGCGCCGGTACGGCCCAGAAGCTTATTAACTGCGAAGGCTATATGGTGGGCAAGCGCGCTGTAATTTTAGGCTCCGGTGATATCGGGCTCATTATGGCCAGAAGACTGTCCCTGGAAGGCGCTAAGGTGGAAGCCGTCTGCGAGCTGATGCCTTATTCCGGCGGTCTGACCCGGAACATCGTCCAGTGTTTGGAGGATTTTGATATTCCTCTGTACCTGTCTACCACCGTTGCTGAAATACACGGCAAGGGACGCCTGGAGGGCGTTACCATTGCCCGGGTGGACGCAAACCGCCGGGTAATGGAAGAAACCAAGCGCTACATTCCCTGCGATACCTTGCTGCTCTCTGTGGGTCTGATCCCCGAAAATGAACTGACCAAGTGCGCCGGCATTGCAATCAGCGCGCTTACCAACGGTGCAGAGGTGGACGAGAATCGCCAGACCAAAGTCCCCGGCATTTTTGCCTGCGGCAATGTGCTCCATGTCCATGACCTGGTGGACTATGTTTCCGATGAAGCGGAGATCGCAGGCTGTGGCGCTGCCGCCTTTGTAAAAGGCGAACTGAATGCAAATAAAACCATTTCCGTCCGGGCAGAAGGCGGTGTCCGCTATGTGCTGCCCCAGATGGTACATACCGATTGTGGCCACGATGTATCCCTTTTCATGCGTGTGGCCGCCCCCACAGGCAAAGTGCGCCTGGTGGTAAAAATTGGCGATGCAGTCATCGCCAAGGCAGTGAAGCTGAAGACTGCACCCGGTGAGATGGAAAAGATCACCGTGAAGGCAGACAAGCTTGCTGCATGTACCGGTACGATCACGGTATGTCTGGAGGAAATGGCATGAAAAGAAATTTGACTTGTATCATCTGCCCTCGTGGCTGCTCTTTGACCGTGGAACTGGAAAACGGCAACGCCAATGTGACCGGTAATGCCTGCTCCAAAGGTGCGGAATACGGCACGCAGGAGTGTCTTTGCCCTGTAAGAACCGTCACTTCCGTTCTCCGGGTCTCCAACCGTCGGGACACCATGGTCAGCGTGAAAACCGCTGTTGCTGTGAAGAAGGACGATATATTCCGTGTGATGGAAGTGCTGAAAAACACTCTTGTGACCGCGCCTGTGGAGATTGGTGATGTGCTGCTGCAAGATGTGTTCGGTGCGGATATTATTGCCACCAAGGCTGTAAAATAAGGAGAAACTTTATGACATCTTCCATGAAAGACCTGAAGCTGTTTCTGTTTGATATGGACGGCACCCTGTATCTGGGTGACCGGCTGTTTGCGTTTACCATCGATTTGCTGGAGAAAATCAAGGCCAAAGGCGCACGGTATATGTTTATGACCAACAACTCTTCCAAGAGCGTCAAGGCCTATATCGAGAAGCTGGCAAAACTGGGGATTCCTGCCACAGAGGAAGAGTTCATCACATCTTCTCAGGCAACTGCCTATTATCTGCAGAACCACCACGCGGGCAAGAAACTCTATGTGTGTGGCACAGAGTCTTTGAAGACCGAGTTGCGCAGCCACGGATTTACAATCACCGAGGACCTTGATGCGGTGGAGTGTATTGTCATGGGCTTCGATACGGAGCTGAACTTCAAGAAGCTTCACGATGTGTCTTTCCTGCTGTGTACCCGGGAGCTGCCCTATATTGCCACCAATCCCGATTACGTCTGCCCCACAGAGTTTGGCAGTGTGCCGGATTGCGGCAGCGTGTGCGATATGATCTATAACGCTACCGGCAAGCGGCCTGTGGTGATCGGCAAGCCGGAAGCGCTGATGCCCCAGCTGGCTATGGAGCGTACCGGCTATGCCAAAGAGCAGACCGTAGTGATCGGCGACCGTATTTATACCGACATCAAGAGCGGTATCAATGCCGGCACGGTGACCGTCCTGGTCATGAGCGGCGAAACCACAAAAGAAATCTTGGACGCTTCCCCGGAAAAACCGGACTTTGTTCTGGAACATGCCGGCCTGATGATCGACCAAATATAAGCCAAAAGCACCCGAAGAATTTTCGGGTGCTTTTTGTACAGTATAACAACTTTACAAATTGCTTATAATTTGTTATAAAAGAACTATAAGATAACAAAAGATTATAGTGCGCTATCATTTTTACAGAAAAAGGAGAATGGAAAATGAATGCAACAGACTATATTCTGCAAGTGATCCTGCTTTTGGGTGGACTTGCGCTGTTCCTGTTTGGCATGGACATTATGGGCAAGGCCTTGCAGCGTACCGCCGGCGGTAAGCTCCAGACTGTCCTGGCAAAAATGAGCTCTACGGTTTGGAAGGGCTGTATCCTGGGCCTGGCTGTTACAGCTGTTATCCAGTCCTCTTCCGCAACCACCGTCATGGTGGTAGGCTTCGTCAACTCCGGTATCATGAGCCTGCAGCAAGCGGTAAGTGTCATTCTGGGCTCCAACATCGGTACAACAGTCACCGGCTGGATTTTGTCCCTGAGTGGCCTGAAAGGCGACAGCTTTATTATCCAGCTGTTTAAGCCGGATACCCTGGCACCCATTATTGGTGTGGTCGGCATTATCTTGTTCATGTTCATCAAAGGCGAGAAGAACAAAAACATCGGCACCATCTGCCTCGGCTTCATGGCACTCATGACCGGTATGAAACTGATGGGCGAATCCATGGGCTTCCTTGAAAAAGAGCCTTGGTTTGCCAAGTTGATGATTTCCTTCTCCAACCCCATTTTGGGTATTCTCTTCGGCGCAGTGCTGACCGCAATTATCCAATCCTCTTCTGCATCTATTGGTATCCTGCAAGGCTTGACTATCGCCGGCACGGTGCCTTTTGGCTCGGCAATTCCGATTATTTTGGGTCAGAACATCGGCACGTGCATCACCGCTATGCTGGGCGCTGTGGGCGCCAGTCGCAATGCCCGTCGTGCCGCTACCTTGCACCTGCTGAACAAGGTGGTTGGCGCAGTCCTGTTTACTGTGATCTTCTACGGCTTGGAATTGTTTGTTGATTGGAAATTCCTTGCTAACGATACGAATGCTGTGGATATCGCTATTATCCACACCGCTTACAATGTGGCAGTTACTTTGGTACTGATTCCTGCAAGACATCTGATGATCAAGGCTGTCTGCAAGTTGATCCCCGACGCCAAGGAAGAAGAAAAAGAAGTTTTGCTGGACGAGCTGTTGCTGGCAACTCCCGCTGTGGCTGTACAGCGCACCCATGAGATCGCCGGCATCATGGTGGAAGATGCCCGTAAGGCTATGGAATTGGCCATGGGTCTGGTGAAACAGTATGATGCCAAGGTCTTTGACGAAGTCAAGGCACTGGAAGACAAGACCGACCACTATGAAGATGCAATTGGCTCTTATCTTTTGAAGCTGTCCAATGAGCCGTTGGCTGTGGAGGAGAATCGGATTCTAAATACCCTCCTTTACAGTATTGCCGATATCGAAAGAATCGGCGACCATGCTATGACCGTTGCTAAGGCTGCCCGGGAGATGCATAATAAAGATATCAAGTTCTCCCAGCAGGCAAACGCAGAGCTGGACGTGCTGATGCATGCCATTTCCGAAATCGTGGATCGCACCGTGACCACCTATCAGAATTTCGACTATGATGAAGCTAAGAAGGTGGAGCCCCGGGAGCAGGTTATCGACTCTTTGGTGCGCGAGATCAAGTCCCGCCATGTACGCCGCCTGAGAGAAGGTCTGTGTACTGTGGAATATGGCTTCGTGCTGGACGATCTGCTGACCGCTTTCGAGAGAACAGCTGACCATTGCTCCAATGTGGCAGTGGAGACCTTGCAGGTGGCAGAGGGCAAGCTGGAGGCCCACGAGTACCTCAATGCCCTGAAGGCTGGCGAACTGGAAGAAAGCGCAGCTTTTGCAAAGCAGTTTGCCAAGTACAAGGCTCGCTATGTTTTCCCGGACGAAAATTAAAAGAGAAGAAGCACTCTCATAGAGAGTGCTTCTTTTTTACTTTGTTATAATGGTGGAAGTAGCTGATCATCAGGAAAATGGCCGCGCCCCACCAGGCGGAGACTTCCGCACCGAAAATGCCGTACTGGAAACCGGTCAGGGCAATGGTAATAGAAAGGGAAACACGCAAGAAGAATTCCAGAATACCGGAGACCATGGGAACAACCGTATTGCCCATGCCCTGCAAACCGGATTGATACACATACAGAAGATACAGTACCGGCAGGGACACACTCATGGCGCATAGATACCAGTAGGCGATATTGCCTGCATCTACAGCCATGACCGGGTCTTCCCGGGAGATAAACAGCATGGTGATCGGTCGGCCGAATACGAACATGATCGTTGCAATGATCAAAGAGGTGACAACAGCCAATATGGTAGCTGCGCGCATGCCTTTTTTTACCCGGTCGAGATCCATAGCGCCGTAATTCTGCCCCACATAGGTAGTTACAGCATAGCCGTAGCTGGTGGCGGCGATCTCCAGAAGACCGTAGAGCTTGTTGGTGGAGGTAAAGCCGGCGATGAAGGCCAGGGAGAAACCGTTAACAATGGACTGCACCACCATGCCGCCCAGGGCGATGATCACATTCTTGGCGGCCACAGGGGCGCCGATTGCCAAAAGATCTTTACAGAGGGGAATTTCCGGCTTCCAATCTTCCTTATGGAAATGCAATTCAGGTGTCCTGACGACCTTCCATGCGCAAACAGCACCGGATAGACATTGGGCGATAACGGTGGCAACCGCCGCACCGGCGATGCCCCATCGGAAGGAGAAGACAAAGAGAATGTCCAGTACAATATTTACAAAAGACGCGGTGATCATGGCAATCAGCGGCGTCTTGCTGTTGCCCACCGCACGGAGCAGAGAAGCGCAGTAATTGAAGAACATCACAGCCGGGAAGCCTGCCAGCATGATCCGCATATATTGCGTACCCATAGGTCGCAGATCCATGGGTACTTGCATAGCCATCAAAAATACCGGCAGAAGCAGCTGTCCCAAAATTACAACCAAAAGGGCAATGGCTGCAGATAAAAATGCAGATTGTCCTGCTGCTTTCTGCATACCGCGATGGTTGTTCCTTCCGAAATTTTGGGAAATCCGCACGGCAAAACCGCTGGTAAAGCCTTGTGCAATACCCAAAAACATCCAGTTCAGCCAGTCCACCGTACCCAGGGCAGCCAAAGCGGTCATGCCGACACCCCGACCTACGATGGCGGTGTCTACAACGGTATAAAGCTGCTGGAATATGTTGCCAAACATCAGAGGCAGAGAAAAGAAGAACAGCAGCTTCATGGGATTGCCCCTGGTCATATTTAAGTTTTTCGCCACAGACAACCCTCCTTGCGGTTTCTTTTGCTACTATAACAAAATTACCGACTTCCGTCAATGAAGAAACCCCAATATCATTCAGCAGCAATGTCATTGCGAGCCCCAAAGGGGCGCGGCAATCCGTAAGACCCTTTGGAGAACGGATTCTCACGCCTGCTTTGCAGGCTCAGAATGACACAATTTTTCTGCTGAATGATATTGGGGAATAGCTTAGGCCAAGGTGGCGGCCATGACGGCCTTAATGGTGTGCATGCGATTTTCCGCTTCGTCAAAGACGATGGAAGCGTCGCTTTCGAACACCTCGTCCGTAACCTCCATGCAATCAATGCCGAACTTTTGGAATATGTCCTTGCCGATTGCTGTGTTCAGATCATGGAAGGCAGGCAAGCAGTGCATGAACTTGCACTGCTCTCCGGCAGCCGTCATGAGCTGCGCGGTAACACGATAGGGGGTCAGTTCGGAAATTCTTTCTTCCCATACGCTGTCCGGTTCACCCATGGAAACCCACACATCGGTGTAGATCACATGGGCATTTTTAACCGCTTCTGTTGGCTCGGTGATAAATTCCAAAGTAGCGCCGGTTTCCTTGGCAATGGCCTGACAGGTTTCAATCAAGGCTTTCTCCGGGAAATACTTTTCCGGAGCGCAGGCCACAAAATGCATACCCATTTTGGCGCAGCCGACCATTAAGGAGTTGCCCATATTGAACCGGGCGTCACCCATGTATACCAACTTTTTACCCTTTAGTTCGCCAAAATGCTCCTGAATTGTGAGGAAGTCTGCCAAAATCTGGGTGGGGTGGAACTCATTTGTCAAGCCGTTCCAGACAGGAACACCGGCATACTTGCCCAGGTCCTCCACAATCTGCTGCCCAAAGCCCCGGTACTCGATGCCGTCATACATTCTGCCCAGAACCCGGGCGGTATCGGCAATGGACTCTTTCTTGCCCATCTGGGAACCGGTAGGACCCAGGTAAGTGCAGCCCATACCCAGATCAGAGGCGGCAACCTCAAAAGCGCATCGGGTGCGGGTGCTGTCCTTTTCAAACAGCAACACCACGTTTTTGCCTTCGCACAGACGATGGGGGATACCTGCCTTCTTTTTGGCTTTTAAGTCGGCAGACAGCGCCAAAAGCGCGGTCATTTCTGCGGAAGTAAGGTCCAGAAGTTTCAGAAAATTTTTACCTTTCATAGCGCACCTCACAGAACCTTCGACAGGAAGCTTTGCAGACGCTCACTCTTGGGGTTTCCGAAGAACTCTTCAGGCGCGCCTTCTTCGGCTATGACTCCGTCATCAACGAAGATCACCCGATTGGACACCTCTCGTGCAAAGCCCATTTCGTGGGTGACTACCACCATAGTCATACCGGCATTTGCCAGGTCCTTCATAACATCCAGAACTTCGCCCACCATTTCCGGGTCGAGGGCAGAGGTAGGCTCGTCAAACAGAATTACCCTTGGATTCATAGCCAGAGCCCGGACAATGGCAACACGCTGTTTCTGACCGCCGGAGATCTGGGAGGGAAATGCTGCTGCCTTTTCCTCTAGACCAATGGTCCTCAGCAGCTCCATTGCCCGCTGTTCAGCCTCAGCCTTTACCTGGGAAATGCTCTTTCCGAGATCCCAGAGAGGCGTTTTGTCCTTTTTGAACAAATTGCTGATACGGATAAAGAAGTTCTTGCGCCGCAGACTTCTTCTTGTCTTTCTGGCAACCGTTACAGGTGCCAGAGTGATGTTATCCAGCACGGACAGATTGTTGAACAGATTAAACTGCTGAAACACCATGCCGATCTTCTGACGGTGGATATTGATATCCACCTTCATATCTGCCAGATCCTCACCGTCAAACATAATAGAGCCGCCGGAAGGATCCTCCAGACAGTTGACGCAACGCAGGAAGGTGGACTTTCCGCAGCCGGAGGGGCCGATAATAGCCACAACATCACCCTCGTAAACATCCAGGTCGATACCCTTGAGCACTTGCGTGTCACCAAACTGCTTGGTCAATTTTTTAACTGATAAAACTAACTGTTTTTCCATATTATCTTTCACTCTTCTTCATTTTTGCTTCCAGCAATTTCACACCCCAGGAAATCAGCAGCACCATTATCAAATAGGTCAGGGCCAGCATCAGATAGGGCATGGTGTAATCGTAGGTGGGATCGCCCAATTGCTTGAAGGATTTATAAAGGTCTGTTACCGCAATAAAGCTGACGATAGAGGTCTCTTTAATCAGCACGATGAACTCATTACCCAGGGTGGGCAGGATGTTCTTGATAGCCTGCGGTACTACGATCTTCAGCATAGTGGTGGCATAGGTCAGACCGACGGCTCGACCGGCTTCCATCTGTCCTATGTCCACAGATTGGATACCGCTGCGCATAATTTCGCTGACATAAGCACCGCTGTTCAAGCCGAAAACGATAACCGCAACCGGGACGCCGGAATCAACGGTAATACCTAAGGCAGGCAATAAAACCCAATAGCCGATCAGCAGCTGCACCACCATAGGGGTGCCACGAAACAGTGCGATATAGCAGACACAGATCTTGTCCAAAATTCTTGGCAGCAGCTTATACTTGGGCATCACCCGGATCACTGCGATGATGGTGCCGATTACAATACCGATCAACAAGCCGAAAACGGCAATTTGCAGTGTGGCCCACACGCCGTTTAGGACATTTACGTAGCCTTTCAGGGTGATAAACTGCTTAATAAATTCATTCCACATTTGTGTTATATCCATATTCTTAACCAAAGTGAAGGCTTAGCGCTTTCACTAAGCCTTCACTTACCTTTTCTATTTACTTAGATTACTTCTTGCAGATGACGTTCAGCATGTCCACAACAGTGCCGGCGGAATCCAACTCGGTGTTGCTGTCCTTAACTACGCAAACGATGGACTCGGTGTAGTAGGGCTCGGAGAAGTTGATAACGCCCATGCGCTCGGTGGTGATGGTGATACCGGACATAGCGATGTCCACATTCTGTTTGCCAACAGCGCCCACCACTGCGTCAAACTCCATATCGTCAATGACCAGCTCCAGACCCAGCTCGTTAGCGATCAGCTGAGCGATCTCCATGTCGATGCCGTAATACTGATTGCCTTCCTTGTACTCCCAGGGAGCAAACTCGGCGTTGGTGGCAACGACCAACTGTTCAGCGGCCTTGCTGCCGTCCTTAGTGCCGGAGGTGATGCCTACGTACTTGTCTTCTTCGCCGTTCATGTATTTTTCCTTGATGGCGTTGATCTCAGCAGCCTTCTCAACCAGAATGCTGTCGATCTTAGTCTTCAGGTCTGCCTGATTCTTGTCGATGCCAATGCCGTAGTTTTCACTGGACAGGGAGATCTCAATAATCTTCAGACCCTCGATTTCCTTAGCCAGAGCCTTAGCGGTGGTCTTGTCAACAAACAGGTAGTCTGCGTTGCCGTTGAGCATGTCCTTAGCAGCCAGTGCGAAGGTGTCGTAGGAAACGGTTTTAACGTTGTTCAGGACCTCAGCATACATAAAGCTGGTAGTACCCTTCTGAGCCGCGATCTTAGCGCCAGCCTCTTCCGAACCGCAAGCTGCCAGTGCCAGGCACAGTACCAAAGCCAGGGCCAATGCAATCATCTTTTTCATTTTGTGTTCCTCCTAAATAAATTGTTTAATATATTTGATTTGTTCTTCTGCAGATGCCTGATTGGTGCCACCGGCAGAGATACGAGTCTCTACGCAGTTTTTAAGATCAATGGCATCATAAATATCTTCCTCAAACTGTGGTTCAAAGGATTGATATACACTAAGGGGAAGCTCCTCCAAAACCGTGTTGTTTGCGATGCAGTAGGCGACGATCTGACCCACAGTTTTATAAGCGGCGCGGAAGGGGATACCTTTCTTTGCCAAATAGTCTGCCAGGTCTGTTGCGTTAATAAAGCCTTTCTGCGCCGCACGGAGCATATTTTCCGGGATCGCCTTCATAGTGGCGATCATAGGGGGGAAGACGGTGAGGCATTGCTTTACCGTGTCAATGGCATCAAAGATGGACTCTTTATCCTCCTGCATATCTTTGTTATATGCTAGGGGGATGCCTTTGAGCACTGTCAGCATACCCATCAGGTCACCGTAAACTCTGCCGGTCTTGCCTCGCACCAGTTCCGCAATATCCGGATTCTTTTTCTGGGGCATAATGGAAGAACCGGTGGTGTAGGAATCGTCCAGTTCGATGAATTTGAATTCCCAGCTGGACCAGAGGATCACTTCCTCGGAGAATCGGGACAGGTGCATCATCAGCGTTGCAAAAGCACTGAGCAGCTCTACACAGAAGTCCCGATCGGAAACACCGTCGATACTGTTAAGACAGATGCCGTCAAAGCCCAGAGCAGAGGCCGTCATCATCCGGTCTGTGTTGTAGGTCGTACCTGCCAACGCGCAACAGCCCAAGGGGCTGTAGTTCATTCGCTTGACTGCGTCCTGAATGCGGCCCATATCCCGGGTAAACATCATAGCGTAAGCCAGAAGATGATGGGCAAAGGTAATGGGTTGCGCCCGCTGCAGGTGGGTGTAACCGGGCATGATGGTTTCTTTATGCTGCTCTGCCTGAGAAAGGATCGCTTTCAAAAGCGCTTGCAGCATTTCCGTGACACCCTGTGCCTCGTCGCGCAGATACAAGCGGATATCCACAGCTACCTGATCGTTTCGACTTCGGGCGGTGTGTAGCTTTTTGCCTGCGTCACCGATGCGCTTTGTCAGTTCCGCCTCAATAAACATATGGATATCTTCCGCGGCAAAGTCAATGGGAAGTGTTCCACTTTCCAGATCCCTAAGGATCTCTTCCAGACCCTGAAGAATCTTGTCTGTATCCTCTTTTTCAATGATGCCCTTGGCAGCCAGCATTGTGGCGTGAGCCATTGAACCCTGAATGTCCTGCCGGAACATTCGGCTGTCAAAGTGGATAGAGGAATTAAAATCGTCCGCGTGTTTATCTACCTGGCCGTCGGTTCTGCCGGCCCACATTTTTGCCATAGTGCCACTTCCTTATAAAGAGCAGGAATGGGCGGACAGTGTGTCCGTCTTGCTTGTCCTGTGTAATGCGCTTACTTGCCGTCCACCATAGCCTTGATCTGAATGGGCAAACCATACAGATTGATAAAGCCGGTGGCATCAGCCTGGTTGTAGTCGCTCTCACCGAAGGTTGCGATCTCCTCGGAGTACAGCGTGTAGGGGCTCCAAACACCGGCGTTGATCATGTTGCCCTTGTACAGCTTCAGCTTCACAGTACCGGTGACGTTTTCCTGTGTCTTATCCACAAAGGCTGCCAGGGCCTCACGCAGGGGTGTGAACCACTGACCGTTGTAAACCAGCTCTGCATAGGTGATCGCCAGTTTCTGCTTTTCATGCAAGGTCAGCTTATCCAGGCAAACGCTTTCCAGAACACTGTGCGCCTTGTACAAAATTGTGCCGCCGGGGGTCTCGTAAACACCGCGGCACTTCATGCCTACCAGTCTGTTTTCTACGATGTCCAGAATGCCGATACCGTTGGCACCGCCCAGTTCATTCAGCTTCAGAATGATGTTTTTGGCGCTCATCTTATCACCGTTCAGCGCGGTGGGGATACCCTTTTCAAAATCCAAAGTCACATAGGTGGGAACATCGGGTGCCTGGAGGGGAGAAACACCCATTTCCAGGAAACCGGGCTTCTCATACTGGGGCTCGTTGCCGGTGTCTTCCAGATCCAGACCCTCGTGGCTCAAATGCCACAGGTTCTTATCCTTGGAGTAGTTGGTTTCACGATTGATCTTCAGAGGCACGTTGTGGGCTTCTGCATAATCGATCTCTTCCTCCCGGGACTTGATGTTCCACTCACGCCAGGGGGCGATAATGGGCATGTTGGGAGCAAAATGCTTGATAGCCAGTTCGAAACGCACCTGATCGTTGCCCTTGCCGGTACAGCCGTGTGCAATGGCATCAGCGCCTTCCTGCAGAGCGATCTCTACCAAACCCTTGGCAATGCAGGGACGGGCGTGACTGGTACCCAGCAGGTACTCTTCGTAAATCGCGCCGGCCTTCACACAGGGGATAATGAAATCGTCCACATACTCGTCGGTAAGATCCAGCACATACAGTTTAGAAGCGCCGGTCTTGATAGCCTTTTCTTCCAGACCGTCCAGTTCGTCAGCCTGACCCACATTACCGGCCACAGCGATAACTTCGCAGTCGTTGTAATTTTCCTTCAGCCAAGGGATAATAATGGAAGTGTCCAGACCACCGGAGTAGGCCAGAACTACTTTTTTGATGTTATCTTTATTCATGGTTGTTACCTCCTGAAAAAGTGCATTCTTTGTTATGCACCGAATTATACATCTATTATAGAAAAAAGTCAACCGAATGTGAATAAATATCCATAGTTTGTAAAAACTATACACATACAGAAAGAAAGAACGGCAGGATTTATACACTATCACAAGAGAAAGTGCGTTTAGCTACGGACAAATGCAAGCGACAAAAAAACAACCGCCGTCCGAAGACGGCGGTTATGAATAAAATACGGTGTATATGCAACGCTTTATACAAACTGTTCTTCTCTGGATTGGCAGGTAAACAGCAGCACCTGCTTGTCTGTGGACTCGTTTTTCAGGATCTGCAAAGCGGCTTGCAGACGGGTGTCGTCAAATCGCACCAGGGCATCGTCCAGTACCAGGGGCGCTTCCGGGGTCAGCTCTCCGGCAACGGCAAGACGGAGCGCCAGATACAGCTGATCCACCGTACCGTCGCTGCGCCATGCGGCGTCCTGGGGCGTTGTTTCACCCTGTGCGCCTACGCGCAGCGCAAAGTCCTGTTCCAGTACCAGCTGATCGTACCGACCGCCGGTCAGTTCCCCAAAGAGTTCCTTTGTTTTCTGGGCAATGCGGGGCGCAAACCGGCGCTGCAATTCGCTGGCGGCGGAAGATAAGGTTTCCTTTGCCAGCTGTACGGCAAGCTGGAAATCTTCCAATTTTTCCAGTCTGCGCAGCACCTGTGCAAGCTCTTTGGTAATGGCTTCTTCGCTGCCCAGGGTCTCCATCTGACCCATGTACTGACCCACCAGCTGCTCCAGATTTTTCTGCTCCCGAATACCCTCCTGCATGGCGGCGTCGGTCATTTCTTCAGACAAACGCAGTTCACTGACAGCCACAGGCGCAGGAACTTCTTTCACCACAGAAGAAAGGGCTTCTGCGTAGACAGCCGCCTGCTGCGCGGCGGTACGTGCGTCGGCGAGGGTGTCCCACATAGCTTCGTCGCGGCGCAGCTCTCTGGCGTACTCTGCCATGGGCTTGCTGCCGGTAAGGGCGAGGGTGTCTTCCTCCAAAGCGGTCTTTTCCTGATTATAGCTGCGGGCGGTATCTTCGTATTCTCTGCGTACCCGGTCGAAATCTTCCGCAGCAGCCACCCAGCGATCCGGTGAGAGGTCTGTATAGCGATCACACAGTTCCGCAATTTCCCGCGTGGTGTTTTGCTTCTTGCGGAAGTACAGTACACCCAGAAT
>JAFYPO010000025.1 GCA_017547505.1 Oscillospiraceae bacterium | reverse complement strand
TTTACCGGTAACGGCGTGCTGCTGTTGGATCTCATTCAAGAAGGCAGCCTTGGCTTATGGCAGGCACTGCAGACTTATGAGAGCGGTGATGTGGAAGCATATTGCGATTGGTATATCCGGCAGTATATGGCTTTTGCGGCAGTTGTGCAGGCCAGAGAGTCCGGCTTGGGACAAAAAATGCGTCAAGCGATGGAAGACTACCGGGATATCGATCAGAAGCTTTTGGCAGAACTGGGCAGAAATCCCACCCTGGAGGAAATTGCTGATGCGCTGCATATGACACCGGAAGAGACACAGGTGATTGCAGACATGCTGGAAAATGCCCGGTTGCTCCAGCACGCAAAAGCACCGGAAGAAACTGAGAAGCTTCCGGAGGAAGATGATCAGGCGGTAGAGGATACTGTGTACTTCCAAATGCGCCAGCGGATCACAGATCTGCTGTCTTCTCTGTCTGCAGAGGACGCTGAACTGATAACGCTTCGCTATGGTCTGGAAGGCGGTGTTCCCATGAAGCCCCAGCAAGTTGCGGCAAAACTGGGAATTTCCGTTGAAGAAGTGACGGCCCGTGAAGCAGCCGCACTGATGAAATTACGAGAAAATCAATAATTCAAAAGAGGTAATTACTATGTCCAAGAATTATTCTATTGCGATTGATGGTCCTGCCGGTGCAGGAAAGAGCACCATTGCAAAGGCACTTGCAAAGGAGCTGGGATACCAATATGTGGATACCGGCGCGATCTACCGTACTGTTGCCTATTTCCTGGATCTTTTGGGTGTCAGCCCCAAAGACGTAGACGGTGTGGAGCGCTACATTGATGAATTGACCATTGATATTGTGTACGACGAAGACGGTAAACAGCACATGCTGATGAACGGTATGGATGTGTCTGACGAGATCCGTACCCAGGATATTTCCCAGAAGGCCTCTTTGGTCTCCGCACACGCGGTTGTCCGTGATATGCTTCTGGACATGCAGCGGGACGTAGCCAAGAAGTACAACGTGATTATGGATGGCCGCGATATCGGTACGGTTGTGCTGCCCAAGGCAACGGTTAAGATCTTCCTGACCGCCTCTGCGGAAGTGCGCGCACAGCGTCGAACCGACGAATTGATTGCCAAGGGTCAGAAGGCCGATTTCAACCAGACACTCAAGGATATTCAGCAACGTGATTATCAGGATACCCACCGCCCCATTGCGCCCCTGAAGCAAGCGAAAGATGCAGTGCTTCTGGATACTTCTAATCTGGACATTCCTCAGGTTGTTGCGGAAATGAAGCGCATTATCGGGGAGAAGATTTCTCTATGAGCGTAACACTTGCAAAAAGCGCCGGCTTCTGTTTTGGCGTAAACCGGGCGGTAGAATTGGTGGAAGCAGCTGCCAAATCCGGTAAAAGTGTGGTGACTCTGGGTCCCATTATCCATAACCGCCATGCTGTGAACCACTTTGAAGAAATGGGCGTTCGCGTAATCGATAGTCCTGCACAGGCACAGCCGGGAGATACTGTGGTGATCCGTTCCCACGGTGTGTCCAAAGCAATCTACCGGGAATTGGAAAGTATGGGTGTTGAGATCATTGATGCCACCTGTCCTTTTGTGAAGCGTATCCACGGAATTGTAAGCAAAGCTACAGAAGATGGACAGCTTCCAATCATTATCGGCACGCCGACCCACCCGGAAGTAGAGGGAATTGCCGGTTGGTGCGAAAAATTTGAAATTTTTGAAAGCCCCGAAAAGTTAGAAAATTGGGCAAAAAATGCACAATTACCCCCAGATTTGATAATTTGTATGGTTTGCCAAACGACTTCCACTGAATCTTTGTGGAAATCGTGCGTGAAAATCGCAAAAAAACAGTTTACTAACTTGAAAATTTTTGATACAATATGTAAAGCAACTGAATCTCGACAGAGCGAAGCGGCAGATTTGAGTAAGATTTGTCAGGCCATGGTCGTTGTAGGTGACACCCACAGCTCCAACACAGGCCGTCTCGCAATGATCTGTAGAGAGCACTGCGACCGGGTTGTTCTGGTGGACAACGCCAGCGAACTGGATCCCGGATTTTTTAGCGGTGTAAGTGATGTTGGAGTCACTGCTGGTGCATCAACGCCAGCGTGGATTATAAAGGAGGTCAACAAGACTATGAGCGAAATTATCAATGTTGAGGCTGTACAGGAGGAGAACTTTGCCGAGCTTCTCGAGCAGTCCATCAAGACTTTAAATACAGGAGATAAGGTTACCGGTATCGTTACCAATATTGGCAACACCGAAGTCCAGGTCGATCTGGGCACTAAGCATGCCGGCTACATTCCTTATGATGAAGTCAGCAACGATCCCGCAGTGAAGCCCGAGGATATTCTGTCTGTAGGCGACGAGATCGAAGTATTTGTCGTTCGCGTGAACGATCAGGAAGGCACTGTGCAGCTGAGCAAGAAGAAGCTGGACGGCCTGAAGGTTTGGGACGATATGGCTACCTGGTGCGAAGAGAAGGCTACCGTGGATGCTACTATCACCGAAGAGAACAAGGGCGGCCTGGTTGCTAATGTTAAGGGCATCCGTGTGTTCATTCCTGCTTCTCAGTCCGGCGTTGCTAAGGGCGGCGACATGGCTGCTATGGTCGGTCAGGCTGTTCAGATGAAGATTACCGAGGTCAATCGTGCACGTCGTCGCGTGATCGGCTCTATCCGTGCTGTTTCTTCCGAGGGCCGTAAGGCTGCTCAGGAGAAGGTCTGGAACGAGATCGAGGTCGGCGCAAAGTACCACGGCACTGTTAAGTCCCTGACTTCTTACGGCGCATTCGTGGACATTGGCGGCGTTGACGGCATGGTTCACGTTTCCGAGCTGAGCTGGAACCGCATCAAGACTCCCGCTGAGGTTGTCAGCGTGGGTGACGAGATTGATGTTTATGTCATCTCCTACGATCCCGAGAAGCGCAAGATTTCTCTGGGTTACAAGACCGCTGAGATGAATCCCTGGAATCAGTTCATGACCGGCTACAATGTGGGCGATGTCGTGACTGCTAAGGTTGTCAAGCTGATGACCTTCGGCGCATTTGCTGAGATCATTCCCGGTGTTGACGGTCTGATCCACATTTCCCAGATTGCTGACCGCCGCATTGCAAAGCCCGAGGACGTGCTGGCTGAGGGTCAGGAAGTTCAGGTTAAGATCACCGATGTGGACGCAGAGAACAAGCGTATCTCCCTGTCCATTCGTGCTCTGATCGAGCCCGCTGCTGAGGAAGCTGAAGAAGCTGCTGAAGAGACCGCCGAGACTGAGGCTGAGTAATTAAGTCACTACATATCGGGGTCGGTCTAACCGACCCCGATATTTGGTTTTTTGGAGGATACAATGGTTAAGCATATTGTCATGTACACCTTTAAGGAAGGTGTTAACAAAGAAGAAGCAATCAAAGTGATTGATGGCGCATTGACTCCTTTGGTTGGTCAGATTCCCGGCCTTCTGCATCTGGAAGTAAAGCTCGCTTTTAACGGTATGGATTATGCGCTTTATTCTGAGTTTGCATCTAAGGAAGATCTTGCAAACTATGCCGTCCACCCCCTGCACTTAGCAGCAAAGGAGAAGTTCCATTATTTCATCGGTACCCGCGTGGCTGCCGATTATGAGGTATAATTTATGAGAGCAATTGTTACGGTCGTTGGCAAAGATAAGGTCGGCATTATTGCAGGTGTTTGCACTGTTCTTGCTGAGTACAATGTGAATATTCTGGATATCCGTCAGACGGTTATGCAGGACTACTTTACCATGATGATGGTTACAGATGTGTCTGGAAGTCAGCTGCCTGTTGCAGAGCTTGCAAAGGCTCTGGAAGAGAAAGGCAAGGAGATGAATCTGTCTATCCGCCTGCAGCGTGAGGACATCTTTGATGCTATGCATCGCGTGTGAGGATGAGCCATGCCGAATATTAAAGAAGTTTTAACCACCCTGGATATGATCGACAAGCGCCACCTGGATATCCGTACGATCACAATGGGTATTTCTCTGCTGGATTGCTGCGATACGGATATTAAGGTCTGCGCACAGAAGATCTACGATAAGATCACCCGCCGCGCAGAAAACCTAGTAAAAGTAGGTCAGGAGATCGAATGGGAGTTTGGTATTCCTATCGTGAATAAGCGTATTTCCGTTACTCCAATCTCTATCATCGGCAACACCTGTGATACTGACAGCTATGTGCCATTGGCGATTGCTATGGACGAGGCTGCTAAGACCTGTGGTGTTAACTTTATCGGTGGATTTTCCGCACTTGTACAGAAAGGCTGTACCAAGGGTGATTGGATCCTGATGGACTCTATTCCCGAGGCGATGAAGGCTACGGAGCGCGTCTGCTCCAGTGTCAATGTTGGTTCTACCCGCGCCGGTATCAACATGGACGCTGTTGCAAAGATGGGTAAAATTATCAAGGAAACCGCAGA
Organism: Oscillospiraceae bacterium; assembly: GCA_017547505.1. Classification (GTDB taxonomy): domain Bacteria; phylum Bacillota; class Clostridia; order Oscillospirales; family Oscillospiraceae; genus Faecousia. The sequence continues at coordinate 2,665 of JAFYPO010000025.1, read as the reverse complement.
AATTACCGCGGATAACGATGGCTTGGGTTGTGCAAAGTTGGTTGTTTTTGCCAATGCTGTGGAGGATAACCCCTTTATGGCCGGCGCTTTCCATGGTGTAGGCGAACCGGAGTGTGTGCTGAATGTTGGCGTGTCCGGTCCCGGTGTGGTGTACCATGCTCTGCAAAGTGTCAAGGGCATGCCCTTTGATGATGTTGCTGAGACCATTAAGAAGACCGCTTTCCAGATCACCCGCATGGGTCAGATCGTGGGCGTGGAAGCTTCCAAGCGTTTGGACGTGCCTTTTGGTATTGTTGATCTGAGTCTGGCACCGACGCCTGCTGTGGGAGACAGTGTTGCCCGCATTCTGGAGGAGATGGGTCTGGAAGTTTGCGGAACCCATGGTACTACTGCCGCATTGGCTATGCTGAACGATGCAGTGAAGAAGGGTGGCGTTATGGCCAGTTCCCACGTGGGCGGTCTTTCCGGTGCGTTTATTCCTGTATCCGAGGACGAGGGTATGATCGCGGCTGCCGAGAATGGAACTCTGTGCCTGGACAAGCTGGAAGCTATGACCTGCGTTTGTTCTGTGGGTCTTGACATGATCGCAGTTCCCGGTGATACCTCTGCATCTACCATTTCTGCAATTATTGCGGACGAAGCAGCTATTGGTATGGTAAACTCCAAGACTACCGCTGTTCGTATTATTCCCGCCCCCGGTAAAGTGGTGGGCGACCGTGTGGAAATGGGCGGCCTGCTGGGCAGCGCACCGGTCATGCCTGTGCACCCCGAGTCCAGCGAGAACTTTATTGCCCGCGGCGGCAGAATCCCTGCACCGCTGCAAAGTCTGAAAAATTAAAAGAATCCGGTGTGCCTAGCACACCGGATTTTCTTGTTAGTATTTCTTTCTTAAAATGAAATAGGAGACCCAGTAAATGACCAAGATCAGGCAGACAGTATAGCTGCAGAAAAACATCAGTTCTTCATAGCCTGCGATCTTAAATACAATCGTGGCAACACCGAAAAGCAGGACTAATAAATAGCCGGTCCATGACCAGGCTTTCATGGCAAGGAAACGGTTTCGTTCATCTTTTGCTGCAGTATCGTAGGCTTCTTTGTACTTTTCATCTTTAGTGTAACGGATGCTTCGAATGAGGTAGAGGACACCAACAAAAACCAGTGCAGTACCCATACCACTCCAGAAAGCATCGATTACATGCAAATTACCGCAAACTAGTAAAACTACACCCAACACAATTTCGATAATACTGGAAATCAATTTTTTACTGCTCATAATATACTCCTTTTTATTCCTCGAAAATGAAAACATCTTCAATAGTCATACCAAAGAACTTTGCGATCTTGTATGCCAGAGAGATAGAGGGGTTGTATCGCCCTGTTTCTAAAGAGCTGATTGTTTGTCGGGAGACACCCAACACTTTGGCAAAGTCTTCTTGGCGAATCCCTCTTTCTTTTCGAATTTCCTCAATTCTGTTTTTCATAAAGCACCTCCAGAATGTAAAGCGAACTTTACAATACGAATATAGCACATATATCTGAAAATGTCAAGTTTACTTTACATAGAAAATCCCCCACAGAATTTCTGTGGGGGAAAGTTTTATTTTGCGGATAGGTCCACGCTTCTGCGAATGATTGTGCAGGGAGGGACTTGCTGTGGGAGCTGCATGTGGAAACGCATCTGGGGCGTTCTGGGTTCGTCCAAAGGCTCACCTTCCAAAGTGGACATATTCTCAATTGTAAACCCAAAAGGCTTCAGATCCGGACCGACCGCCTCCAGCGCAGCACCTGTGGCGAACTTATTACGCAGACTGCAAACAGCCAAGCCATTTTCGTCACAACTTTCCACAATGGCGCAAACCTGCCATTCTCGTATGTACCGTGAGTGTTCGGTATACTGACCGGGGAAGCCGTAGTAGAATCCTGTGGAGTAGATCCGGTGGGACACATGTTCCACCTCGTCCCGCCAAATGGGATCGATCTCTTTGCCTGCAGCTACATCGTCAATACAATGTCTGTAAGCCCCGGTAACGATAGCGGCATAATAGGCAGACTTTGCACGGCCTTCAATCTTAATACAATCCACGCCGGCCTCTTGCAGATCCTTCAGATGATCGATCATGCACATATCCCGAGAATTGAGAATATAAGTGCCTTTTTCATCTTCAAAAACCGGGAAATACTCGCCGGGTCTTTTTTCCTCCACCAGTGCGTACTGATACCGGCAAGGCTGTGCGCAAGCACCACGGTTAGAATCACGGCCGGTCATGTAGTTGCTTAAGAGGCAACGACCGGAGTAACTCACACACATGGCTCCGTGACCGAAGGTTTCAATCTCCAGCTCTTTCGGTGTCTTCTCACGAATGATACGGATCTCTTCCAAATTCAGTTCTCTGGCAAGAACAACGCGAGTAGCACCCAGATCATACCAGGCTTTGGCGCATTCGTAGTTTGCAATGGATTGTTGGGTAGAAATGTGTCGTGCGCATTTCGGTGCGTATTTGCCGGCCAGGGTAAAAGCACCCATATCTGCCAGAATCAGAGCATCTACACCCGCGTCCTGCAGTTGTTCCAGATAAGCGGGCAAGTTGCAGATTTCCTCATTGCGAGGCATGGTGTTTACAGTCACATGGACACTGACACCGTGGCTGTGGGCAAATTCAACGGC
>JAFYPO010000024.1 GCA_017547505.1 Oscillospiraceae bacterium | reverse complement strand
GCTCCATGCCGCCAACATAGTCAGCGCCTGCAGCCTGAGCTTCCTCAACCTTAGCGTCCTTAGCGAAAACCAGAACGCGGCGGGTCTTACCGGTACCGTTGGGCAGAACGACAGCGCCGCGGACCTGCTGGTCAGCGTGACGGGAGTCAACACCCAACTTGATGTGCAGCTCGACGGTCTCGTCGAACTTAGCGGAAGCACCCTTCACAACCAGGTCCAGGGCTTCTGCGGGATCATACTGAACGGAGCGGTCAATCAGCTTGGCGCTCTCCTGATATTTTTTACCTCTAAACACTTGTTAAATCCTCCTAAAATAGTGGTGATGCGGAAAAATCCTCCCACATTTCCGGGCGATACCCGGATACGGTAATTAGTCGACGACAGTAATGCCCATGGAGCGGCAAGTGCCAGCAACCTGGCTCTCAGCAGCCTCCAGGGTGTTGACGTTCAGGTCAGGCATCTTGGTCTTGGCGATCTCAGTGACCTGAGCCTTGGTGATGGTACCGACCTTGGTCTTGTTGGGAACGCCGGAACCCTTATCCAGACCGATTGCCTTCAGAACCAGCAGGGGAGTCGGAGGGGTCTTGGTAATAAAGGTGAAGCTGCGGTCAGCGTAAACAGTGATAACAACGGGGATCTTGTAGCCTTCCATGTTCTGGGTACGAGCGTTGAACTCCTTGATGAAAGCAGCGATGTTAACACCGTGCTGACCCAGAGCGGGGCCTACAGGGGGGGATGCGGTAGCCTTAGCGGCGTTGATCTGAAGTTTGATAATACCAGTGACTTTCTGTGCCATAATAAGCACCTCCTGAATAAAATGTGGTAATATGCGCTTTGCGCATTTCTTTCGGGGATTTACCCCTCCCACGTTCCAACCGGAATATCCGGTTCGATGCGTTTACTGGGAAATGACTTCTACTTCGTCCAGCTCAAACTCGACGGAAGTCTCGCGACCAAACATGGTAACAACCACGCTGACGCTGTTTTTCTCGACCTCGATTTCTTCCACGGTACCGGTGAAGGAACTGAAAGGACCGTCCAGGATCCGCACGGTATCGCCAACAGAGTAGTTGACAACGATCTCGCGCTTCTCCACGCCCATCTCGTATACTTCATCTTCGGTCAGGGGAATGGGGTCTTCTCCGGCAGGGCCGACAAAGCCGGAAACGCCACGGACGCCACGGACGGCATGCCAGGTGTTGTCGCTGTATACCATCTTGACGAACACATAGCCGGGGTAGAGCTTACGGTCGTAAGTCTTGCTGACGCCTGCATCGGTGATCTCGGTCACAGTCTCCATGGGAATAGCGACAGTGAGGATCTGCTCCTGCAGACCGCGGCTCTGTACAGTCTTTTCAATGGTAGCTTTGACGGTGTTTTCGTAACCGGAGTAGGTATGGACAACATACCACTTTGCAGTTTCTGCCATAATTGTACCCTCTTACTTGTGGAACAGGGTGTCCAGACCCATGATGCCCAAATCAGCAACAGTGTCGAACAGCCACAGCATGACGCCCACGACCAGAACACAGACGAGGACGATCAGGGTGTTTTTCAGAACCTGCTTGGGAGTGGGCCACACGACCTTCTTCAGCTCGCTGCGGAGCTCACGGAAGTATCTGCAGATGCCACCCCAGGCTCTTACGAACCAGTTTTTCTTCTTAGCTTCTGCCATGTGGAACCTCCTTACTTCGTCTCGTTGTGGACGGTGTGCTTTCTGCAGAATCTGCAGTACTTCTTCATTTCGAGACGGTCGGGATCATTCTTCTTGTTCTTCATGGAATCGTAGTTTCTCTGCTTGCACTCGGAGCATCTCAAAGTGACTTTAACGCGCATGACGGCACCTCCTTAAAATTGCCTCCCTGTATCACTTCGGCTATGAAAAGATTTAGTAAGCGGGCAACTACATTCCCGCTCCGAAGCTGAAAAGGGCATGAAAAATAGCCCGTTTCACAGGTAAAAACCATTCTAACACAGAGAGTTTCTTTCGTCAACAACTTTTTTCTTTATTTTTTTAATTTTTTGGAGTATAATGTGTGCAAACCTATGAGGAATGGGAAAGGACTCGAAAATATGAAGATTATGGGTATTGATTACGGTGACGCCCGTACGGGAATTGCTATTTCCGACCTGCTTTGCTCCATTGTGGGCAGCACCACGGTGATCCACAGCAGAAATCAGGACAAGACGATTGAAGAAATCAAGAAGTTGATCGCGGAAAATCAGGTGGGGGAGATCTGTATGGGACTTCCCAAAAATATGGACGGCACGGAAGGCCCCCGTGCGGAGCTTTGCCGTGCCTTTGCGCAGAAACTGGAGGAAGCGACCGGCCTTTCTGTAAAGCTTTGGGACGAGCGGCGCACCACCGTGGAAGCGCATAACATTCTGTCTGCTCACAACTACCATGGGAAAAAACGGAAGAACACAGTCGATGCAGTGGCAGCGTCTTTGATTTTGGAAGGTTATCTGGCTTTCCGGGGACGATAAAATAATTCACGAATCCCGGTAAGCAGTAAAAGTACGCCAAACAGCTTCTTTAACAGACCGATATCCGCCTGCTTGCCTATGAAGGCGAACACCCCGGCACACAGACACCCTGCCAGGGCTGCAGGCAGGATCTTTCCCAAGGGCAATTTGCATTGTTTCCATCGGAACAGAGTAGCGATCAAAGCTGTCGGCAGGAAGAACAGAAGATTCAGTGTCCGCGCCTGGGGATATTCCATTCCCACGATCAGAGTGAGCCAAAGCATTAAAAGACTACCGCCGCCGACGCCCAAACCGGCGAGAAAGCCCAGAAGAGCGGAAACCGGCAGAACAATAAATGCACTCTCTAACATAAATACCGTATTCCTCCCCAAAGAATCAGAATCCCCAGTGTCCGGTGCAGCCAGACAGTGGGGATCTTTTTTGCAAACAAACCGGCAAGTATGCCACCTAAACAGCTGCCCAGAAGATATAGTATAATAGTATAACCGGCAGGTCCTTTTTGGAAAT
>JAFYPO010000023.1 GCA_017547505.1 Oscillospiraceae bacterium | reverse complement strand
ATTGCTTATGAGCGGCGACCACGGTCGGGAGAACTACAACGAGGTTGCGGTCATGAAGCGCTACGCGGTAGATGCCGGTATTCCTTCGGAAGCGGTATTTATGGATCATGCGGGTTTTTCTACCTACGAGACCATGTACCGGGCTAAGGAAGTCTTCTGCGCCAAAAAGGTGCTTATTGTCACGCAGGAATATCACCTGTACCGCGCTCTGTATATTGCCGAAGCCTTGGGTCTTGATGCTTATGGTGTCAGCGCAGACTACCGTGCCTACAGCGGTCAGCTATACCGGGATATCCGGGAGGTGCTGGCGCGGGTGAAAGACTTTGGCACTACGATTATCAAACCGGAACCTACTTATCTGGGAGAGGTTATCCCTATCAGCGGCAGCGGTGAGCTGACCCATGATGAAAGCTACAATAATATAGGCTGAATTTGCCGTCCCTCCAATGCTTCCTTCAGCGTTGGAGGGATTTTTGCAAAATCGGCCACCATGCTTGTTGGTTTTCCCTGCGGATTGTCCTGTCCAAATGGAACAAAATAATAATGCTTTCGCGCCAGAAGCTTACCGATATTCTCTGCTGCACCTGCCAGCGCATCATTGGTGGAAACAGCCACAATAACAGGCCGTGCATTTCGTAGATGGCTTTTCACAGCCATAGTCACCGGTCCATCAGCAATGCTGTGCGCCAGCTTTGCTAAAGTATTACCTGTGCAGGGCGCAACTATCAAAGCGTCCAGCGATTTTTTAGGACCGATCGGTTCGACCTCTCCAATTGTGACCAAGGGCGGCCTGCCACAGATGCTGCTCACTTTCTCAATATGTTCCTGGCTAGTGCCAAAACGGCTGTCAGTAGAACAAGAAACGTTGGACATAATGGGGATCACGGTATGTTCAGCTGCCAGTTGTGTCAGTATCGGGAACACCTCGTGATAAGTGCAAAAGGAACCGCACATTGCAAAACCAATGGTCATAACGAACCCTCCTTTCTTAATCGATCAATAGTCGCGGCAATCAATCTGCCGGAACTCTCGGGAGCATCTTTTCCGGGTAGACCTCTTGCCCATACCACATCGTCGCCGGCAATTCCTTTTACTGAGGCAAGATCAATTTTGATTTGATCTGGTCGTAATAAATATTCCGATAACATTGGTGTAGGGGCGGTGTTGAATATCACACGAAAATGCTGTATATCATCAAAAATGCTTGTCACAGAATAGCCCAACGATGTAAGGGTGGCTCTGTCTTCCGGCTTTCTTGCAAATACAGTTACACAGGCTCCCATATTACGCAGAAGCTGACCCAGGCATTTACCGATGCGTCCCCACCCAATAATCAGCACAGGACAACCGGCAAGGATCACAGGAAGCTTTTCTTCGGCGTATCGCACAGCGCAATAGGCTGTAATGCTTGCGTTTTCTGCCAGATAGAAAGGGTCTTGTAAAAGATCTACGCACTTTCTGTCACCATACAAAGAAGTGTCAAGATTTCCACCAATCAGTACAGTGTCACAACGAAGATTTTCTCGGTGGTCCTGTGTTGTGGGTACAGGCAGCAATAAGTATTTGGCGTTGGCATCATAGATCCAACCGGCTTCTTTCAAAAATTCAGCAGCATATTCCAGTGCTTTTGCGGTTCCGGCGGTGCGAAATTTCCATTGTCCCATATAAATCACCCTTCCGTGACAGATTATGATGGATCCAACTCGGTTGTGCTTGATTTTTCAGTAGGATTTTGTATAATAATTATAAGAGGTGAAGTCGAATGCAACCGGTAGGTTTTATCCATGATATGATGGATGTAAAGGTTTTGATTTTGTTTGTTGTTTCCCGGTCAAACTACCCCATGAGTATCCAGCAGATTTATGAAATTTGCTACCAGGACGATTGCCTGAGTTATTTTGACGTTTGTACCGCTGTCCCTGAAATGGTGGAATCCGGTCACCTTGCACCTGCAGAGGGTGATTGCTATGTAATTACAGAGAAGGGAAAACGGGACGGAGAGTTGACTGCCGATTCTATTGCGTTTACAGTTAAGCAGCGTGCGGAAAATGCGATTACCGGGTTCAACCGTCAGCTACGCAGAAGCAGTTATGTGAAAAGCCGCGTGATTCCCCGCGACAATGGAGAAAGCTCCGTGATTCTGTCTTTGGACGATGAAACCGGAAACCTGATGACCTTGGAACTGATGGCACCTGATCAGCGGCAGGCAGTAAGACTTGGTCGCTTGTTTGAGAAAAAAGCCGATATTATATACAATTTAATAATGAATGAACTTTTGGAAGCAGAGTCCGAAATCGACAGTTAATTATTCCTTGTCATTGTAACCTGCATAGGTTATAATATAAATGAGCCGGGGAAACCGGTAAATACGAAAGGAGCTGCCGCATATGAAATTCCAGTTTAGTGAGAAGAAAGTCAAGTTGCCCGCCAATGTCCACGCTTACGCTGAGAAAAAAGTAATGAAGCTGGCACGGTATTTTGAGGAGGATGCGGAAGCACTTATCGTATTTTCTGTTGAGAAGAACCGGAACAATGTGGAGCTCACCGTTCGCGGTGCCGGCACTTGGTTCCGGGCAAAGGAAAGCACTTCCGACATGTTCGCATCCATTGATGCCTCAATTGGCACGATCGAAGGCCAGATCCGTAAAAATAAGACCCGCCTTGCAAGACGCCTGCGTCAGGACGCATTTACTCGCACGGTAGAGGAAACCTCTTTTGCTGTAGAAGAGCCGGAAGAGGATCTGTCCATTGCCCGCATCAAGAAGTTCCATTTCGCTCCCATGACCAGGGAAGAAGCAGTGCTGCAGATGAATTTGTTGGAGCATAATTTCTTTGCTTTCCGTGATGCTGACAATGACGGCGCATTTGCTGTTGTATATCGTCGCAATGACGGTGGATACGGCATGATTGAAGATGTAGAATAACCTGAAAAACAGCCCTTTTTCGGGGGTCTCGTAAGAGACCCCCATTATCTTTTTCCTTTTTTGAAAAAAATACAATAAAATTGAAAAAAAGTGTTGACAAACGGTTGTGGGAGTGGTATCATATGCAAGCTGTCCGATGAACGGCCTGTGCCCGGAGGACGCAACCTGTACCTTGTAAATTGAATAACGCAAAGACGAACAAACACCTTGGACAATT
>JAFYPO010000022.1 GCA_017547505.1 Oscillospiraceae bacterium | reverse complement strand
GTTTACTCCTGGACACTTACGGAGAAAAACTCCGGCCGTCAGGTGTATTGTGTGATTACAGACCGTTACGGAAAGACCGTAAGGACCGAAACGGTAACATTGAAAATGACGGAAGAACTTGCAATTGTGAAGCAGCCAAACCATGTGGGCGTCTCTGCCGGTGCTACAGCAAAAGCAAGTGTAACTGCAGCCGGCGACGGCCTGCGTTATCAGTGGTATTTCAAAAACCCAACTGCAAAGTCTTTTAGTAAGTCTTCCATTACCGCAAACACCTATACCTGGAAAATGACAGCCAAGGACTCCGGTCGCCAGGTATATTGTGTGATCACTGACGTATACGGTGAAACTCTGAAAACAAACACAGTAACACTGAAGATCCCCACTCAGCTGAAGATCACCAAGCAGCCTGCAGATGTGCTGGCAAACGTAGGTGTGCTGGGAAAAACCTCGGTAACGGCAACCGGTGACGGCCTGCAGTACCAGTGGTATCTGAAAAATGCCGGTGCAACGGGGTTTGCAACTTCCTCCCTGACCGGAAACAGCTATTCCGTCACCATGTCCAAAAATAGTATCGGTCGTCAGGTCTACTGTGTGATTACGGACATGTTCGGTAATCAGGTCAGGACCAATACCGTTACTTTTGCAGTTGCAAAGGCGGAGGTTGAACGTACCCTCTACAAGGTCAAACCCGGTGCGACCAAGAAGCTGGATATTACGATCAAGCCTGCCAATACCCAGGATGCGATCATCTGGACCAGCAGCAACACAGCTGTTGCCAAGGTCAATAGCAAGGGCGTTGTTACCGGTGTCAAGAACGGAACGGTCACCATTACAGCCAGAGGCGTAAACACCGGGTTTATCGCGACCTGTAAAGTGAAGGTTTGTAATGTAAAGCAAGTGGCGATCACCTTTGATGACGGTCCCGGCAAATATACGCCGGAGCTTTTGGATTTCCTGAAAGAAAATGATATTCGGGTCACTTTCTTCCTGGTTGGCAACCGCCTTTCTTCCTATCCTTCCACAGTGAAGCGCCAGGTGGCAGAAGGTCACGAGATCGGCTACCATTCCTGGAAACACGACATTCAGACAAAACTGACCAACACTAAGATTATCAGCGACTATGAAAAGTCTGCGCGAATTCTGAAGAATATCTCCGGTGCGAAGTTCACACTTTGGCGCGCACCGGGCGGCGGTATCAGCGACCGTGTCTTGAAACAAATTGATCTGCCCCACATTATGTGGTCTGTGGACACCTTGGACTGGAAGTATCGGGAGACTGACCGTACCTGCCGTGTTATTAAGAACGGCGCCAAAGACGGTGCAATTATTCTGCTCCACGATATTCATAAGACATCGGTAAAGGGCGCCATGAAGGCGCTGAAGGAGATGCAGGCCGGCGACTATGAGTTCATAACCGTTAGCGAAATGCTTAGCAGAAACGGCAAGAAGCCGAAGAATCACGCAACATATTCCCATGGTTAAAAAACACCCCGGTAGCTGTTTGCTACCGGGGTGTTTTTTAGTCTTGGAAGTCAAGATATTTCTTAAAGCACCAGCCTTGCTGACCCTCGAATTCCACTTTTGCCCAGTTTTTGGTCTCCTCAAAAACAGTGACGGTAGAGCCGGGAGGCATAGAGGTGATGATGTCGGATTTGCTGGAACCCTTCTTGCGCAGATTGACATTTCCAGTATGCTTGATCACAGCGGTCTTTTGTCCGTCTTCAGAGGTCTGTTGTGACGTGGATTCTTTGGGAGCCTCCTCAACTTTTCCATGGCCTGCATTCAAAAAGAAAAAGGCACCGCCGATCAAAATTGCCACAATCACAAGCACGATCAGACAGCCCTTTCCGGAACCAGAACTGCCGGAAGTAGAGGAATTGCCGGAAGTAGCGGAACTACCGGAATAAGAAGATGTACCGGAATCATAGTAGGAACCGCTGGGTACGGATCTGCAGGTGTAGTTAAACTGCGTATCCTTGCCGTCCCAAATATAGTTTACGCAGTACTTGGTGCAATAATCCAGATACTCCTTTCCGGGATATGTACATTTGCGCTTGTAGACAGTGTCCAGGTTCTCGTCGTAGTATCCCACATCTTCACAGTACTTGCAGGACCAGCATTTTCCGCCTTTGTAAGGGTCAATCGCCATGGTATCGCCTCCTGTATAATTCTATTAATCAAACCGATGCTGATTGCGAAGAATCAAAACGGCTTCAAATTCATATCCGCTGTACAGCTGACAAAGAACTCTGCCAGCAGATCAATGCATTCCTGAACGTCCTTCAAAGAGCCCACCTCAGCGGGATTGTGCATATACCTTAGGGGAATGGAGATCAAAGCAAAGGGAACACCCATGCCGGTTTTATGCATAATGTCACCGTCAGTTCCGGTTCTGCCGCTGGCAGCTTCGGTTTGAACAGACATTTGCAGCTTGCTTGCGCATGCGCGCAGTTGTTCATTGACCTTCTTGTGTACGGAAGGATTGTTGCATACAACCGGACCTTTGCCAAGGGCTATTCTGCCGGACTCTGCATCGCTGATACCGCAGTTGTCCGAGGTGTAGGTCACGTCAACGGCAATTGCAATATTCGGCTGAATGCGGGAAGCGGAAAAGTACGCGCCGTTCCCTGTGGTTTCTTCACCGGTGGTTGCAACGGCATAGCAGCCCACAGTAGTTCCTCTTTTCTTTGCTTCAGCCAGCGCCTCCATTACGATAAAAGCACCCAGACGGTCGTCCAGCGCTCTGGCAGTGATACAATCGTTCAAAAGTGTACGGACATCGGTGTCGAATGTTACAGTATTGCCCAGTTCCACATATTTTTCGGCATCTTCCCGATCCTTTGCACCGATATCGATCCGCAGATCAGAAGCTTCAAGATCTTTGTTTTTAGAGATCTCGCTGGAATTTGCCACAGCACCGTAAATAACGCCGTTCTTCGTGTAGATCCGGACTTTGTGACCGGGATAGGTCGTGGTGCGGATTCCGCCGATTTTGGTTACCATCAATGTACCGTCATTTCCAATTGCGGAAACCATAAGACCGATCTCGTCCGCGTGACCGGTAGCCAGCACCTTGAAGGTTGCTGTCGGGTTGATTGCGGCAGTTACATTGCCCAGTTCATCGACCGTAACCTGGTCGGCCTTATCCTGCATATAATTGTAGATTTTCTTTTCCAGTTCTGTCTCATTTCCGGATACAGAGCCTGTTTTCAACAGGTCAAATAAAAATTCCTTGTTCATTTGACACCTCCGTATATGTTTTGACAATATTCTATCATTTTCGAGGTATATGTCAAGGCGCTGCATTTATATTATTCGAATCCCCACCCTCCAGAAAAAAGAAGAGCACCCCAATGGGTGCTCTTCTTTTTGGCGGAGAGTTAGGGATTCGAACCCTAGGTTCCTTTCGGAATCACTAGTTTTCAAGACTAGCTCCTTAAACCGCTCGGACAACTCTCCGTGTGGGGAAGATGATACCATCTTCCGCTTGAAAAGTCAAGGTTACTGCTTCTTCTGCAGCTTTTCTTTTGTGCCGTCGGGACGGACGATATAGGTGTTGTCCAGATGACCCTTCAAACTGGCGGTCCAGGAGTCAATATAAATTCTTCTCAGCTTATCCCGCTCTGCCAGTTCCTCGTCAGTCAGACCTTCTGTCTTTGCTTTCTTTGCCAGTTCGTTGATTCTGGCGATCACAGCGTTCATATCCATAATAACACCTCATACATAGCGGTCGATGACCACGGAAATACGGCCTTTCTTTGTCTGACCGTTTACGGATTTTAATTTGATTTTTCCCAATCCCCGTACGGAGATCTTACAGCCCTCGGATACGGATTGATCCGGCTTTTCACAGGGCAGACCGTCAATGGCGGCTTTACCAGCGGTAACATACTGACAAGCTTGGGAACGCCCCATACGGAAACCGGCGGCGATCACGCTGTCCAGCCGGAGGGATGCCAGTGTATCCCGAATTTCTTTCGTTTCAGGCTCCGGCACAGACACTTTGTTCAGTGGGATCTGTTCCAGATGCACTTTCGTGCGACCGGCGCCGATAAAATTCTGCAGCACATAGGTTGCCATTTCCTCGGTTATGAAGAAATCACAGCTACCTTTGCCAACACAAATATCCCCCAAAACTTCTCTTGCAATATCTGCACCCAGGAGCGCACCCAGGAAATCCCGATGATTGGGGGTATCCCCAGCAAAGAAAGTGGCGCGAATACATACCACAGGGCTGTCCTCATCGGCCAGCGCGCTTTCGTCCAGATAGTCGGGAAGATATACCAGCATTTTTCGCTCTGCGTCCGGATAACCGCCAAAAGTATGTAGACCTTGCAGATTACCAAAGAGATATTTCGCCATGTCCAACTCTCTGGGAGAGAGAAAACCGGAATTTGCAAGGATATTCTTCCGAATGCCGGCGTTGATTTTATCCCAGAGTTTGGCAAGAAGCACTTTATCTTCCGCCGATTTGGCGATCTTATCAATGTTGTTTCTGTCCATATTGTTCACCGGGACTTATTATACCACAGGATTATAGCAATGCAAGAAACTTTTTCTTGTTTTGCCGTTGCCTATCCATTATAATGATTGACAGAAAGCAGGTGATACTATGATTATCGGAATCATTGGCGGCGGTGCGTCGGGCATGGCGGCAGCTTTGGCAGCTTCGGAGAATCCCAACGCACAGGTCATCGTTTTTGAGCGGCAGGCTCGTGTTGGCAGAAAGCTGCTGGCAACTGGCAACGGCCGTTGTAACCTGACCAACACCTTTGCGGTCTATGGAGCCTATCACGGTGAGGATGCAGCTTTTGCTGATGCTGCTTTGGAAGCGTTCGATGCAACGGCTACCAGAGAATGGTTTCGTAGTTTGGGCCTTTACACAGTGGAAGAGCCTTCCGGCCGCGTCTATCCCTATTCCGACCAGGCCAATTCCGTGGTAGATGTACTGCGATTTGCCATGGAACGACCCAATATCACCGTGAATACCGGCGCAGAGGTGCAGAAGATTCGCCCCTGTGACGGCGGCTTTATGATCGACGATACCACCTTCTGCCATAAGGTCATTATTGCCTGCGGCGGTCTTGCGGGGCAGAAATTGGGCGGTTGTATGTCCGGTTATAAGCTCCTTTCTAAATTCGGACACCGCAGCACGAAACTGCGCCCCAGCCTGGTGCAACTGAAAAGCAACTGGGGCAGCCTTGCGGCATTAAAAGGTGTCCGTACCAATTGCTGCGTGGATATCCTGAAAGATGGTGTGCTCTTTGCCCGAAGCGTAGGGGAACTCCAGTTCACCGATTATGGTCTTTCCGGCCCTGTGATTTTCGAGGTCTCTCGGGATGTTTGCTGCGGTGCAGGGGAGTGGGTAGCAAATTTAGATTTTCTGCCTCATTTTTCTTATGACGAATTGACGGAGGAACTACTTCGTAGAACACATACATCACTGCCTGTGGACGAATTGCTGACGGGTATTCTCCATAACCGCCTGGGTCGTGTGCTCACCAAAACAGCCGGTATTCGTAAAACAATGGCGTCTGAATTAACAGAAACCGAAATAACAGAAATTGTGTATACAGTAAAGGGACTGGAGGTTGTACTTACAGAACCTATGAATGTAGCCGATGCCCAGGTGACCGCCGGCGGTGTGTATACCAAAGACTTTGACCCCAACACCATGGAAAGTAAGCTGGTGCCAGGTCTCTACGCTTGCGGCGAGGTGCTGGATATTGACGGTAATTGCGGTGGTTATAATCTTCAGTGGGCTTGGAGTTCCGGTCGATGCGCCGGTCTGCACGCAGGAAAGGAAGCCAAATGATACGACTTCGTGATATTGCGCTGCCTCCGGAGCACAGCGTTTCCCAGCTGTCCTACGAAGCAGCGCGAATGCTGAGAATTCAAAATTCCAAGATCCGGGATATCAAATTGGTACGCCGCAGTGTGGACGCCAGAAAGAAACCGGATATCAAGATCATCTATACCATCGATGTAAAAGTGGACGGCAACGAGCAGAAGATCCTGCGCCAAAGCGGCTGCCGCCGTGCGGCGATTGCTCCGGTATCCTATTATAAACCGCCGAAAATACAGACAGATACCAATTGCCGCCCTGTGGTGGTGGGATTTGGTCCTGCGGGTATGTTTGCAGCGCTGATTTTGGCAATGGCCGGTCTGCGCCCTTTGATTTTGGAGCGGGGCGATGATGCAGCTACCCGCCATGAAAAAGTGGAAAAGTTCTTTGCTACCGGTCAGCTGGACCCCAAGAGCAATGTCCAGTTCGGAGAGGGTGGCGCCGGTACTTTCTCTGACGGTAAGCTGAACACCGGTGTCAACAATCCCCGGATCGGCTGGATATTGGAACAGATGGTGGAAGCGGGCGCAAGAGAGGACATTCTCTTCGATGCCAAGCCTCATGTGGGTACCGATGTGTTGCTGACTGTTGTGCAAAATATCCGCCAGCGGATTATTTCCCTGGGTGGCGAGATTCGGTTCAATTGCCGCGTGGCAGACCTGCAAAAAGAGAACGACCGTATTACCGGTGTCGTGCTGGAAAATGGCGAAGTCATTTCCTGCACCCATTGCGTACTGGCCATCGGCCACAGCGCGAGGGATACTTTCGCTATGCTCCATGACAGCGGGATTTCTATGGAGGCAAAACCTTTTGCTATGGGTGTGCGTATTGAACATGCACAAGGCATGGTCAATGCTGCTCAGTACGGTAAAAATGACCCGGTGCTGCCGCCTGCGGACTATAAGCTGGTGAAGCACCTGGATGACGAAACTGTCTATACCTTCTGCATGTGTCCCGGCGGCTATGTGGTGGCAGCTACCTCCGAAGAGGGAAGTGTGGTCACCAACGGCATGAGCTATGCTGACCGCGACGGCGAAAATGCCAACGCAGCCTTGCTTGTCAGCATCAATCCCAAGGATTTCCCGGAAGACGATGTTCTCTCCGGTGTCCGTTGGCAGGAGCAGATCGAAAAGAAGGCTTTCCGAGCAGGTGGCGGCAATTACTTTGCACCCGCCCAGCGTGTGGAAGATTTTTTGGCCGGCCGTCCCAGCACAGGTGCCGGTACAGTGAAGCCTACCTATCGCCCCGGTGTTACCTGGTGTGATCTCCATAGTGTACTGCCGGAGAAACTGACCCGCGCGTTGAAAGAAGCGCTGCCCCAGCTGGACGGCAATCTGAAAGGCTTTAGCGACGGCGACAGCGTGTTGACCGCACCGGAAACCAGGAGTTCCTCTCCTGTGCGTATCCTGCGTGACGAAACGAAACAATCCCTTTCCCTAAAGGGTCTTTATCCTGCAGGTGAGGGTGCCGGATATGCCGGTGGTATTATGTCCGCGGCTGTTGACGGCATTCTGTGTGCCGAAGCGATTATGGATTCTATATAAAATAACCCCCGACTGCCAAACAGTCGGGGGTTATCAATTGCCTCAGACACCTTCCAGCTTGTTCATTTTGCGCTCGGCGCGGATTTTTCGTCGCTGTTCACTGCGCTCCCAGTCCAGCTTTTCTTCCTCGGTCTGGAGTTTCAGCCTGGGAACGGGGACAGGTTGATTATTTTCGTCCAGAGCCACCATAACAAAATGGGCGTTGTTAATATGGTCGCGCTTACCTTTGAGTGTTTCCACATACGTGTCCACGCAAACTTCCATAGAAGTGGAACCGACCCATGTTACGCGTCCTTTAATAACGATCATATCATTCTGATAGGCGCCATGTAAAAAGGTCAGGTTGTCCACAGCTGCTGTTGTCACGTTACACATGGAATGTTTCTTTGCAACGATGCCGGCCACTTCGTCGATCCACTGCATCAGAATGCCACCGAAAAGACGGTTTGCACCATTGAGATGATTAGGACGCACAATGTGGACCGTCTCCACGCAGGAGTCGTTAACAGTTTTTGTTATCATATGCGATTCCTCTCTTTGTGGGATTTTTGTATAGTATACCACCGAAAAGAAGAAAAGCAAAGATTTCTTTAGAAATTGGCTACTTTTTGCGTTTTCAGCTGAAGCTGCAGCTTATCTGCGATCAGGGCAATAAATTCGGAATTGGTAGGTTTACCCTTTGTGTTGGAAACAGTGTAACCAAAGAAACGCTGAAGTGTATCCAGGTCGCCACGATCCCATGCCACCTCAATAGCGTGACGAATGGCACGTTCCACACGGGAGGGTGTGGTCTGGAATGTCTTTGCCACCTGGGGATACAATACTTTGGTGATAGCATTGATCACGTCCATGTCGTTGACTGCGATAATGATGGCTTCCCGCAGATACTGATAACCTTTGATGTGAGCAGGAACACCGATCTCGTGGATAATATTGGTAACCATAGATTCGATGCTTGCACCGCCGGTCCGCTGGGAAATGGCGGGCTGCTGCGCATTACTGCCCCGGATTTCCTCCAACCGCTCCACCAAAGCACTCATATCACAGGGCTTTACCATAAGGTATCGCACGCCTAAATTTGCGGCGGAAGAAGCTACATAATCGGTGACAAAGCGGGATGTAGCCAGAGTAACAGGCTTATGCTCCATATTGGCGATGGCTTTCAGAACTGCCAGACCGTCCTTTTTGGCGAGCATCAGATCCAGCACCAGCACATCGGGCTTGCGCTCCCGCACCAGGTTGATGGCTT
The DNA here is from genome assembly GCA_017547505.1 of Oscillospiraceae bacterium. GTDB lineage: Bacteria > Bacillota > Clostridia > Oscillospirales > Oscillospiraceae > Faecousia. The sequence continues at coordinate 2,457 of JAFYPO010000022.1, read as the reverse complement.
GTTCACCGTCGTTGGCAGAGCCAAGGACCTGAAATCCTTTTGTGTTGTGCAGGGCGTTTGCGAGGGCGCTGCAAAAGTCCTCAGCGTTGTCTGCGATAATTACAGTTGTACAGTTTTCCATGATTTCCTCTCCTGACATTAAAATTCGATCCCCTTATATGAATCAGCGGGTGTCCCGCTGTGTTGCGACAAATATAATTTAGCACAATGAAACGCTTTTTGCAAGGAAAAACGGAAACAATCGCTCGACAAAAATCAATGTAAAACAACCAAAATATATAGAAAAACAAACAAAACAACAAAATTCGACATGTGGAAAACTTAACAGACCGGACATTGACGAAAGAAAGAAAAAAAGGTACAATACAGAAAAATCCTGAAAGGGGCGTATGTGTTTTGGATAAGATTACAGAACAATTGAAGGACTTTTTGGACAATGCTCACAGCGTATATCACAGTGTTTCCGCTTTGGAATGGATGCTGGAGGAGGCAGGCTATACCTGTCTGACGGAGGGCGCGCAGTGGGAACTGTACCCTGGCGGAAAGTATTACCTGACGCGGGGCGGCAGCGCATTGATGGCGTTCCGCATACCTTACGGCGCGCCTGTCGGTTTTATGATGAGCGCCAGCCACTCTGACAGACCTACTTTTAAGGTAAAAGAGAATGGTGAGCTTACCGGCACCTATACGCGCCTTGCCACGGAAAAATACGGCGGCATGCTTATGGGTACATGGCTGGATCGTCCGTTGTCTGTTGCCGGCCGCGTGTTGGTTGATACACCTACGGGTGTCCAGAGCCGCTTGGTAGAAATTGACAAGGATCTGCTGCTGATTCCCAATGTGGCGATCCACATGAATCGGAAAGCAAATGACGAGCAGAGCTTCAATCCCGCCGTGGATACCATTCCGCTGATGGGCAGTAAGGAAAGTGCAGGTAAGTTCTGGGATATGTTGAAGGAGCAGGCAGGTGGCGAGATCCTGGGTCACGACCTTTACCTCTATATTCGTCAGAAGGCTTCTGTGTGGGGCATTAACGAGGAATACATTTCCTCCGCCGCTTTGGACGACCTGGCTTGCGCCTGGTGCTGTCTGCATGGTTTTTTGAATGCCGAGGAAAGTCAGGCCATTCCTGTATACTGCGTATTTGACAGCGAAGAGGTAGGCTCCTGCTCTATGCAGGGCGCAGCCTCCACATTCCTGGAACACAGCCTTGAGAAGATCTGCACCGTTCTGGGTCTGGACACCTACGCAATGTTTTCCGACTCCTTTATGCTCTCTGCCGATAATGGTCACGCTATCCACCCCAACCACCCGGAGTATGCCGATCCCAAGAATGCACCGGTAATGGGTCAGGGTGTGGTGCTCAAGTTTAATGCCAACCAGCGGTACACTACCGATGGTGTATCCGCAGCCGTGTTCCGTAAAATCTGTGAAAAGGCAGATGTACCTGTGCAGACCTATTGCAACCGTGCAGATATCCCCGGCGGTTCTACCCTGGGCAACATTTCTCTTGCAAAGGTGTCTGTGCCCACGGCGGACATCGGCCTGCCGCAATTGGCAATGCACTCCTGCTATGAAACTGCTGCTGTGGCAGATGTTGTACATCTGTGTGATGCAATGCGTGCTTTCTATAGCAGCGCGTTGTCTGTAAGCGAGGGGAACTACCGCATTATCTAAGGAGAATTTCCTATGTTCCAAAAAGCGATTCCTGTATTCGGTGAAGGAAGACAGCGAACAATGAATAGCTATCTGCATTTCCGGGAAACAACCGGTTCGTTGCAGGGAACGACGTTGTATATTACTGCGTATTCCTTCTTTCGCCTTTGGGTAAACGGCAGTTTTGTATTTTTCGGTCCGTCCCGGGCTGCCGGCGGTTATGCCAGAGTGGAGAAGATTGATCTGTCTCTTTATAATAGGGGCAGCGAAAATGAACTTGTGATTGAGGTGGCAGGGTATGCCTGCGGCTCTTTGGCGACGGTAGATCAACCTTCCTATCTGCTGGCAGAGCTGCGCAGGGGAGAAGAAGTCCTTTTGTATACCGGCCGGGATTTCTCCTGCTACGATTCCGGTCAGAGAGTGCAGAAGGTCGAGCGGTACTCTGTCCAGCGCCACTTTGGTGAAATTTGGGACTATACCATTGGAGATCCTTTTGATCCGAAATACCGGATACCTGCAATCCCGGTAGAAACGAAACTGCAGTTTCTGACCGCAACACCGCATCCTTGCTTTGACTATGTATCGGCAGAGAATGTCCACTCTACCGGCATTTATGCCCTGGGTGAACCTCCCAGGAAGAATAATAGCTACTCCTGGTCAACGATCCCGGAAAGCTGGGGCTATTTCCCGGAAGAAGAGGTTGCGTCTTTCCCATATCGTTGGCTCCGTAGTCAAAAAATGACCGCAGTTTCCGGCGTGCAAGAATTTCCTGTTTCTATTCTTTCGGGTGAGTATGCTGTT
>JAFYPO010000021.1 GCA_017547505.1 Oscillospiraceae bacterium | reverse complement strand
TGGTATGACCGCCGCCCGTTCCTGGAAAACTGCCTCAACGACGGCTTCCTGAAGGCCAAGAACAACAAGGACATGAAGTTCTACTTGATGTGGGCAAATCACAGTGCCAACCACCTTTGGAACCGCCATCTTTCTGACAGTGAAGCTCGCTCTACCATCATTTGGGATGCCAGCGTCACCCGCGCAGATTTCGAAGCAATGGCGGAGCGTTTAGTGGATAAGTACTTCCACTACGACAACTATTATCGGATCGACGACAAGCCTGTATTTATGATCTATGACCTGTCTTTCCTGATCAAGGGCTTTGGCGGTATTGAGCAGACCAAGGAAGCTTTAGACTGGTTCCGTGAGCTTGTAAAGGGCAAAGGTTTCCCCGGTGTACATCTGCAGTTCTGTGTCCGTAATTATTATCCTTCTGACGGCGTCAACACCAGCCGGATCAACAACTTTCCCGAGTTGCTGGACGCGCTGCAGGCAGACAGTTACAGCCATTATCAATACGGTATGATGGCAGAAGCCAAAGGCGACTATCTGAATATTTTGGATAAGGTGCAGGAACAGTGGAAGATCAACGACAAATTGTTCCATCAGCCCTATTGCCCCCATGTATCCTGCGGTTGGGACAACAATCCTCGTTATACTGAATTCCGCCCAAGAATCATCACCAACAATACACCCGAGAACTTCGAAAAAGCTTTGCGCGCCGCAAAAGAATATATAGATACCCACGAGCTTCCCGCGCCTTTGATCACTATCAATTCCTGGAATGAATGGACAGAATCAAGCTACCTTGAACCTGACGATCTGTACGGTTATGGCTATTTGGACGCCATAAAGAAAGTTTTTCTTGATAAGGAGTGACCTAAAATGACAGCTAAACTATGTCCTCGTCCCAAAACGACTAAGCGCTACGTACATCCGCCCTACTCTGAGCGCATGTTCACCCTTTGGGCAGAAGGCAAGGTGATCTTTGGCGAACACGATTTTGATCTGGAAACAACCAACATCATGGAGCACCGCATCCACTACCGGATGATGAGCTGCGCCATGTGGCCGGTATTGGGAAAAGATCTGGTTCCCTTTGATTTTCGCAGCGTCAAAAATGTGATCACAGAAGACGGTGCGCCTATCCACGGAGTATCTTTCGAGCGGGAAAATGTGGCGTATTCCATGGAGGTTTTCTGCAATTCTCAGCGTAAATCCACCCTGTTCGGCAAAATAACCCTTCAGAACACGGGAACTGAGCCATTACAAGATTCTCTCTATTTGATGCTGAGAACAAATTTTGAGTGCCAGCTTGTCCCAGGCAAGACCGATGGTTATATCAGCCACGAACCCGGTTTTAACGCATTCAAAGCGTTGCCCATTTCCTGGTATCAGAAAGGCGATACATACACCGACCAAAAGCGTGTATTTACTTTGAGTGTCCCCGCCGCCTGGAATGCCAGTATTGGTGCTGTAACGATCAATGTTGACCTTGCTCCTGGCGCGGAATTGACATTCACATTCAAGCTGGATAACGGCGAGGTCGCCGATTACAATTATGAAATCGAAAAAGCAAACACCATAGCATTTTGGCAGAAAGAACTCTCCCGGATCACAAAGATGCCTGCAGGTATCGCAAAGGATCCTGCCATGGTGAAGGCCGTCCGCCATATGGTTGCTCAGCTTTTACAGATGTTCGCTGTAACCATTCCGGAAAATCTGCACATTGTCCGGCAGGGTGCCATGCAGCGTGCCGTTTGGCCCACAGAAGCGCTGTCTGTCTTTGAAGGTCTGTGCCGCATCGGTGATTTTGACGATTATCTGGAACCGGTATTTGACACCTATTTCAATACGATGCAGCTACCCAGCGGTGAGATCGGCGCGTTGGGTATTCCATGGGCCAGTATGTCTGCTGCTGTGCTGTACAGCCTTGCCCAGTACTGCAACACCACAAAAAACAAGGCATTCTTCAAAAAGTATCGCGACAACGCATACCGCGCATTCCGTTACATCAAGGATCTGCGCCGCAGTGTTGTGGATGATGAAGAGATCGCCGGCGGTTTGTTCCCTCCGCTTCGCGGTATCGACTGGCCGCATCAGTTCCAGTGCTGGACTTCTACCGATGTATTTAATCTGCTGGGTCTTGACGCAATTGCCGCCACTTTCAAGGCCTACAGTGACCCTGTAGCCGACGAAATACGTCAGGAGTACACCGATTACTTGGCTGACATGAAACGCCATTTTAAGAAGTTCTACGATGCTCAGGAAGGCAACGATACATTGCGTCCTCCCCTTATGCCCATGGGTGATGATCAGTTCCTGGTTGATGACTTCTATCCGCTTTTGTATCAGGGGCGTTTTGTGTTCTGCGGCATTGTGGATAATGAGAAAGATATGCTCCGAGTCTACAAGTACATGATCGATGCCGGTATTACCAAGGAAGGTCTGGGTCTTTATGGCCATATGCCCTACAAAAACGGCAACAATAATATCTGGTATCTCTCCTTCCCGGATATTTACTGGTTTGAGATCTGGATGCAGTATGGATACAAAGAAAAAGCAAAAGAGATTATCGATGCGCAACTGCGCTACGCAATGAGCGAAGAATATTACTTTGCAGAACGTATTGATGCCGGTGATCCCTACTATGTTCCCTGGTCCCCCAACGCCAGTGCTACCGGCAGAACACTCATCATGCTGAGCAAATATTATGCATAAGAAAAAGCAGGCCAGAAGGCCTGCTTTTTTTAATCTCTTCTTTGACCGGGTGTGTTATAAGTTTCGCAGAAGCGGGCTGCAAAGGCGGGTTCTGCGCCGCCCATGTAAAGATGGGAAACATCACCAAACTGCAATGTGCGGAAATAGGCAATTCCCTCTTCTCGTTCTTCGGTAACTACTGTGGTAACAGAGGTAGGTGCTGCACAAAATCCGTGCCATAATAACATGGGCGAAATTCCCAAAAGGTGGCTCAAAAGCACACATTCCAATCCAAAATGACAAAACAAACCGATGGTATCTTCATTGGCATTCACTGCACGGTAATATCTGCCTTCCCGCTCATAGCCGTGCTTGGCCAGGAGTTTATCAAACTCAGATGTTACATACGCGTATGCTTCCGGCACGCCGGCTTGCTCCATAGGGGCAACATGGCTCCATTTGTCAAAATCATAAAAATCATCAATGGCCGTCCAATCTTTGGGACGCCAATCCCAAGC
>JAFYPO010000020.1 GCA_017547505.1 Oscillospiraceae bacterium | reverse complement strand
GGTCTCAACGACAGTCTCGTTCAGACCCAGGTTCAGAATGGTGTCCATCATGCCGGGCATGGAAGCGCGGGCGCCGGAACGGACGGAGACCAGCAGAGGATTCTCAGCATCGCCGAACTTCTTGCCGGTGACACCTTCCATCTTCTCCACGTACTCCATGATCTCAGCCTTGATCTCGTCATTGATCTTACGGCCGTCTTCGTAGTACTTGGTGCAGGCTTCGGTGGAAATGGTGAAGCCCTGGGGAACAGGCAGACCAATGTTGGTCATTTCAGCCAAGTTTGCGCCCTTGCCGCCCAGCAGCTCACGCATCTTGCCGTTGCCTTCGGTAAACAGATAAACGTACTTATGAGACATTTGTTTAACCCCTTTCGGTTTTTTTACGACGGCTTCGCCGTCAAATTTTTGATGTTTTTAGATTTTTGCTCATATTGCGGAAACAGTATAGCACAAAAAGTTAGAAATTGCAAATGTTTTTGCACAATTTTTTCCATTTGCAAGGAATAATTCTCATATGAATGAAAAGAACGCGTCCAAAGACGCGTTCTTAGGTCAATATTCACGAACAACAGCCTTTACAAGACCCACCAATTCCGCTTCTCTGCCGTCGATGGGTTCGTAATTGGGGTTCTCCGGCAGCAGCCAGATACCGTTTTTGAAGGAGATCCGCTTCACCGTCGCTTCATCGCCGATTCTTGCCACCACGATCTGTCCTTCGTTGGCCGTAGGCTGGGGGCGTACAACCACCTTATCGCCGTCCAAAATGCCGGCATTTATCATACTGTCGCCCCGGACGCGGAGGGCAAAACAGGAGGGATCGCCGTCCCAGGCCATAGTACCCTCATGATTTTCCACCGCCAGAATGGGCAGACCGGCGGTAACCACACCCACCACCGGGATCTGACCGGGGCGCGCTGCAGTTGCCGCAACGATGGAGCGCTTGCGGCCCTTGCCGCCGGGGGACTGGAGCAGTCCCTTCGCCTGCAGCTGCTGCAGGTGGTAACTGACGGACGCAGTGGAACGCAGACCCACCGCCTCGCCGATCTCTCTGACCGACGGTGCAAAGCCGTTTTCCTGCTGGAATTGATTGACAAAGTCCACAATCAGCTGTGCTTTATTGCTGGTTCTGGCCATAATCGCGCCTCCTTACCGATTTCTGTTTTTATAATAGCACAAATGTACGAAAACGCAACAAAAATTTTTCTTTTTTGCCGACAGGTTTCTTTCGGTTTTCAAAAGAATACCCGCTATACTGAAAAGCAACGACTTGGAAAGGACGGATGCTATGGAAGTTATGGATAATAAAAAAGCCGCCCAGGTCTGGCAGCGGGTCACCGGCAACAACCTGCCCATGCGAAATACCGGGGAACTTTTGGAGATGATCGCAGAAGAATGGGCGGACGCGTCTACCTATCTGCATCTTTCCCGGCATTTACAGGGAAAGGAAAGCGGAATTTTGCGGAAACTCTCGGAGCAGGAGCAGGCGCACACCGCCTGCCTGAAGGGCATTTATACATTGATCACCGGCTCTGCGCCAAAGGTGCGCACCATCGCGCCGACCCAGGAGCCGCCTATGCAGGTTCTGCGTCGGTGCTACGGCCGGGAGATGCACTGCCTGGCGCAATACGAAGCGCGCATGAGTGACCCGGAATACGGCCCGGTCTTTGCCCGATTGGCGGAGCAGGAGCGGGAACACTGCCGGCTGATTTTGGAACTGATCGGCAACCTCAAAAGAGCAAAATAAAAGACGCGTGGTTTACCACGCGTCTTTTATTTTACGAACAATTTCGATTCTAAACAACGGATTTCCCCTGTAATCGGATGGGTAAATTCCAACTTTTTTGCACAAAGCAACTGGGTAGCAAACCCCATAGCTTCGGACATTTTTTTGCTTTCCTCGCTGCCGTACTGAGGGTCGCCCAAAATGGGATACCCCATATAGGCACAGTGGACACGAAGCTGGTGGGTACGGCCTGTAACCGGCCGAAGCGCCAGTTTTGCATAGCCGTCAAAGCGCTCCAAAACCGTAAATTCCGTACAGGAAGGCTTGCCCTCTTGGTTTACATAACGCAGCAAGCTGGGCAACGGTCTGCGGGCAATGGGCGCGTCAATAACGCCCTCATTTTCTGTGGGTCCGCCATACACCAAAGCATGATACGTTTTCCGCAGTTCCCCCCGGTTGTGCGCCTCATTCAAGAGCGCATGGACATGGGCATTTTTTGCCAAGAGCACCACACCAAAGGTATCCCGATCCAGCCGGGTAATTGGGTGAAATGCGCTCTTTTGCCCGGTCGTTTGGTAATACCACAGCACCCGATTTGCCAGCGTGCCGGTCATGGTGGCACGGGAGGGGTGGATCAGCATGCCTGCCGGTTTGTCCACCGCCAGGATATGGTCATCTTCATATAAAACTGTCAACTCCCCCGCTTCTGCCGGGTACTCCGGGGTTGGCTCGTCCAGCTGTGCGGTGATCACATCGCCGATTTTCACAATATAATCATTATGCTGCGGCGCACCGTTCACAAAGATCTTATCCTGCCACTTCAGCTTGTTCACAAGACCGGTGGACATATGCATCTCCTCTTTCAAAAAAGAGGACAAGCGGCTGTCCCGGGTAGCAATATGTTTCAGTTCCATGCCATCACCTACCTTTGCGGCGGGAGCAAGCCCCCGCCCTACATTGACAAAAAGACCCTGCCAAAAAGCAGGGTCTTTCGGAAGTTTCTTACTTCAGAGCAGCCTTAGCCTGAGCAACCAGAGCTGCGAAAGCAGCGGTGTCCTGGATTGCCATCTCGGACAGGCTCTTGCGGTTCATCTCGATACCGGCCTTCTTCACACCGTTCATGAAGGTGGAGTAGTTCAGACCGAAGGGCTTCACAGCAGCATTGATACGAGTGATCCACAGTCTGCGGTAGTCGCGCTTCTTCAGCTTGCGGCCCACGAATGCGTAGTTGCCGGACTTGAAGACAGCCTGCTTGGCCATCTTAAAGTGCTTGGACTTGGAACCCCAGTAGCCCTTAGCCAGCTTCAGGGTTGCGTTTCTTCTCTTGCGCGTCATCATTGCGCCTTTAACTCTTGCCATTTCTTACATCCTCCTTCTCTTATTTGTAGGGAATCATCTTCTTGACAGCAGCGACGTTGGTCACGTCAGCGTAAGCAGTGGTACGCAGACGGCGGGTACGCTTGGTGTCTTTCTTGGTGAGGATGTGGCTCTTGTAAGCGCGTGCTCTCTTAACCTTGCCGGACTTGGTCAGGTTAAATCTCTTCTTTGCACCGCTATGGGTCTTCAGCTTGGGCATAGTAGGTTTCTCCTTCCGTATCTATAGGTTTTTTACTTTCTTACTTGCTGTTCTTGGGGGTCAGGAACATCGCCATAAAACGACCTTCCAGCTTGGGGTTCTTCTCCATGTTGGCCACCTCAGTGCAGGCTTCGGCGAAGTCCATCAGGAGCTTCTCACCAATGTTGGTGTGTGCCATTTCACGACCGCGGAAGCGGACGCTGACCTTGACGCGGTTACCGTCGCCCAGGAATTTCATGGCGCTCTTGATCTTGGTGTTCAGGTCATTGGTATCGATGCTGGGGCTCATGCGGATCTCTTTGATCTCCACAACCTTCTGGTTCTTCTTGGCATCCTTTTCCCGCTTCTTCTGATCGTAGCAGAATTTGGAATAGTCCATGATCTTGCAGACAGGGGGGACCGCATTGGGAGAGATCTTCACTAAGTCAAGGCCCTGCTCTTCGGCCATTTCATTGGCGCGCTCGGCGGACATGATACCCAGCTGGGCACCGTCTGCACCGATCAGGCGGATCTCCTTGTCATTGATCTCTTCGTTGAGCTGATGATCTAACTTTGCGATGATAAGCACCTCCAAAAAACAAAAAGAGCGAATACCAAAGGTATCCGCACATACTCGCATTCTCCCCCATAGGGAAGGTGGAATATTAACCGTTTTGCCATCTGCTTACGGTGAGGCGGATCCTTTGCCTTCTTTATTGCCCGAGTATCTTACCACAGGTTTTGGGGGTTGTCAAGACTTTTTTTCATAAAAAATCGGGATTTTTCCCATGTTTTCCCGGGGTAAAAACACCCTTTCCCAAAATTTGTAAAAATCTATTTACATTTTTCTTATTTCGGTGTATCATAATGGCAACAGAGTAGGAAACCTCGCGTGAAGTGCTGTCAGTAATGGGGAGTTGTGTGACAGACGAAGGACTTTGTCCGCGATGGGGTATCCGCACCCGCTGCGCCATTTTGGATTGACTCCATAATGCAAAGCGAT
>JAFYPO010000019.1 GCA_017547505.1 Oscillospiraceae bacterium | reverse complement strand
TGGTATTATGAGTCTATATGCGTACTTCTATTTCCTTTTCGGAGGTTTCTATGGAACATCGTACCGGGCCTCTCTGCGCGCTGCGAGAGACCCCCGTCATTCAGAGAATCAACCGATTCCTCAGAACGCCCCAGTACATTCTGGTGGTGATGGGTCTGGTTGCTCTGTCCAACTGCTTCAGCCTGGAGCTGCCGGTGTACACCGTGGCCATGCTCACCTGCTGCTATGTGTGTCTTTTTGGCGATGATCTTCTGGCGCTGATGCCCATTGTTTGCAGCTTCTATATGAGTGTTTCCGCCCGGAACAGTCCGGGTCTGCATAAGGACTCTGTGTTCTTCTCCTGGGGCTGGTACATGATCGCGATCGTGGCGCTGTTTATCGGCTGTCTGATCTTCCGCCTGTGTACCGACGACCGGATCGGCAAAAAGGCATTTTTGACCAAGAAGCGGAAAATGCTGCCGGGTCTTTTGATTTTGGGCATTGCCTATGTAATGGGCGGTCTGCTCAGCCCCGCCTATCCCGACACCTGGAAAAAGAGCGTGATCTTTGCCCTTTTGCAGTTTGCCGCTCTGGCTGTCCCCTATTTCCTGTTCACCGGCGCTGTGGATTGGAAAAAAGCGCCCAAAGAGTATTTCCCCTGGATCGGTTTCGGTATCGGCGGTATGCTGTTGGCGCTGCTGCTGAAAACCTATATTGCCCACGATGTGATCCGCAATGGCGCCATCGTCCGGGATATGATCTTTGCCGGCTGGGGTATGTATAACAACATCGGCTGTATGCTGGCTATGGGTATTCCCTTTGCCTTCTATCTGGCCTCCCGGTATCAAAAGGGTTGGATTGGCTCTGTTGTGGGTTCTCTGTTTTTGGTGGGCGTGTTCTTTACCTGTTCCCGCGGCTCTATTCTCGTGGGTACTGCCGCTTACCTTCTGTGCATCATGCTGATGACCCATTCCGCTAAGAACAAAAAATCCAACACCGTGGTCATCTTCGTGTTCGTCTCCGCCATCACCCTGGCGCTGCTGCTGTTCTACCAGCCGCTGATCGAGATGTTCCGCGATGTACTGGAGCGGGGTCTGGATCCCAACAACCGCAACTTTATTTACGAAGCCGGTTGGAAGCAGTTTTTGCAGAGTCCTGTCTTCGGCGGCAGCTTCTATCCTCTGGATTACGCGCCTTATGATTTTGCAAAGCTGGAGAATTTCTCCTCATTTATCCCGCCCCGCTGGCACAACACCGTGATCCAGCTGCTGGCCTGTACCGGCATTGTGGGTCTTGGCGCATACATCTATCACCGGTATGAAACGGTCCGCCTTTTCCTGGAAGACCGCACAAGAGAAAAAGCCTTCATCGCCTGCTCCTTTGCTGTTTTGCTGGGCTGCAGCCTGGTGGATTGCCACTTTTTCAACATTGGCCCGGGCCTGTTCTATTCTGCCGGTCTTGCCTTTGCTGAGTGCTGTGAAAGCCGGAAATAACAATAAACACCCCGGAGGAAATCCTCCGGGGTGTTTTTATGCTTTTATGTGCCGAAAATCAGACGCGGGCGTGACCCTGACGGCAGATCACATCTACCACAAAGTCCACATGTTCCTGGCATTCCTCTTTGGTGGGTGCCTCCACCATGACACGGATCACAGGCTCTGTGCCGCTCTCGCGCACCAAAATACGGCCGGTTTCACCCAGTTTCTGAGCAACTTCCTCCACTGCAGCCTTAACCGCAGGATCGTTCTGCGCCTCGGGCTTACTGTGGACGCGGACATTTTTCAGCACCTGGGGGAAGATGGTCAGGCCTTCGCACAGCTCGGACAGCTTCTTTTTCTTCTTCATCATCACTTCCATGATCTTAAGGCTGGTCAGAATACCGTCGCCGGTGGTGGCGTACTGGGAGACGATGATATGGCCGGACTGCTCACCGCCCAGGCGGCAGTTGTTCTTCACCATGTACTCATAGACATACTTGTCGCCCACCTTGGTCTTGGCATAGTCGATGCCGCAATCGTCAAAGGCCTTGTACAGACCGAAGTTGGACATCACGGTGGTCACCACGGTGTTGTTGTCCAGCTGACCCTTTTCCTTCATGTAGTTGCCCAGAACATACAGGATATGGTCGCCGGAGACAACCTGACCCTTCTCGTCCACGCACAGGCAGCGGTCAGCGTCGCCGTCGTAAGCAAAGCCCACGTCCAGCTCGTTGTCCAGAACGAACTTCTGCAGGTTCTCAATATGGGTAGAACCGGCATCTTCGTTGATATTTACACCGTCAGGCTCGTTGTTGATCACATAAGTCTTGGCGCCCAGAGCATCGAACACGCTCTTGGCGATATTCCAGGAAGCGCCGTTGGCGCAGTCCAGACCCACCTTCACGCCCTTGAAAGAGTACATGCCCAAACTGATCAGGTAGCCGATGTAGCGGTTACGGCCGGCGATGTAGTCCACGGTACGACCGATCTTCTCCTTCTTAGCAAAGGGGATCTCCTCGTACTTTGCGCCAAACACTTCCAGCTGACCGTCTAAGTAAGCTTCCACCAGGTCGATAACAGACTCTTCCATCTTCTCGCCGTGTCCGTTCAGCAGCTTGATGCCGTTGTCGTAGTAGGGATTATGGCTGGCGGAGATCATAACGCCGCAGTCAAACTCGTCGGTGCGGGTCACATAAGCCACGGAAGGGGTTGTGGTAACATGGAGCAGGTAGGCGTTTGCGCCGGAAGCGGTAATACCTGCTGCCAGGGCATACTCAAACATGTAAGAGGAACGGCGGGTGTCCTTGCCGATGACGATCTTGGTCTCGTCGTTTTTGCCTGCGTTCAGGCAGCTGTAGTACCAACCCAGAAAACGGCCTACCTTATAAGCATGGTCTGCGGTCAGATTTACATTGGCTTCTCCACGGAAGCCGTCAGTTCCGAAATATTTTCCCATAGATAAAAATCCTCCAGATTTTTATAGTTGAGAGTTGAGAGTTGTGAGTTGAGAGTTATCGTGTTTGTTTTGCAAACTATTTCATATCAGTCGGCGACGCCGACACCTTAACTCTCCACTCTACACTCTCCACTCTACACTCTCAGTGTTTTTTTACAATAATGTCATTTTTCTTGTAAATGCTATTCTCCGGCACAACACCTCTAACGCAGGAGGTGGGATACACATTGGAATTTCTGCCGATCACTGTGCCGGGGTTCAGCACGGAGTTGCAGCCGACCTCTACGAAGTCGCCCAGCATAGCGCCTACCTTCTTGATACCGGTTTCGATGGCGGGATCACAGTGGATCACCACCAAAGTCTTATCGGACTTCACATTGGAGGTGATAGAGCCGGCGCCCATGTGTGCTTTGTAACCCAAAATGCTGTCGCCCACATAGTTGTAATGGGGCACTTGCACATTGTCAAACAAAATGACATTCTTCAGTTCCGTGGAGTTGCCCACCACGCAGTTTTCGCCCACCAGCGCGCTGCCGCGGACAAATGCGCCGGGGCGCACCTCGGTATTTGCGCCGATAATGCAAGGCGCACCCAAATAGGTGTTGGGGTAAATTTTAGCGGTCTTATGCACCCAAACCTGGGGCTCCCGCTCTATGAAATCGTCTTTATTGAGAGTCGCGCCCAAGGCCAAAATAGTATCCTTGATACCCTTCAAAGCCTCCCAGGGATAGCGGAAGCCATTCAGGTAATCGGCGGCGATGGTATGTGTCAGATCGTACAGGTTTTCGATGGTATACATCTTTATTCGACCTTTCTTGGGAAGTTTCCCTAACAGAGTAATTTTAGCACTTTTTAAGGCAATAATCAAGAAATTTATGTCGTTTTCCAAAAAAAAGACACACTGCCGAACCCTGTCATTGCGAGGGCCAAAGGCCCGTGGGAATCCGTTTTCCAAATGGATTGCGGATCGCCACGTCGGGCATACGCCCTCCTCGCAATGACAGGTAATTTTGCAGTGCGTCACATATTCGCCTTGATGGTGCTGATGAGGATATCACCGGCAACCACACGGTCCTCGGCAGCAAAACCTTCCGCGAAATTGTCGGAGTAGATCACCTGGGCATTGGGGGGGAATTCGTCGTCACCCTCCCACACCAGGATCTGAATGCTGTAACCGCCGATAAAATCAAACTGGTAGCCGGCGTCGCCGTGGGAAAGGGCAGTTGCGCCCATCTTCTCACAGGCAGCGCGGAATGCCGCCACGCGTGTGCCAAAGGTA
>JAFYPO010000018.1 GCA_017547505.1 Oscillospiraceae bacterium | reverse complement strand
AGAACCTTCACCGACATTCAGGGTGTTGAGGACTTCCACGGCGAAATGGACTTCAAGGTTGCCGGTACCTCCGAGGGTATCACCGCAATCCAGATGGACCTGAAGAACAAGGGTCTGACCATGGAGATCATCGCTGACGCTCTGGAGCGCTGCCGCAAGGCTCGTATGGTCATCCTGGACGAGGTCATGCTGCCCTGCATTCCCGAGCCTCGCGCTGAGGTTTCCGAGTATGCTCCCAAGATGCTGAGCCTGAAGATTCCCGTGGACAAGATCCGCGAGGTCATCGGTTCCGGCGGCAAGACCATCCAGAAGATCTGCGCTGACACCGGCGCTAAGGTTGACATCGACGATGACGGCTCCGTCTTCATCTCCGCTGTTGACTCCGCTGCTGCTTACGCTGCCAAGAAGATGGTGGACGACATCTGCTTCGTTCCCGAGGTTGGCAAGCTGTACTACGGCAAGGTCGTGAGAATCCTGCCTATCGGCGCATTCGTTGAGATCGCTCCCGGTCACGACGGCATGGTGCATATCTCCAAGCTGGAGAACCGCCGTGTTGAGAAGGTCGAGGACGTTCTGAACCTGGGCGATATGACTTGGGTCAAGTTCATGGGCTTTGATGAGAAGGGCCGTGCAAACTTCAGCCGCAAGGACGCTCTGAAGGAAATGGAAGGCCAGGGTTAATTCCCAGCCCCCCTTAACAAAATCACAACCCCCGGTGCGAAAGCACCGGGGGTTGTTTTTTACATTCTTCTATGATATATTGCAATCAGGAGGTGTTTTTTATGCAAAAACGATTTTCCTGCAGACCTTTGCTGATTATCGTATGTCTCTTGATTCTTTTTAAGTTCTGCGCAATCTTCACAAACGCGCTTGTAATGATCAACTTAACTCCCCCTGATCATTTCCTTGACTGGCTAACAAGTCCCTCATATATGTACCCACTGTCCCTTATTATCCTTGTCGAAAACGACACCTTATCGATTTCGCTATGTGCTCTTCTGTTGGTACTCTATTTTGCTCAGCTAGTCCCCCTGCTCCTGCTTGCCCTCAACCGAAAGGGCGCCAGCGCATCCTCTATCGTATTACTGCTGTATTGTATCCCAGATCTGTGCGTTCTTTTGCTCTATATTGCTTCCTATCCCACATATGCCTATGGCGCACTTTACAATCTGGTCGTAATTGTTTTGCTGATCCTTTTGCGCCGTATCAAGCCCAGGAGAACACGCAAACACCCCTCCAAACCTACCGAAGCATAACTTCACCCCCGGTGCAACTGCATCGGGGGTCTTCTTTTATATAATGTATAGGAGGAAATAAGACTCTCCTTCACACTAGTTTACATAACATTTTCAACAATGAAAAAGAGCCTGTGTTTTCAAAAGAAAATCCGGTTTTTCCTCTTTACGAAAAAGGAATTATGTTGTACAATATAAGAACGAAAATAGGAGGTGTTGGACGATGCAGTGCATGAAATGCGGAAAAAGCATTCCGGACACGCAGGTCTTCTGCGACAAGTGTCTGGAGGCTATGGATCGCCACCCTGTGAAACCCGGCACCCCCGTCCAGATTCTCTCCCGCACACCCAAGGAAAAAACCGCTAAGAAGAAAGAACTCTCCCCGGAAGAACTGCTGCTACGACAGAAGCGGCAAAACCGGCTCCTGCGGCGGTTGCTCTGGATTATCAGCATTGCACTGTTGCTGGCTGTAGGTGCGCTGGCATACACACTTATCTTCTTCGTTAACCCGCCTCCCGGCGGCGTGCCCTTTTAAGTGTTTCACGTGAAACACTTAAATTTCCTTGTTTCACGTGAAACAAGCCCTTTTGAAAGGAACACCTTATGGGTAAAATTATTGCAGTCGTCAACCAAAAAGGTGGCGTTGGCAAAACAACGACCGCCGTTAACCTTACCGCCGCCCTGACAGAGGCTGGCAAAAAGGTGCTGCTTTGTGACTTTGATCCACAGGCAAACGCCACCTCCGGCATGGGCATTGACAAGCGGAAGATCAATAGATCCGTTTACGATGTGGTCGTCAACGACCAGGCGGCTGATGCAGTTATTCAGACAACCAAGTTTGGCGATGTGTTGCCATCTTCTCCCGATCTGGCAGGCGCAGCCGTGGAACTGATTACCATGCAGGAAGCAAACTACCGCCTGCGGAATGCGCTGAATACTGTTCGAGATCGTTATGATGTTATCTTTATTGACTGTCCGCCCTCTCTGGAAATGCTGACCATTAACGGTTTGGCAGCTGCAGACGGCATTTTGGTACCGGTGCAGTGCGAGTATTTCGCACTGGAAGGTCTGGCAGACCTGATGACCACCCTCCGCCTTATGAAAAAGCGGATCAATCCTGCTTTGGAGATTTTCGGCGTTGCTCTGACCATGTTTGACGGCCGCACCAATTTCTCCACCCAGGTTGCCCAGGAAGTGCGCCATCATTTCCCCGGCAAAGTATTTGCCACCGTCGTTCCCCGGAATGTCCGGTTGGCAGAAGCCCCCAGCCACGGTTTGCCGGTAACGGCTTACGACCGCAACAGTCGGGGCGCTCAGGCGTATAAGGCCATGGCAGAAGAACTTGCAAAACGCTTATAAGAAAGGGTGATTTTTATGGCAGCCCAAAAAGGCTTGGGCCGCGGTATGGGTGCGCTGCTGGGTGATTTCGATGAGACCCCGGTAGAAAAAAGTCCCTACCAACTCTTGCCCCTGCATAAAGTAGAGCCAAACCCCGATCAGCCCCGTCAGGACTTTGACGAGGAGCAGCTGCAGGCTTTGGCAGACTCCATTTCCGTTCACGGCGTGATGCAGCCTTTGGCTGTCCGCGAGGTGGCCGGTGGATACTACCAGATCATTGCCGGCGAGCGCCGCTGGCGCGCTGCCAGATTGGCAGGTCTGCGGGAAATTCCTGCGGTGATTATGGAAGTGGACGACAAAACCACTATGGAACTGGCGCTGATTGAAAATTTGCAACGCCAGGACTTGAATCCTGTGGAAGAAGCGCTGGGTTATCGTTCCCTTATGGAGGAATACGGTCTGACACAGGACGAGACCGCTACCCGGGTTGGCAAATCCCGTCCCGCCGTGGCAAACGCCCTGCGTCTGTTGGCATTAACGGACGAGGTGCTGGATATGGTGCGGCAAGGATCTCTCTCTGCCGGACATGCCCGCGCATTGCTGCAACTGAAATCTCCCAAGCTGCAGCTGGATATGGCAAAGAAGATCGTCAATCTGGGTCTATCCGTGCGTCAGGCAGAGCTGATCTGCAAAAATGCAGAAAAAGCCCCCAAGCCGGTAAAGGAAGCACCCCTGACTGTCAACTATGTGGCAGAATGTGAAAAGGCGCTTTCCAAGCATCTGGGCCGTGGCGTAAAAATCGTCAATGGCAAGCGGAAAGGCCGTTTTGAACTGGAATTCTACGGTCAGGACGACCTACAGGTGTTGCTGGACGCCCTGATGAAGTTAAATAAGTAAGTATTGTTTCCCAAAAGGAGAGGTAATCATGTTAGACATCAGAAGAATCAAAGAAAATCCCGACGCTGTCAAAGCCGGCCTGAAGGCCAAGGAAGTTGACTGCGATGCCATTGTGGATCGTATTCTGGAGCTGGATGTGCAAATCCGTGGTCTGAAGACTTCCACCGAAGGCAAGACCGCCCAAAAGAACAAGCTGGCTAAAGAAAACGGCAAGCTGTTCGGCCAGAAGAAGGGCGCAGAAAAGCAGGGCAAGGACACTGCCGAGCTGGACGCCCAGATTGAAAAGAATAAGCAGGAATCTATCGCCCTGGACGCTTCCATCGAAGACGAAGCTGCCCGGCTGAAGGAACTGAGTGTGGAATTCAAGACCGCCATGCTGAGCCTGCCCAACCTGCCTGACGAGGATCTCCTCCCCGGCGGCAAGGAAAACAACGAGCCTCTGCGCTATGTGGGTAAGAAGCCTGAATTTGATTTCGAACCCAAGCACCATGTTGACCTGTGCCAGGATCTGGGTCTGATTGACTATGAGCGCGGTGTCAAGCTGGCAGGCGCCGGCAACTGGATGTACACCGGTATGGGCGCTCGTCTGGAGTGGGCGCTGCTGAACTACTTTATCGACACCCACACCGCTGACGGCTATGACTTTATCCTGCCTCCCCATATGTTGGAGTACATGTGCGGCGAGACTGCCGGTCAGTTCCCCAAGTTCGCCGACGAGGTTTACAAGATTGCAAACCCCACCGACGACCGCACCCACTACATGCTGCCCACCGCAGAGGCTGCTCTGTGTTCCATCTATCGTGATGAGATCCTGTCCGAGGCTGATCTGCCCAAGAAGCTGTTTGCTTACACCCCCTGCTTCCGCCGTGAGGCCGGTTCTCACCGTGCCGACGAGCGTGGCATGGTTCGTGGCCATCAGTTCAACAAGGTAGAGATGTTCCAGTTCTGCAAGCCCGAAGATTCCGACGCCGCTTTTGAAGAGCTGGTCACCAAGGCTGAAAAGCTGGTGGAAGGTCTGGGCTTCCATTTCCGTACCGTGAAGCTGGCAGCAGGTGACTGCTCCGCTTCCATGGCAAGAACCTATGACATTGAGATCCTGATTCCTTCCATGGACGGCTACAAGGAAGTTTCTTCCGTCAGTAATGCCCGTGATTACCAGGCTCGCCGCGGTAACATTCGTTTCCGCCGTGAGGAGACCGGCAAGCCCGAGTTCCTGCACACCCTGAACGGCTCCGGCCTGGCAACCTCCCGTATTTTCCCCGCTCTGGTAGAGCAGAATCAGAGAGCTGACGGTTCTATCGTGGTTCCCGAGTGCCTGCGTAAGTACCTGGGCGGCTTGGAGATCATCGAAAAGAAGTAACAAACATTATGTAAACCAATTTAGAAAGGAAATACATTATGAAAAAACTGTGGAAAGAGTTCTCCGAGTTTGCCATTAAAGGCAACGCAATGGCACTGGCTGTTGGTACTATTATCGGTGCTGCATTCAAGACCATCACCGATTCTTTGACCAATGACGTGATCATGCCCGTCGTCAACATCTTCCTGGGCGGCGCTAACTTCGCTGATCTGAAGATCAAGCTGCCCCGCATCTACCCTGTTTACGAGGATATCCTCAACGAGGCCGGTGAGGTCATCGGCCAGCAGGAAGTGTTCAACTACCTGACCTGGGGTAACTTCCTGTCTGCTGTCATTAACTTCTTCATTCTGGCTCTCGTGGTGTTCTTCATTGTGAAGGCACTGAACAAGCTCTCCGACCTGGGCAAGAAGAAGGAAGCAGAAGTCGTGGAAGAAGCACCCCCCGCACCTCCCGCTCCCTCTGCTGAGGAAACTCTGCTGACCGAGATTCGCGATCTGCTGAAAGAAAAGTAATATTACAGGAAAGAAGGATTTAACAATGTTTAAGATCGTTCGTAAAAAGGAGCTTAACCCCTCCGTTACTCTGCTGGAGATCGAAGCACCCTTCATTGCCAAGAAGGCAAAGGCCGGTCAGTTCATCATCTTCCGTATTGACGAGAAGGGCGAGCGCGTGCCTCTGACCATCGCCGGCTATGACCGGGAGAAGGGCACTGTCACCATTATCTTCCAGAAAGTCGGCTTTGCTACCATCGCTCTGGGCAACCTGAACGAAGGTGACTGCATTCGCGACTTCGTCGGCCCTCTGGGCAAGCCCACCCCCGTGGAAGGCAAGAAGCGCGTCTGCGTGGTTGGCGGCGGTGTCGGCTGTGCAATCGCACTGCCCTCTGCTCAGGCTTTCAAGGAAGCCGGTGCTGAAGTTGATGTTATCGTCGGCTTCCGCAACAAGGACATCGTCATTCTGGAGGACGAGTTCAAGGCTTGCGCCGATAACCTGCACCTGATGACCGACGACGGCAGCTACGGTGAGCAGGGCTTCGTTACCGTGAAGCTGCAGCAGCTGCTGGAAAGCGGCCGCGAGTATGACGAAGTTCTGGCCATCGGTCCTGTGCCTATGATGAAGTTCGTCTGCAAGACCACCGAGCCTTTTGGCGTACATACCAGCGTTTCCCTGAACCCCATCATGATCGACGGCACCGGCATGTGCGGTGGCTGCCGCGTCACTGTTGGCGGCGAGACCAAGTTTGCCTGTGTTGACGGCCCCGAGTTCGACGGCCACAAGGTTGACTTTGCCGAGCTGATGAGCCGTAACTCCACCTACCGCTGCCGTGAAGCAGAGGTTAAGGAGACCCACGCCTGCCGCATGGAAGCCATGGGCAAGGAACTGATCAAGTAAGGAGGAAACCGGAATGGCTAATATGACTCTGACTAAGACCCCTATGCCTGAGCAGGATCCCAAGGTCCGTGCCCGTAACTTTAAGGAAGTTGCCCTGGGTTACACCCCCGAGCAGGCTATTGAGGAAGCAAACCGCTGCCTGAACTGCAAGAACCCCAAGTGTGTGGAAGGCTGCCCTGTTAACGTGCGCATTCCCGAGTTCATTAAGAAGGTCCAGGAAGGCGATTTCAAGGCTGCTTACGAAATCGTTACCTCCACCAACGCGCTGCCCGCTCTGTCCGGCCGTGTTTGCCCCCAAGAAAGCCAGTGCGAGTGCAAGTGCGTCCGCGGCATCAAGGGTGAACCTGTTGCTATCGGCCGTCTGGAGCGTTTCGTTGCTGACTGGTACCGTGAGAATGTAAACGCAATGCCCGAGAAGACCCCCTCCAATGGCATGAAGGTCGCTGTCGTCGGTTCCGGCCCTGCCGGCATGACCGCAGCAAGTGACCTGGCCAAGAAGGGTTACGAAGTGACCATGTTCGAAGCTCTGCACACCGCAGGCGGCGTTCTGGTTTACGGTATCCCCGAATTCCGTCTGCCCAAGGCGATCGTGGCTAACGAAGTCAAGAAGCTGGAAGCCCAGGGCGTGGAAGTTATGACCAACATGGTCATCGGCCGCGTGCTGACCATCGACGAGCTGTTCGAGATGGGTTACAAGGCTGTCTTCGTTGGCTCCGGTGCAGGTCTGCCCATGTTCATGAACATCCCCGGCGAGAGCTACAAGGGTGTCATGTCCGCCAACGAGTACCTGACCCGTACCAACCTGATGAAGGCTTACACCGAAGAGGCCGACACCCCCATCATCAAGTCCAAGGCTGTAGCCGTCGTTGGCGGCGGCAACGTTGCCATGGACGCAGCCCGCTGCGCCATCCGTCTGGGTGCTGAGCATGTTTATGTCGTCTATCGCCGCGGCGAAGCTGAAATGCCCGCCCGTGCCGAAGAGAAGCACCACGCCAAGGAAGAGGGCATCGAGTTCAAGACCCTGTGCAACCCCATCGAGATCGTTGCCGGTGAAGACGGCCGTGTCTGCGGCATGAAGTGCGTCCGCATGGAGCTGGGTGAGCCCGATGCTTCCGGCCGCCGCCGTCCCATCGAGGTTCCCGATTCCGAGTTCATGCTGGATGTGGACACCGTTATCATGTCCCTGGGCACCAGCCCCAACCCCCTGATCCGCTCCACCACTCCCGGTCTGGAGACCAACAAAAAGGGCGGTCTGATCGTCAACGAAGACTCCATGACCACCCGCGAGCACGTCTATGCCGGCGGTGACGCCGT
>JAFYPO010000017.1 GCA_017547505.1 Oscillospiraceae bacterium | reverse complement strand
CAGGGTCTGATTCCTGTTGTTGCCCATGTGGACCGGTATCTTCGCCCCTTCCATAAGGATAAGATTCCCGAAAAACTGGCGCAGCTGCCGGTACTTGTGCAGGCCAGCGGCGAGTTCTTCCTCCAAAGAAGAACAATGCGCAAGGCGCTGCGCATGCTGAAAAAAGGTCAGATCCAGCTGCTGGGCAGCGATGCCCATAACATGGCCCAGCGCCGTCCCAATCTGGGACCTGCGGCAACGCTGATTCGGAAAAACCTGGGAGAGGCGATCCTGGAGGATATCCGAAACAACAGCCTGGAAATGCTGCAGTAGGAAATGTTTATTTTATGGAGGCGGAAAATTTGAAAAAGAAAATTTTGACGGTTCAATTTCGCCATGAGACAAATACCTTTGCTCCCAAACCCGCAGATATGCAGGCATTTCGCTGCAATCGCTTTTTTGTGGGGGAGGAGGTTTTCCCCAATGTCCGCAAGATGCGTACAGAGCTGACCGCTTGCCTTGATTTGTTTGATACCCGGGAAGATGTGGAACTGGTACCCACTGTGGCACTGTACGCCACTCCCTGTGGCCCGGTGACGGAGGAAGTGTATGATTTTGTGACCCGGCAGATACTGACGGTGATCCGCAAGGAAGGCCCTTTTGCCGGCGTGTTTCTGGATATCCACGGTGCTATGGTGGCAGAAGGTCACCCCGACGGCGAAGGCGACCTGATGGAACTGCTGCGCCGGGAATTGGGCTGGGAGATCCCCATTGTGGCATCGTTGGATCTGCACGCCAATGTCACCGAAAAGATGGCTCGCTGCGCCAGCGCCCTGTTCCCTTATAATACCTATCCCCACGTGGATATGTATGAAACCGGTATGGCCGTTGCAAAATTGCTGGAAAAGACACTGGACGGCAAAATGCAGCCTGCAATGGCTTATCGCCGAATCCCGTTCCTGCAGCCGCTGCTGTCCCATGAATCCGAAGCATTGCGCCCCTTGTATGAATTGGCAGAGAAGCTTAGTCAGACACCCGGTGTGGTAAGCGTCCGCTTTGCCCATGGCTTTTTCCCTGCAGATATCGAGGAAATGGGCATGTCCGTCATGGTGATCACAGAGGGAAATGCATCTTTGGCAGAGAAAACGGCAGATACTTTGGCAGATGCAATCCGGGAGCGGATCCCTCTGTTGACTGCGGAGTATATGGATTTGGACAGCGCGCTGGATATTGCACTGCGGGAAGAAGGAACTGTGACACTGGCAGATGCGTCCGACAATCCTGGCGCAGGCGGCATGGGTGACACCACCCATATTTTGAAAAGACTTCTGGAGCGGGGAATTACCGGCGCTGCAATCGCAATCATTCTGGACCCCGAAAGTGTAAAAGCTTGTATCGCAGCAGGGGAAGGCAGTCTTGTACAGCTGCAGCTGGGCGGCTGGAGTGATCCCGTGTATTCCGGCGGTCCTTTGGGTGTGACAGCCAAAGTGGTGAAGCTGACAGACGGTAAATTCCTGCAAACAGGCCCTGTGCAGCATGGCGTGATCGTAGACTTTGGCGATACCGCTGTTTTGGAGATAGCAGGCAATCTGGTGCTGGTCACCAGCCTGTCCCGCCAGCCCTTTGATATTGAGATCTTTTATTCCCACGGTATCGATCCTGCAAAGCAGAAGATACTGGTAACCAAATCTTCCATTCATTACCGCGCCACCTTCTGTAAGGTCAGCAAGACCATGATCCCCTTGGCACTCGGTGGCTACGCAAGCCCCATACCGGGAAATTATACGTATAAAAACTGGAAACAGTAAAAGAAAACTCCCGCGCCTTTTGGCGCGGGAGTAGCTTTTTATTTGCGGCCTTTGTTCTTGTGGTACTTTTCTTCGTCCTGCCGATGGTTAATGGCACGGCAGAGGGCGTTGATTACAGAATGGGTACCAATGGTGGAAGTCATATAGAAATGATCGTAATACGCGCAGTATAGTGTCAGATCCGCATAGGGCAGGGCGGGAGAGAGTCCGTCATCCGTCAGCAGCAGAACAGGGGTGCCGATTTTGTTCAGGCGCTGCATAGCGTCGATCGCGACCTTGGAATAGGTGGGCATGGTGAGGATGATCACCAGGTCTTCCGGGGTCGTGGTGCGGACCTGCATCCAAAAATTATCCGTCTCATAGAAGATGGCTGTAGCAGCAATGCGCTGCCACTGCAGGTTGAAGGCCAGGGTGTAGGCCATGGGATAGCTGCGGGTGCCGCCGCACACATAGATGTTGCGTGCCTTCATGATCATGGAGGCGGCCTTGGGCAGGTTTTCCTGATTGCTGGGGTTTACCATGGTGTTGGTAATGACCTGCAGATCCTCTTCTAAATTTTGGGAGAGGAAATTGTCCCTGCCGGTGTCCTTTTCACTTTTTACAGCACTGGGGGCGGTCAGGGTTTCGTGGGCATGCTGGGAGAATACACGCTTAAACTCAGCAAATTTGGCAAAGCCTAAATGGTTGCAAAATTTTATAATGGAGTTATTACTGACACCAATATTTTCTGCCAAAGCGGAAATAGATAAAAAAGGAATCTGGTGATAGAACTTCAAAACATACTCAGCCACTTGGCGCTGGGCAGTAGAAAAATTGGACTGTTCGTTGCGAATTTGGTTCAAAACGTCAAGATGCGTTAACTTTTTTTGCTTATTTTGGTTAACCATAGGTGGTTTCTCCCATTCTCAATAATGATAAAATCATTATACCAAATACAGGAAAAAGTTACAAGAAAAAGTTTTATTTTTAGCAAAAAATAAAAATTAAAGGAGGGTGGCCAGTAATTCTTCCCGGGAGCCGCTGTGCAGATCCAGAGGGGGAATGTCGAAAATGGTTTGACAGCCGGTGATACCCCGGTCATGCATCTTTACAGCGGCTCTGGCGCAGGCCGTCATAACGCTGGCGGTGAACTGGGGATTGGAGGCAAGGGTCAGCTTGAATTCCATGGTCTGGTTGCACTCTTCGTTCCAACCGGTTTTTCCTGTGCGGATCACACTGCCGCCATGGGGCATGCCCTTGTGATTTTTCTCCAATGTTTCCATGGAGATGAACTCCACCGTGGTGTCATAGTCGGCAAAGTAGTGTGGCATGGTCTTGATGGCCGTTTCAATAGCAGCTTTGTCCGCACCCTCCTCTGCTACCACATAGCAGTATCTTGTGTGCTTTTCACGGGCGGTCAGCTCCGGATTTTCACCGCAGCGTACCCGGTCCATCGCCGCGGGTACGGGAATGGTATACTGCCGTGCGTCCAGAACGCCGGGAATGCGGCGAATGGCGTCGCTGTGACCCTGGCTGACGCCGATCCCCCAGAAGGTGTAGTCCTTGCCCTGGGGCAAGATCGCCTGACCGTAGAGACGATCCAGGGAGAAAAGACCGGGATCCCAGCCGGAACTGATGATGGCTACATGACCGCTTTCTTTGGCGGCTGTGTCCACAGCGGCAAAATGCTCCGGGATCTTGGCGTGGGTATCAAAGCTGTCTACAACATGAAATTCCTTAGCAATGGCGGGACTCATCATGGGCAGATCGGTGGCGCTGCCGCCGCAGAGGATCATGACGTCGATCTTATCCTTCCATTGCGCAGCATCTGCCATAGGCACAACCGGCACATGCTCCGTAAGAATATGTACAGATGCCGGGTTCCGCCGGGTAAATACGGCGACCAATTTCATATCCGGGTTTTGACGAATGGCACATTCCACGCCACGGCCCAGGTTGCCGTAGCCAACGATACCGATACGAATCATAGCTTTCACACTCCCTTTTTCTTATGGGTTGATTTTACCATTTGCCATGGTCTCCGTCAACAAAAACATCCCGAAGCAAGGTGCTTCGGGATGTTGCTTTACAGATTAGTTTCAGCCTTTACAATGGTGCGCAGAATTTCGATAAACCGACGGGTGGTCGGGGACATGGTGCGATCGGTGCGGAGAATGTACCCCACTGTGTAATGGTCTTCACTTTCGTAAGGGATGCTGATAATTCTTCCCAAATTCAGCATAGAGGGCATAATGCCGGTGCCAATGGTGTAGCAGTCGGTGGTCAGCAGCACATTCATCAGGCTTGCTCTATCGCTGACTTCCACCTGCTTGTCGGCATAGGTGGTAACAATCTCTTCTGTGAAGAAGGAATTGTTGTGCTCACCTTGTTCGTAAGCCATACAGGGGAAGGATTGCAGCTGCTCCGGGGTGATGCTCTTGGCGGTTGACAGAGGATGCTCCTTGCGCAGATACACATGGGGCTGGGTTTTCAAAATGGGGGTAAACTGCAAACTGCGTTTGGCTAAGTACCGTTCCATTACTGCAGCATCACTGCTTTTCAACGCCAGAATGCCCACATCGCAGAAGGCGGTCTGGGTGGAGTGGATGACATCGTAGGTGTTCATCTCCTGCAGGGAGAAGTGGAAATGTGGATCGTTGGTTTCATTTAAAAGTTTACCGAAGGTGTCTGCCACAAAATCGTAGTGCTGGGTAGTGACGCAGAAGCGCTTGGTGGTGGCAGTGCCGGTATACCTGCTGAGGATAAAGTCGCTCTCCTGCACGATCTGTTGGGCATAGCGAGTAAATTCCGCACCCTCCTTGGTCAGAAAAACACCGTTACCGGAGCGCTCGAAAATTTTGATATTCAGCTCCTGTTCCAGCGTTTTCACACTGACAGACAAGCTGGATTGGGCAACAAAGAGCTGCTTTGCCGCTTCATTGAAGGAACCGCACTGGGCGATTTTCAGAACATATTTACACTGTTGAATAGTCATGGATTGTCCTCCATACGCAGATGAATTCAACTGTAACCATTATATGTTCTCCAAAACTCTACACAATGCTACAATTTTTGTTATTATACCATGCTCGTCAAATCTCAAGGTAATATGTAAAAACTATTGAGATCGTTCAAAAAGAGGTTATAGCAACCGTTCCGCTAATTGTATAAAAATGCCCAGAAGCACCACAAGCAGAATACCGGGTAGCATATTCACGTTGTTGATTTTGAATTTGCCGTCTGTCATCAGGTTAAAACCCGAGAAGAACAGGACGATATAACCGACAGCGCATAGCTGCATCACCATCGCAGTGGTAAAAATCGAGGCGGAAAAATACACGATCACTGCGATGATGATCTGCACCAGCGCCACAGGGATAGCAGACAGACCGGCAGCTTTTCCGTAGGTAGCGCCAAAGGCGAGGGCAAAGGGAATGTCCACCAGGCTCTTGATATAAAGCTGAGAGTTATCCCCCTGCAGCACAAGGGCAATGGGACCGCTGATCTGCAAACCGCCCACGCCAAAATACAGTGTTGCGTCGATAACAGCATTCAGCGTAGCACTTTTTGTATTACCGGCATAGCTGAGCCGCTGATCCAGTTTCAAAAGATCCCCCAGCTTGCTGCCGAGAAAAAAGGCAAACAAAACCAGCATGAGATTTTCACTGGTGATCCGTACGCCGTCTATGTTATACACGTTTTCCATGAAGCCAACCAGACTGATGATCATGATAGTAATGCCCAGGGTGTGGTAGTTGGTCTGCCGTTTGCGAAGCTTACCGCCTAGCAGACAGCCCAAACCGATCACCAGAGCGTTTGTGAGGATGCCCATGCTTTGCTCCTTGTTGTGTTGATATGGAAATTATACCATGTCCGTCTGATGGCGGGGTAATACCAAAATGCTATCAAAATTGTTCACAAGAAGGGGGGTGTAATTACACTGGGAAACATTGACTTTTTAGTGCGCAATCTCTATAATGAAGGCGTAAAGAAAGGGAGGAAT
>JAFYPO010000016.1 GCA_017547505.1 Oscillospiraceae bacterium | reverse complement strand
TTTAGCGCTGAAGAATCTAAGATCATCTCTGATGTTCTTTTGATGTCCGACCGTATCGGCATCGAGAGCCACGGCATGCAGAGAATGTACCGTTACTACAAGTCCATTCAGAAGGGCATGATCAAGGTCGAGTCCAAGGGCAATGTAGTATTCGAGACCCCTGTTTCTGCTGTCATCGATGCAGAGGACGGCATGGGCCAGGTGGTTGGCCACAAGGCAATGATGATGGCTATCGAGAAGGCTAAGAAGGTCGGCATGGCTATGGTTACTGTCCGTAACTCTAACCACTACGGCATTGCAGGCTACTATGCAAAGCTGGCTTGCGATCAGGGCCTGATCGGTATGTCCTTCACCAACACCAACGCGATCATGGTTCCCACTTACGGCCGTATGGCTATGTTGGGTACCAACCCCATTGCAATCGCAGTTCCCGCTGAGCCTTACGACTTCTTCTTTGATGCTTCCACCACCGTGGTTACCCGTGGTAAGCTGGAAGTTTACAACAAGAAGGGCGAGGCACTCCATGACGGCTGGGCGCTGGACAAGGACGGCAAGCCCTCCAACGATGCAGCAGACGTTCTGGATAACATTGCAGCTAAGAACGGCGGCGGTATTATGCCTTTGGGCGGCAGCACTGAGGACACCGGCAGCCATAAGGGCTACGGCTACGCTATGCTGTGCGAGATTTTCTCCTCCATCATTTCCCTGGGTGATACCTCCGATAAGACCGGTAAGGGCGGTCATGGTGGTATCTGCCACGGCTTCCTGGTCATCGATCCTGCTGTGTTTGGCGATGCCAAGGCAATCAAGGATCACCTGTCTGCTTACCTGGAAGAGCTGCGCAACTCTCCCAAGGCTGAGGGTCAGCCCCGGATTTACACCCACGGTGAGAAGGAAGTGGAAGCGGAAGCTCGCCTGATGAAGGAAGGCATTCCCGTCAACGACAACACCATGGTGGAAGTTTACGAGATGTGTCAGTACCTGGATATGGACTTTAGCAAATACTTCGGCGACTATGTTCCCGAGGCATCTGCAGGCTTTAAGTCTCCTGAGACCTTTAAGTAATTTAAGCAAACGAAATACAATGCGGAAAACCGAGAACTCGGTTTTCCGCATTGGTGGTTTTTAGGGAAAATCAGTATATTTTTATCGATGTTACCGTATCGATGTAAAAATATTTATATGTACAGAAAGGAATAGGTAATTATGGATTACGCAAAAGAATCTCTGAAAAAGCACGCTGAATGGGGCGGCAAGATCGAAGTGATCTCCACCGTTCCCTGTGCAAGCAAGGACGACCTGTCTCTGGCATACACCCCCGGCGTTGCACAGCCCTGTCTGGAAATCCAGAATGACGTGAACAAGTCTTATGAGCTGACCCGCCGTCATAACCTGTGCGCTGTCATCACTGATGGCTCCGCAGTTCTTGGCCTGGGCGATATCGGACCTGAGGCCGGTATGCCTGTTATGGAGGGCAAGTGCGCTCTGTTTAAGTCTTTCGCAGACGTGGATGCATTTCCTCTGTGCGTGAAGAGCAAGGATGTTGACGAATTTGTCAATGCAGTTTACCTGATTTCCGGTTCCTTTGGCGGTATCAACCTGGAGGACATTTCTGCTCCCCGCTGCTTCGAGATCGAAAAGAAACTGAAGGAAAAGTGCGACATTCCTATTTTCCACGACGATCAGCACGGCACAGCTGTTATCACTCTGGCCGGTCTGACCAATGCTCTGAAGGTAGTTGGAAAGAAGAAGGAAGATGTGAAGATTGTTACCTCCGGCGCCGGCGCTGCTGCAATCGCAATCGTGAAGCTGCTGTTGTCCGCAGGTTTCAAGAATATCATTATGACTGACCGCACCGGCGCTATCTATGCCGGCCGCGAGGGCCTCAACTGGATCAAGGAAGAAATGGCCCAGGTCACCAACTTGGAGAAGAAGGCCGGCAAGCTGGCTGATGTGATCGTGGGCGCTGACGTGTTCATCGGTGTTTCCGCTCCCGGCACGCTGACTGTGGATATGGTTAAGACCATGGCCAAGGACTCCATCGTCTTTGCTTGTGCGAACCCCACTCCCGAGATCTTCCCCGATGATGCCAAGGCAGGCGGCGCAGCCGTTGTTTCCACCGGCCGTTCCGACTTCCCCAACCAGATCAACAACGTTCTGGCATTCCCCGGCATTTTCCGTGGTACTTTCGATGTCCGCGCCAGCGAGATCAACGAGGAGATGAAGGTTGCTGCCGCAGAGGCTCTGGCAAACCTGATTTCCGACGATGAGCTGTCCGCCGATTACATTATCCCCGCCGCATTCGATAAGCGCGTTGGCCCCGCTGTGGCTGCTGCTGTTGCAGAGGCTGCCCGCAAGACCGGCGTTGCAAGAATCTAAGAAAATAAAAAACGGAGAGGTTAAACCTCTCCGTTTTTCTTATAATAGACTCTGTATCGTTGTTCTGCTCCGGGTGCTTCCGGTCTTTCACTGAACAATCCGTAAAGATCACCGCAGCGATCTTCCAGTTCCTGATAAAGGTCGTCCTGCTTTTCTCCAATGTTGGGGAAAGAACAGGTGGTTCTTGCTTTTTTGAGGATCTCACGACCCTTGTCGTTAAAAGCCAGAACTCGCACATAGGGAACGGGGGAGGAAAGGGTTTCTTCGGTAATCCCGAGGAAAGCGCACATCACCATGCGATCCAGCCGTGTCCTTGTGTACCGCTTGGACTTGGTGGCGTCCAAAACACCTTCCAGAGTGGCTTCTTTTCTTGCGTTATGCATAAACTTTCGCCAAAGA
>JAFYPO010000015.1 GCA_017547505.1 Oscillospiraceae bacterium | reverse complement strand
GCCTCCAGACCCACCACCTTGGTCAAAAACTCCCAGCTCCATGCGATTGCTTCTTCCTTGAAGTAGTCGCCGAAGGAGAAGTTGCCCAGCATTTCAAAGTAGGTGCCATGGCGGGCGGTCTTACCGATGTTCTCAATATCACCGGTACGGATACACTTCTGGCAGGTACAGACTCTGCGGCGGGGAGGCTCCACCTCGCCCTTAAAGTAGGGCTTCATGGGTGCCATACCGGAGTTGATCAGCAGAAGAGATGCATCGTTCTGGGGAATGAGGGAGAAACTGGGCAGACGCAGGTGCTCCTTGCTCTCAAAGAAAGACAGGAACATCTCACGCAGCTCGTTTACGCCGTATGCTTTCGTAGCCATTGGAAATTACCTCCATAATAAATTACAAAAAAATAAACCCCGCCCACACATAGGGGCGAAGCAGTTCGCGGTACCACCCTAATTATCCCAAACAGGATATCTTAGCTGCTCTGTAACGGGAGCGCCCGTTCCGGTCGTCCCGGACAGCTTGGAAGTGGCTCACAGCATTCAAACAGAGGGCTTTCACCATTCCCCTCTCGCTTCTTATGTTCTAGCGCTGTTTGGTTTCCGCAATGCTTTTGCATATCGGTGATATTTTAGCACAAAACAGCAAAAAGTCAATAGAAAAGACCCGGTTTCCCGGGTCTTTTTCCATCAAATATTGGATTCCAGCCAAGATTTCAGGGCCAAACGGCCTTCTTCGCTCATAGGGAAGGTTTCTATCTTTTCCATAACGCTTTTCTCATAGCAAAAAGGTCCATGCCACAGCTCGGCAAAAATAGAGCTGTTTTCCATGTCCACTTCCTTCTTGTTGTCCTCCCGCATGATCACTTTGGGCTCAATGCGAAAACGGAGATCACCGCAAGAACCGGTGAACACATTTTTCATGGCAAAGGTGTGCAGGGTGGGCAGGAAGATTTCCATCAGGCTTCCTCCATCAGTGTTTCCATCTCGTCCAGCAATTCACCGAACAGCTGCAGAGCACTGTCAACAGGTGCGGGAGTGGTCATATCCACGCCTGCGCCCTTGAGCAGGTCAATGGGACTCTTGGTCTTGCCGGAGGACAGGAACGTCAGGTAATCCTGTACTGCACACTCACCCTCGTTCAAAATCCGGCGGGACAGCGCAATGGCGGCTGCATAGCCGGTGGCATACTGGAATACATAGTGGTTGTAATAGAAGTGGGGAATTCTTGCCCATTCCATGGCGATCTGGTCGTCCACTTCCACATCAGGACCATAGTACAGTTCGTTCAGACGGCGGTACTCTGCGCAAAGGACCTCTGCAGTCAGGGTCTTGCCCTCAGCTACCATACGGCCAATGTTCAGCTCGAACTCTGCGAACATGGTCTGGCGGTAGATAGTACCACGGAACTGGTCCAGGAAGTGGTTGATCAGGTAGGCTCTTTCCTTCTTATCGGTAGTCTTATCCAGCAGGTACTCCATAAGCAGCGCCTCATTGCAGGTGGAAGCCACCTCTGCTACAAAGATCACATAGTCCGCATCAATGGGGTTCTGGTGCTTATTGGACAGATAGGAGTGCAGGGCGTGACCCATTTCGTGGGCCAGGGTAAACTGGCTGTCCAAAGTGCCGGTGTAGTTCAAAAGCACATAGGGGTGAACCGCTGCGCCGGCAGAGTATGCGCCGCTGCGCTTACCCTCATTCTGGTACACATCGATCCAACGCTTCTCAAAGCCTTCCTTCAGGATTGCCCGGTAGGTCTCGCCCAAAGGTGCCAAAGAATCGTAGACAGTCTGCTTTGCTTCTGCAAAGGGAATGTGCTTGTCAACGTCCTTTACCAGAGGGGTATAGATGTCATAAAAATGCAGGTCGTCCACGTCCAGCAGCTTTTTACGCAAACGGATATAACGATGCATCTTATCGGCATTCTTGTGCACAGTATCGATCAGGTTCAGGTAAACCTGGGTGGGCACATTGGTGCGGCTGAGGGCAGCTTCAAAGGCAGAGGGATACTTGCGGGCGGTAGCAAAGAACTTCAGCTGCTTATTCTGGGCATCCAGCAGGCCGGCAGCGGTGTTCTTAAAGTTGGAGAAACCGGCATACAGGTTCTCGTACGCACTCTTACGCAAAGTGCGGTCTGCGCTTTCCATATAGGAAATAAAAGTACCCTGGCTCAAAGGGTGGGTCTTGCCTTCGCTGTCTGCAGCATCCTGGAATTTCAGGTCTGCATCAGCAAAAAGGCTGTAGATACTATCCGGTGCCTGGGACATTTCACCGGCAGACGCCAGCAGTTTCTCCTCTGCGGGAGACAAGGTGTGATCCTTATGTCGACGCATGTCGGTCAGATGGCGGCGGTAACGCTCCAGGTCGGGGCAAACCTTATAGAAGCCGTCCAGTTCCTCATTGGAAATCGCCATGATCTGGGGTGTTTCAAAGCTACAGGCAGCGCTCAGGGCCACCACGGCGCTCATAAACTTACCGGACATAGCCTGGTACTTGCCAACGCGGGTGTCCTCATCAGCCTTACGCATGCAGTAGTTTGCCAGCTGCTCGATACGAACTTCTGCTGCTTCCATGGTCTGCAGATAGGTGTACAAAGAATTTGCCTCGTTCAGCTTGCCGTCAAAGGAAGCCAACAGGGCTTTATCCTCCTCGATCCTGGCAAATTCTGCTTCCCAGGCTTCGTCGCTGGGGTACAGATCCTCAATAGCCCAGGTATCTTCCGGGGCGATCTCGCTACGCTGTTTGATCTGGTTCATATTCATTACCTCCTGATGAATTTCTTACAGTATACCACACTTGCAAATAATGTCAAAATGTGTTAGAGTAGTCGGCGGTGATTTTTTATGAGAAAACAATTGAAAGGTAGTTTGACCCTGTTGTTGGCAACTGCTATTTGGGGTTCTACCTTTATCTTCCAACGGCTGGCTTCCGACAGCATCGGTCCTTTTACCTTTCAGGCGACCCGGTGTCTTTTGGGTGCGCTGGTGCTGCTGCCGGTTATTTTCCTTTTCGATCTAAAAAAACGGGACGGCAAAAACTATTTCTCCCGCTGGGCGGATAAAAAACTTTGGTTGGGCGGCCTTCTGTGCGGCGTTCCCCTGTTTCTGGCCTGCAATCTCCAGCAGATCGGTATTGCCGATACCGATGCGGGAAAATCCGCATTTTTGACCGCTATGTATATTGTGATCGTGCCGCTGATCGGTCTTCTATTGAAGAAAAAGGTTACCATCGCCATTCCCATCAGCGTCGGTCTGGCCGTGATCGGTCTTTACTTCCTCAGCTGCATGGGTGTTTCCACCATCAGCATCAGCGATTTGCTTTTGGTGGGGTGCGCCGTGATGTTTGCGGTACAGATCACCTTTGTGGACATCTTTGCAGGCAAAGTAGATCCTCTGCGGCTGAATGTAACCCAGGTGCTGGTCTGTACGGTACTGTCTGCCATCAGCGCGGTATGCTTCAAAGAAGAAATCACCTGGCAGGCTGTCAGCGGAAACTGGCTTCCCATCGCCTATGCCGGTATCCTCTCCATGGGCGCGGCCTACTGCATGCAGATCCTGGGTCAGCGGGACGTGGAACCGGCAACCGCTTCTCTCATCATGAGTATGGAAGCAGTTTTCGCGGTGCTTTGCGGCGTGATGTTCCTGGAAGAGACTATGACGAAATGGGAAATTATCGGCTGCTGTTTCATGTTTATTGCCGTTATTTTACCCCAGATTCCCCTGAAGTCTTACAGAAAATAGAGAAGTTGTGCATCCTTCCGAAGAAGGATGCACATTTTTTATTTCTTATCTGCCAGAATCAGCCGTTTCATTGCTTCAATTCCAACCTTGATTGCACCGCTGGTATCCTCGGTCATAGGCTGCCAAAGGCCGGCCTTTTCCCGCTCCTGATTCCAGATCACATGGAAACAGCTGCCACAACGGACACCCAATGCTGCCGCCACTACAAAGAGCGCGGCCGACTCCATTTCGGAGGCTTTTACACCCAGGCGCTTCCAGCTCTCCCACTTTTGCAGCAGTTCATAGCTGACAGGTGATTTCTCCGGGCTGTGCTGGCCGTAAAAGGCATCTTTACACTGGACAACACCCATGTGGATATTGTAATCAAGTGCTTCTCCTGCAGCCTTCAGCGCCGCAGCAACATCGAAGCTGGGCACTGCGGGAAATTCCAGAGGCGCATACTCCATAGAGGTATGCTCATAGCGCACCGCGCCGGTGGCTACCACCACATCGCCGGGCATTACGTCCATAGCGATACCGCCACAGGTGCCAATACGGATAAAGGTGTCCGCACCGATTGCAGTCAATTCCTCCATGGCAATAGAGGCGGACGGACCGCCGATGCCGGTGGAGCAAACAGAGACTTGCTCTCCTAAGAGTGTGCCGGTATAGATGTTGTATTCCCGGTTCATGCCGATATGCACAGGGTTTTCAAAATGGGCAGCAATTGCTTCACAGCGACCGGGGTCGCCGGGCAGAAAGCAGTAACGACCCACATCTCCCTTTTTGCAGCGAATGTGGAACTGCAGATCCATTTCTTGCATAAGAAATCCTCCTTAGAACAAGCTGACCTGATTGGTCTCCGGCAGATCGCCGAATGCGCCTGCTTCTTTCAGCATTTGCATATGGGTCTTGGAGACCTTAGGGCAGGCAATGGCAATTTCCTCAACGGAGAGGAACTGTTTGCCTTCTCTGCCCTCCATAAGATTCCATGCCGCATTTTCACCCAGACCGGGAACAGCCAGGAACGGCGGGCGAATCTTTCCGTCCTCAATGAGGAACATCGTGGCATGACTCTTATAAATGTCAATGGGCAAGAATTCAAAACCACGCAGATAGAATTCATAGACCACTTCCAAAGTGATCAGCATCTTCTGATCCTTATCGGAAGCATTTTCGTCATTGTCGATGGCTTCGATGGTGGCCTTGGTAAACTCCAGACCCTTTGTCATCATGCTGGCATCAAAATTACCCTTCTGACTGCGGCGATAGAAATAGGCCGCGTAGAACGCCAGGGGGTGATTGACCTTGAACCAGGCAATCCGGAATGCCATCATAACATAGGCAACTGCGTGAGCCTTGGGGAACAAATATTTGATCTTCTTACAGGACTCAATATACCAGGCAGGCACATTGGCATCGATCATTTCCTGCTCTGCGCCGTCGGGCAAGCCTTTGCCCTTACGGACGGCTTCCATGATCTTAAATGCCCGCTTTTCCGGAATTCCACAAGAAATCAGATAGATCATAATATCGTCGCGACAGCCGATGGTCTGATCCACGGAAGCAGTTTTGGAGGTAATAAGATCTCTTGCATTACCCAGCCACACATCTGTGCCATGGGTATAGCCGGAAA
The DNA here is from genome assembly GCA_017547505.1 of Oscillospiraceae bacterium. Taxonomy (GTDB): domain Bacteria; phylum Bacillota; class Clostridia; order Oscillospirales; family Oscillospiraceae; genus Faecousia. Next base: position 31,546 of record JAFYPO010000015.1, on the reverse strand, counting down.
TTCGCACCAGGAAGTCAAACTTCTCCGGCATGGTATCCAGCAAAACGCCACGGGTAAAGCGGGTATTGAACTCCGGAACGCCCACAGCGCCGGTAGGTCCGAGAATCTTATCGTTCTCATAACCCAGCACCTTGGAAGATGTGAAAATGGACATGGTATCCTTATCGTCCAAAGGAATGGTCTGGGCATTCACACCGGTCATATCCTCCATTTTTCGGATCATGGTGGGGTCATCGTGACCCAGCATATCCAGCTTCAGGAGGTTCTCTTCCATGGAGTGATATTCAAAATGGGTTGTGATCTGATCGGATTTGGGGTCGTCTGCAGGGTGCTGTACCGGGCAGAAATCCCAAATATCGTTTTCCTGTGGGATAACCACCAGACCGCCGGGGTGCTGGCCGGTGGTATTACGCACACCGGTACAACCCATAGCCATACGGTTTTCTTCCGCTTTGGTGACCGACTTTTCCTTCTTTTCCAGATACTTCTTCACATAGGAATAGGCCGTCTTATCTGCTAACGTACCAACTGTACCGGCACGGAACACATGGCTTCTGCCAAAGAGTTCCGTACAGTAGGCATGGGCATTGGCCTGATATTCACCGGAGAAGTTCAGGTCAATATCCGGCACTTTGTCGCCACCGAAACCAAGGAAGGTTTCGAAGGGAATGTTAAAGCCGTCTTTCTCAAACCGGGTCCCGCACTTGGGGCAGACTTCGTCGGGAAGGTCTGCGCCGCAACCAAACCCTGGAGGTACATCGAAAGTGGTGTACTTACAGTCCGGGTTGGGGCAGCGGTAGTGGGGCGGGAACGAGTTAACCTCTGTAATACCGGAAAGATATGCCACGATGGAAGAACCCACAGAACCACGGGAGCCAACCAAGTAGCCATGCTCCAAAGAGTTCTGCACCAGCTTCTGAGCGGACATATAGATCACATCGTAGTGACAGTTGATAATGTCGAAAAGCTCTGTCTCCACACGCTTAACCATGAGTTCCGGTGGATTGTCACCGTAAAGGCGGTGGAACTTTCCATATACAAGGGATTTCAGATCCTCTACGGAATTTTCAATAGAGGGTGCAAACAGATTATGGGGTACAGGACGGACAGTTTCGCACATATCCGTAATGTAATTGGGATTGGTCACGACCACTTCTCTGGCCTTCTCTTCACCCAGGTAGGAGAATTCTTCCAGCATTTCGTCGGTGGTGCGGAAATACAAGGGATTGTCGTTATCGTAGTCGTCAAAGCCCTTGTAGGCCAGCAACACATGACGGAAGATCTCGTCCTCGGGGTTCAGGAAATGGACGTCACCGGTGGCAACTACCTTCTTATTCAGCTTTTCACCCAGAGCCACGATTTCCCGGTTGAACTGACGCAGTTCTTCGTCGTCCTGGGCAATAGGCTCTTCGCCCTCCTTCTTCGCATGCAGCATGAAGCGGTTGTTGGAAATGGGCTGAACTTCCAGATAGTCATAAAATGCCGCCAGACGCTCCAGCTCCTCCTGGGGTCTTCCGTTGATCACCGCCTGGAACAGTTCGTTGTTTTCACAGGCAGAACCGATGATCAGACCTTCCCGGTGCTTCATGATCTCGGATTTGAACATTCTGGGGAATTTCCGGAAATGGTACAGATTTGCTTCGGAAATCAGACGGTACAGATTGCGAAGACCCGTTTGGTTCTTGGCAAACAGCACAATATGCTGACACCGCACAGACTCCTGCCGGTGAGCAGGACGCAAAGGCTCCATAGCCCCGTTGATGGACTGAATATCCGTAACACCCAGATCTTTCAGCAAGGGGATCAGCTTATGCATGATCTTGCCGCAGATCAGGGCATCATCACCGGCGCGGTGGTGGTTAAATTCTTCCAGCTTGAAATATTTTGCCACCACGTCCAGCGTGAACTTATTAAGTTCTGCCAGGACATTTTGGGAAATCGTCAGAGTATCCACCGAGGTCAGGTTATAGGCGATCCCCTGCTCCCGGCAAGCGCTATAGATAAAGGAAGTGTCGAAATCCGCATTGTGGGCAACCAAAGGGCTGTCCCCGACGAATTTCAAAAATTCCGGCAGCACAGTTTCGATCTTAGGCGCGCCCCGGAGCATGTCGTCAGTAATACCGGTCAGATCCGTGGTGCGCTTTTCCAATCGGCAACCCGGGTCTACAAAGGTCTGGAAACGGTCGATCTCTTCGCCGTTCTTCATGCGAACAGCGCCGATCTCGATGATTTTATCCCTGCGGTTGTAAAGACCGGTGGTTTCCAGGTCAAAGGCTACATACTCATCGTCCAAAGAGACATTTTTGCAGCCATGGACCGCCACGCGGTCGTCCACATCGTTGATGTAGTAGCCTTCGCAGCCATAGAGGATCTTGATCGTCTCGTCGGTGCCTGCCACCTTGGGAGGGCCTTTCCAATCCTCCACCACATGGAGCGCATCAGTGAAAGACTGCACACAGCCGTGGTCCGTGATGGCAATGGCCTTATGTCCCCAGGCGGCTGCCTGCTTAATAGCGGCCTTGGTGTTAGTGAGCGCATCTCTGTCACTCATGACCGTATGCAAATGCAGCTCCACGCGCTTTCCGCCTTCAGCGGTATCCTTCCGTTTGGGCATACTACCCGCCATAATGGCATTGGGCTTTAACACCATGTCGTTGGTGTAGTTATCGATCATCAATTTGCCCTGCACCTTGACCACCGTGCCTTCTTGCACGGCATCGATAATCGGTTGGGCTTCCTTCTTCTCCATGAAGCGGCTGATCCGCACAGAGGAGGTATTGTCGGTAATATCAAAGTTAATGACCCATGCGTTGCGCTTGGGCAGTTCCTTGTGCTCTACATGGAAGACCTTACCCTCCACTACCACAAAGCCCATGTCCAGGTTCAGGGTGTCCATGGGTACAGACTGACCCTTGAAGGGTTTACCGTAAATGGTATCGGTGGCCACAGGCTTGCTGGGCGTTTCCTGTTTCTGGGGTTTTGTGAGCTTAGGCAGGTCTTTGAGCATTTGGGCGCGCATTTCTGCCAAAGCATCAAAAAGGGCTTGTCCTTCCAGTTCCAAACCGGGTTTGACAACGATGGTCACATTGGCATCAAACATTTCGTTCAAGGTTCTTGTTACAGCTACAATACCATCTTCCACATGGCTTTTGCCATTGGCCAGCAGATTGATGGTGAGCGTCTGATCGTCCCACACCCAGGTCGAACCGGCCAGAGAACCGCGGGCCATGGAATTTTCCCGCACAAAAAGACGCATGATGTCCTCAGCTATAACAGTATGTAACTGATCTGTAGGATAATGCGGCTTCAACTGCATATCAGAAAGACCGTACTGCGTCCGGATATCTGTGCGCACCTGCACCAACACCCACAGAGGGATATATTCGGGTGCAAACAAATACACCGTTAAAGACCGGGAATTGGGGTCGATATCTGCAGATTCCACAACTGCATTACGCAAAAACGCAAAAATAACCTCATCCGGTTCATATTCGCTGAACATATCCAAAAACAAAATGCGATCTTTCATAATTACCTCAAAGTTCCTTGATTCTGTCTAACAACGCAGGCAAAAGCTCCTCGTATGGCAGCTTCGCAACCTGCTTTCCTTTCTCAAACAGCATGCCGCAGCCGTCGCCGCCGGCAATGCCGATATCAGCCTCCCGGGCTTCGCCGGGGCCGTTGACCACGCAGCCCATGACCGCCACGGTAATGGGCTTTTCGCAATCTTTCAGTGCTTCATCCACCTGGTTGACCAGGCCAATCAGGTCGATCTGTGTACGACCGCAGGTGGGACAGGAAATAATATTCACGCCCTCCTTACGGAGTCCCGCAGCTTTCAGTATGTCCTTGGCAGCATAGACCTCTTCCACCGGGTCGTCGGTCAGGCTCACACGGATTGTATCACCGATTCCGTCCAACAAAAGCGCACCAATACCCATGGCGGATTTCATAAGGCCCATACGCACAGGACCGGTCTCGGTCACGCCGATATGAATGGGATAGTCGCACTTGCTCCGGAACAGCCGGGCAGCGGCTACCATGGTAGGCACAGTGGAAGACTTCATAGACACACAGGTATCGTAAAAGCCATACTTTTCCAGAAGTGCCAGATGTTCAAAGGCGCTTTCCACCAGAGCTTCTGCGGTGGGGTGACCGTATTTTTCCAGCAATCTTTTATCCAGACTGCCGCCGTTGACACCGATGCGGATAGGGATTTTTCTGTCCTTACACACATCTACAACCGCTTTGACCCGGTCTTCCCCGCCGATATTGCCGGGGTTGATACGGATCTTGGAAGCGCCGCCTTCTGCGGCAGCGATAGCCAGTTTATAGTCAAAATGGATATCCGCTACCAAAGGAAGCGGAGATTCTTTGCAAATCTCTGCAAAGGTTTTGGCTGCTTCCATATTGGGAACGGCCAGACGGGCGATCTGGCAGCCGGCGGTTTTGAGTTTCTTGATCTGCTCCAAAGAGCCTGCCACATCGGTCGTTTTTGTATTGAGCATAGACTGGATCACCACAGGGGCGCCGCCGCCCAGGAGAACTCCGCCTACTACGATCTGTCTTGTCATAGGTATTACCCCTTAAAAAGCATGAAAATATCTTTGAAAATCACAAATACCATCAGCGCCATAAGCAGCACCAGGCCTACTGCGTGGATATAGCCTTCGTACTTGGGATTGACTTTCTTTTTGGTAATTTTCTCAATTGCCGTAGTCACCGCAAGGGCGAAAATACGGCCGCCGTCCAAAGCCGGAATAGGCAAAAGGTTCATAATGCCCAGGTTTGTGGACAGGATACCTGCAAAGAACAGCAGGTTCATAACAGCATCTAAAGTGGATTCGGAACTTTCCGCTGTCTCGGACATCATATCCACAATGGCCACAGGACCGGACAGATCGCTGACACCGGCTGAACCGTTAAAAAGCATCTGCAAGCTGATACGCACCTGCCGTCCGGAATTGAGGAACTGCCGCCAGCCCATATCAATGCGGTCGCCAATATTCAGCTGTTTGGAGGTAAAAACAATACCGTACCGGTAACCTTGTGTGCCGTCTTCATTGGTTACAGGATGTTGCTCCATGACAAAATTCTGCAACTCCACCAGCTTCCCATTGCGCTTTACGGTGATGTCATGGGTATCGCCGGGATTCAACATCAGCATCATATCAAAATCGGAACGGACGCGGATCTTCTCACCGTCGAAGGCAACAATTTCATCGCCAACCTGCAAACCGTTTTCGCCATCGACAGTTGCAAAGCTTTCAAAGCTGCTGATCACAGGAACAACCGCTTCCTTCACAGGCAGGTAAACAACTACCATCAACAGAAGCGCAAAAACAAAATTCATAAAGCAGCCCGCCGCCAGAATGATCAGCCGTTTCCATCTCGCCGCTTTCTGGAAAGACCGGGGATTGTCTGTATCCGAATCCTCACCCTCCATGGCGCAATAGCCGCCAAAGGGAATACAGCGGATCGAATACTGGGTCTCTCCCCTTTTCCATTTCACCAGAGCCGGTCCCATAAACATGGCAAATTCATTTACTTGTACACCGGACAGCTTGGCTGCCACAAAATGACCCAGTTCGTGGGCAAACACAATCAAACTGAAGATTAAAATCGCAAACAGGATACTCATGAAATTCCTCGATTCAAATAAAACTCTTCACTGCCTCACGGGCCAGACGGTCCGCCTCCAAAATCTCCTCCAAGGTAGGATTCTGAACGAAAGGCACGGTATCCACAGCACGGGACACCAGATCATAAATATCATAGAAGCCGATCTTATCCGCCAAAAACAGGGCAACAGCCTCTTCGTTGGCGCCATTCATAACAGGACAGGCTGTACCGCCCATAGCCGCGCACTTTCTGGCCAGTGCAAGGCAAGGGAATGCTTCCATATCAGGTTTAGAAAATGTCAGCGCGCCGCAGGTGGTCAGATCCAGCGCAGGCGCAGGACAAGGCTTTCTCTCAGGATAGGTCATGGCTAACTGGATAGGCAGACGCATATCGGGACTGCCCAGCTGCGCCATCACAGCGCCGTCGGTGAATTCCACAAAGCTGTGAGCTATACTCTGACGGTGGATCACCACGTCTACTTGCTCCAAAGGAAGGTCGTAAAGGCGCATGGCCTCGATCACTTCCAAGCCCTTGTTCATCAGTGTAGCACAGTCGATGGTGATTTTTTGACCCATCTTCCAATTGGGGTGACGCAAAGCGTCTGCTTTTGTCACAAGTCCCAATTCTTCCCGGGTCTTTCCGTAGAAAGGACCGCCGGAACAAGTAAGGATCAACTTCCGGATCTCCCGGCGATCATGGGCGCCCATCAGGCACTGGAAGATTGCAGAATGCTCCGAGTCCACAGGAATGATCTCGGCTTCGTATTTTCTTGCTTCGGTCATAACCAGCTCACCGGCGCAGACCAAGGTTTCCTTGTTGGCAAGACCGATGCGCTTTTTGGCGCGGATCGCTGCCAGCGTAGGCTTCAGACCCAGCATGCCCACCACAGCAGTGATCACGCAATCGGCTTCCTCCATCGTTGCGGCACGGATCAGGCCTTCCTCGCCCCAGGCGATCTGGATCGGCAGGTCGGCAATTTCCTTTTGCAGGGCAGCTGCCGTTTCCTCCGTGGCCATAACCGCCAGCTTGGGCAAATACTTCCGGCACTGCTGCGCCATGCGTTCTACGCTGGTACCGGCGGTCAACGCCGCCACAGGGATCTTAAGATTGTCAATAATGTCCAGGCTCTGCCGGCCGATAGAGCCGGTAGAGCCTAAAATACTTACACATTTCACCATATCATTTCACCACAACAGGAATCAGAAGCAGCAGCGTTTCTGCCAGAGGTCCCACAAGCATCATGGAATCAAAACGGTCCAGAATACCACCGTGTCCGGGGATCAGGTCGCCGTAGTCCTTAATGCCGGTCTGGCGCTTGATCACAGAGAAGCACAGATCGCCGAACACTGCAGCCAGAGAACCAACAAGGCCATAAATCAGCGCAAACAGATAATTAACCTTAAAATCAAAGCCTACCTGCATGACAAACGTATAGATCACCATGGCGAACATAGCGCCCAGGACACCGCCCACAACGCCCTCCACGGTCTTCTTGGGGCTAATGGTGGGTGCCAGCTTGTGCTTGCCGAAGAAATAGCCGGCAAAATATGCACCGGTATCGGACATAAAGGCAAGAATGAAGGGAATGAAAATCAGGTATCTGCCGTATCCGCTTGCGTGGATCCGCACCAGGGAGCCAAACAACAGCGGCAGCAACACACCGCCGGCAAAGCAAATTGCCAGCTTATCGAAGGTGATCTTCATACCGGAGAACATCACTTCCGCAAACAGCGCTGTCCAGAACAATAGGATACCCAAAAGCAGCCAGCCGTAACCAATGTTCAAGCCGCACCACAAGCAGCACCAGAAGGCGCAGACCATGGAATACACGCAAAGACGCAGATGATGTACAAAGCCGGTACCGTTCAGAAGCTCCCATGCGCCGATGGCAGCCATGGCGCCGAACAGGATCGCGGTACAGAACTTAGGCGCCACAAGCACCACCAGAAGCAGCAAAGGCAGCAACACTGCCGCTGCGATAATTCTTGTTTTCATATCAGACACCTCCGAAACGGCGATTACGCCGGTGATATTCCGCAATGGCCGCGTCCAGATCTTTGGGAGAAAAGTCCGGCCAGAGAACATCCATAAACACATACTCAGAATAGGCAGACTGCCACAGCAGGAAATTACTGGTGCGCATCTCGCCGGAAGGACGGATAATCAGTTCCGGGTCGGGCACGCCGGCAGAGTACAGGTAATTGTCAAACAGCTGTTCTGTCAATTCCTCAGGCTTACGCTTACCCTCTGCCACTTCCCGGGCAAAGCTTTTTGCGGCTTTTACGATCTCATCACGACCGCCGTAGTTCAGGCAGAAATTCACCTGCACCTCGTCATATTCAGAAGATCGCTCCTGGGCATTTTGACAAAGTGTTTGCAGTTCAGGACTTAAGCGGGAAAGGTCGCCGAAGAAGCGGAAACGGACATGGTTCTTCTCCATGTCTGCCAGCGCCTCCTCCAGGTACTTACCCAAAAGCTTCATGATGCCGGATACTTCTTCCTCACTGCGTTTCCAGTTCTCGGTGGAAAAGGCGTAAACCGTCAGATACTTTACGCCCAGGGTACGGCAATAATTTGCGGTACGGCGGAAAGCCTCCGCGCCTGCGCCGTGACCGGCTGTGCGGGGCAGACCCCGTTTCTTCGCCCAGCGGCCGTTGCCGTCCATAATGATCGCGATATGCTGCGGGGGCGGAAGATTGATTTCTTTCTTTTTGAACAGTGCCATATAACACCTCAACGATTTGAAATAGCAAATTGAGGGCGCGAGCGCCCCCAATTTATCATAGCAATCAGATTGCCATCAGTTCCTTTTCTTTTGCTGCCAGAGCTTCGTCTGCGCGCTTGGTGAACTTATCCAGCAGATCCTGCAGATCCTTTTCTGCCTTCTTCTGCTCGTCCTCGGTGATCTCGCTGTTCTTCTTCAGCTTCTTCACATAGTCCATACCGTCACGGCGGATATTACGCATTGCCACCTTGGCATCTTCTGCGTACTTCTTCACCTGCTTGGTCAGCTCCTTACGACGCTCCTCGGTCAGCTGGGGGAACACCAGACGAATCACCTTGCCATCGTTCTGGGGATTGATGCCCAGTTCGCTGGACTGGATTGCCTTCTGGATCTCCTTCAGCAGGCTGGTATCCCAGGGCTGGACAACCAGTGTGCGGGCATCGGGAGAGGAAATGGTAGCCACACCGTTCAGAGGTGTCTCACTGCCATAATATTCAACAGTAATGCGGTCAAGAACCTTTGCATTTGCACGGCCTGCACGGACTGCGCCAAACTCTTCAGCCAGGTGATCCAATGCCTTTTCCATTCTTCTGCTGTAATCGGTAAAATCAACACTCATTTCATTTTCCTCCTGTTAGTTAGTAACGGTGGTTCCGATCTTTTCACCGCGAACCACGCGAACAATACTGTTTTCCTCTGCAAGGCCGAAGCAGACCATAGGAATATTATTGTCCATAGCCAAAGCCATTGCAGTAGTATCTGTTGCTTTCAGGCCCTTTTCCAGAACCTCGTTGTAAGTCAGGCTGTCAAACTTAACGGCAGCAGGATCCTTCTTGGGATCGGCAGAATAAATACCGTCGATGTTCTTTGCCATCAAAATGGCGTCAGCCTCGATCTCCACACCCCGCAGCACAGCGCCGGTATCGGTGGAGAAATAGGGGTTGCCGGTACCTGCTGCAAACAGGACAACCTTGCCCTCGTTCAGGTAACGGTTGGCTGTGTCGCGAGTGAAATACTCGGCAAACTTATGCATTTCCACTGCGGTAAGTACCCGGGCGTCCATACCGTGCTCTTCCAAAGCATCTGCCACAGCAATGGCGTTCATAACCGTTGCCAGCATGCCCATAGCGTCTGCGTGGCTGCGCTGCATTTTGCCCTCGCCGTTCTTAATGCCGCGCCAGAAGTTGCCGCCGCCGATCACGAGGCCCACCTGGACACCCATATCCACACATTCTTTAATCGCAGTACAGACTTCATTGATCTTAGAAAAATCCAAACCGAAGCCATCGCCCTGGGCTGTTTTCTGACCAAGGGCTTCGCCGCTGACTTTCAGCAGGATTCTCTTATATTTAATCTCAGACAAATCCTATCCCTCCTATTATCTTGTCCATCTTATTTTATAATACGGAAGCCAAATTGACAACTATTATTTTATTTTTCCCGCCTGTTTTTTCCAAATTCTGCCGTGTGTATTTTTTATCCGGAATATTCCAGTTTTTCAGTTGCAAAAAATGCAGGAATAGGTTATAATATTTCCAAATTTTCATTTTAGAGAGGATGCTGACAATGGCTGAAATCACAGAAAGCAAAAATTTCATCCATGCATTTATTGAAGAGGATATAGCAGAGGGCGGCCGCTATGCAGGCGCTACCGTGCATACCCGCTTCCCGCCTGAGCCTAACGGCTACCTGCACATTGGTCACTGCAAGGCGCTGATCATCGACTTTGGCACTGCCGAGAAGTTCCAGGGTCTTTGCAACCTGCGTATGGACGACACCAACCCCACCAAGGAAGATGTGGAGTTCGTGGAAGCCATCAAAGAGGATATCCACTGGCTGGGCTTTGACTGGGACGACCGTTTTTACTACGGTTCCGACTATTTTGAGAAGGACTACGAGTATGCCGTGGAACTGATCAAGAAGGGTCTGGCTTATGTTTGCGAGCTGACTCCCGACCAGGCAAAGGAAATGCGCGGTGATCTGAATACCCCCGCCACCTCCCCCTGGCGTGACCGTCCCATCGAGGAGAGTCTGGATCTGTTTGCCCGTATGCGCGCCGGCGAGTTTGAGGACAACAAGTACACCCTCCGCGCCAAGATCGATCTGGCTTCCGGCAATTTTAATATGCGCGATCCTGTGATCTACAGAATTCGTCATATGCACCACCACCGTCAGGGTGACAAGTGGTGCATCTACCCCATGTACGACTTTGCACACCCCATTCAGGATGCCCTGGAAGGTATCACCCACTCCCTGTGCTCTCTGGAGTTTGAGAACCACAGACCGCTGTACAACTGGGTCGTTGAAAACGTCTCCGTCCCCCATCGCCCCCGTCAGATCGAATTTGCCCGTCTGGGCATCGACCACACCGTGCTTTCCAAGCGTAAGCTGAGAGCTTTGGTGGAAAACAATTATGTTTCCGGCTGGGACGATCCTCGTATGCCCACTTTGTGCGGTCTGCGCCGCCGTGGCTATACCCCCAAGGCGATCCGCAATTTCTGCGACCGCGTCGGTGTGGCAAAGAGCCCCAACACCATTGAGTATGCGTTCCTGGAATACTGCCTGCGTGAGGATCTGAATGAGACCGCCCAGCGCGTTATGGCAGTTCTTAAGCCCATTAAACTCACCATCACCAACTATCCCGAGGGTCAGAGCGAGACCTTTGAGGTGGAGAACAATCCCAACGATCCCGAAGCCGGTACTCGTACCATCACCTTCTCCCGTGATCTGTGGATTGAAAGTGATGACTTCCTGGCTGAACCTGTGCCTAAGTACAAGCGTCTCTATCCCGAAGGTCCTGAGTGCCGCCTGAAGGGTGCATATCTCATTCAGTGCACCGGTTACAACACCGACGAGAATGGCAACATCACCGAGGTTCTGGCTACCTACGATCCCAACTCCCGCGGCGGTGACCCCGCTGACGGCCGTAAGGTCAAGGGCGCTACCATTCACTGGGTGGACGCAAATAACTGCGCTGAGGCCGAGGTTCGTCAGTACAGCAATCTGTTTGACGATCCCGATCCCGATGCCGCAGGCAAGGACTTCCTGGCCTGTCTGAATCCCAATTCTCTGGAGATTCTCACCGGCTGCAAAGTGGAAAAGAGTCTGGAGAATGCCAAGGCGCCTGCTTCTTACCAGTTCATGCGTCTGGGTTACTTCTGCCCCGATAGCCGCGATTGCAAGGAAGGCAAGTTGGTATTTAACCGCTCCGTCAGCCTGAAAGACAGCTTCAAGCCCGCTAAATAATCAAAACCCCAACTGCTTTGGCAGTTGGGGTTTTCTTTATGCAACTGGTTCTTTTTCTTTTCTGGTTACCAAAAATACAACGGTCAGACTAACCACAACCAATACGGCGGTGCCAATGAGCAGCCACATCAGTATCTGCTGCTGCATCTGGGGTTGTTCTTCCTGGGGATTTACCACAGGATTTGTGGGAACTGTCTGCTGCGGCTGCGTTTCCTGCTGCTGCGCTTGCTGTTGCGCCTGCTGCTGTGCTTGCTGCTGCGCCAGCTTTTCCGCTTCTACCGCTTCATAGTAGTCGGCAAGCACCTGGGAAAGTGTGCCTTTCTGATTCTCTGCATACTGATTGGGTGCGCCTTCCGGCAACGTCCGCAGATCTTTCTGCTGGGTAAAGGAATAAGCAATATCCAAAAGCAGCTGTTCGCTGTTTCTGGGCGCTGCAATCTCCATACCGATACCGGCACCTAAGGTATGGTTGCCGATGGGCAGTGCCATCTCCGGCACACCGGAACTGGGAGAAAGAACGCGGGTATTGGAGATATATGTCTGGGAGAACACGCTCCAGTTCTTACCGTTTTCGTCCTTGCCGGAGCGAAGGGGTGTGGAAAGATAGGTGGGGAAAACAACAGCTTTGATCTCATTTTCCTCCAGCATTGCTTCAAAGGCTTCCGCAAAAGGCGTCTGCTTGGAAGCTTCTGCGCCAAAAGTGCCGGAAGACAAGGACATGATCTTGGGCATGGAGACCTCTACCACCTCCGCGCCGCAAGCCTTTAACTGCTCCACAGCAGCTTCAAAGGCTTCCATGATTTCCTCATCTGCTTTGGATTTGCTGCGATAGGTCAGCTCTTTGAGAACACCGATCCGCATACCTTGCAAAGCTTCCCCATTCAGGTTCTTTGTGTACTCGTACTGACCCTCTGTAAGTACGTCCAGCATGATCGCCTGATCCTGCACAGTACGGGTAATGGCACCGGGCACGTCACGCTTGCTGTTGAGGCGCTTAATGCCGTCCTTAGAGATAAGGCCAAACGTGGGACGAAGAGACACACAGCCGTTGAGTACTGCAGGAAAACGCAAAGAGGAGTTGGTATCCGTACCCAAAGAGGCTGCGGCAAAATTCAGCGATGTGGCAACCGCAGAGCCACCGGAGGAACCGCCGGAAGAAAGATAGGGACTATAAGCGTTTTTGGTCTCCCCTGCCACCTGACTTTTGGAATACTCCGCACGCATAGCGCCGGTACTCATATTGGTCTTGGCAATGATGACAGCGCCCTCTTTCAAAAGCGCATCCACCACATCGGCATTGCTGTCTGCAATCTGAGAGTTCTTTTTCTTATAGCCGTTGGTAGTATGATAGCCGGTCAGGTCCATATTGTCCTTGATGACAATGGGAACACCAAACAAAAGACCTTCTGCATCGCCCTCCGCAAGCTGCTTGTCCCGCTCCTTTGCAACTTCCAGGGCGTCGTCACACATGGTGATAAAGCAGTTATAAGGTTCGTTGTACGCTTCGATCCGTTCCAAATAGTAGCTTGTCAATTCCTCGCAGGTGATAAAGCCCTCCACAACCGCCTGGCGCAAAGCGCTAAGGTCTGCTTCATACAGACCCGCCAACAGGGCATCTTTATCGATTTGGACGGCTGTTTCTTCCGTTTGCGCATTGGCAACACCCGGCAAAACCGCCAGACAAAGCACCATACAAAGCAGTGCCGCAATCCATCGTTTCATGGAAATCCCTCATTTTCGTCAAACTTCGACCATTATACAATGCAAAAGTAAAAAAAACAACCCCGCCGGAGAAATCTCCGACGGGGATTCTCTTTATTCGCCGAACAGATCGCGGACCTTTTTTAGCATCTGCCGAATGGGCAGATTATAGGGGCAACGGGTCTCACAGACACCGCAATCGATACAGTCGCCTGCCTTCTTCGGCATTGCATGATACCGCGCCTTCGCCCATTCCTGCAGATCATACCGGTCGTGGTAGCCCTGCATCAGGAACATGCTGTAAATGGAAATTCCGGCGCTGCAGGGGGCGCAGTAATTACAGCGGCGGCAGAACTGGGTACCCAGGCTGTCACGGATCGCCACGATCTTCTCCTGCTCGGCAGCAGTCAAGGGTGCTTCGTCATTGACAGCAGCAAAGTTCTGGTCAGCCTCGGCAATCGTAGCCATGCCGGGAATGACAACAGACACGTTGTTATTCTTGGCAATAAAACGAAGTGCCAGTGTAGCATCGTCAATTGCACCGCCGGCCAGAGGCTTCATGGCAATAAAGCCGATGTTCTTTTCCCTACAGGCGCGGATCATTTCTTCTGCCTGAGTCTCCACGATATTATAGGGGAACATGATCGTCTCCACCCAAGGCAGTTCGATCGCTGTTGCAAAGAGATCAACAGGGTGCAAGGTAATACCGATATGGCCGATCTTGCCGGCAGCTTTTGCCTCCATAAGAGCCTCCAGCGCACCACCGGGTGCCTGCACCTGCTCAATGTCCGCAGCGCTGGGATTGTGGATCTGATACAGGTCAATATAATCGGTACGCAGATTTTTCAGGCTGGTTTCAATATCAGCTGCCATAGCTTCCCTGGTACGGGCCATACTCTTGGTGGCAAGGATAAAATCCTGACGGATACCTTCCAGGGCGTAACCCAGGTACTCCTCACTGACAGTATAGCCACGAGCAGTATCGATATAATTGACGCCTTTTTCGTGCAGGTGGCGGATCACAGTCTTTGTGCCTTCCGCGTCAATACGTTGAATGGGAATTCCGCCGAAACCAAGGTGGGAGATCTTCAGGCCGGTTTTTCCGAGAATTCTGTATTCCATTACTTTTTCTCCTTAATCTGCGCTTGCAGGTGCATAGACAGCACCGCAAGAGAGGTTGCCATATTCTCGTTCTGCACCAAAATACCCTCCGGTACGTCCAGATGGGTAGGCGCAAAGTTCCAGATTGCTTTGACCCCGCAGTCGATCAGCTGGTCGCAGACCTTCTGTGCGTGATCGACAGGTACGGTGATAATACCCATCAGCACCTTATTGGCGCGGCAAAATGTCTGCAAATGATCCATACTGTAGATCTTTTTGCCCTCGTCGGTCTTCTGCGCGGTGGGACGCACATCAAAAGCTGCCAAAATGTTCAGTCCGTAGGCGCTGAAACCGTTATATCCGCAAAGAGCCTGGCCCAGCTTACCGGCACCGATCAGAACGGCATCGGTGGTATTGTCGTAGCCCAAAAACTGGCTGATATCCTCGATCAGGCTTTCCCGCAGGTAACCGATCTTGGGTCGGCCGCCGGTGGACACCTTTGCCAGGTCCTTACGCACCTGTACCTCGCCCATATCCAGGGCATTTGCCAGGGCAGTTGCGGAAATGTAGGGAGATGCGTCCTCGGGAATGCTCTTCAAATAGGACAGATAGCTGGGCAATCTTTTTAAGACAGATTTGGAAACCTCTTGTTTCTCCATTCCTGATTCCTCTCTTTTCGATACAAAATTTTATCGATATAAAACCGTATCGATTATAACAAACCTCGCCGGATTTTGCAAGTCCTTTTATACACAACTTGTCTGGCGCAGGATCTCATTACGAAGTCGGAGCATGATCCGTTTTTCCAGACGGGAAATATAGCTTTGGGAAATGCCCATCTTTGCAGCTACCTCCTTTTGCGTCAGCTCCCGATACCCCTCCAAACCGAAGCGCATACAAACGATTCTCCGTTCCCGCTCCGGCAGTTCCCGTACCGCCTGTCGTAAAATACAAAGATCTACATGTTCCTCCAGAGGCCGCAGGATCATATCCTCGTCTGTGCCGAGAATATCAGACAACAGCAGTTCGTTGCCGTCATAATCCATATTGATCGGCTCGTCCAAGGAAACCTCCGTTTTCTGATTGGCGATCTTGCGAATGTGCATTAAAATCTCGTTTTCGATGCACCGGGAGGCGTATGTAGCCAGTTTGATATTCTTGTCCCGACGGTAAGTCCCCACCGCTTTGATCAGACCGATGGTGCCGATTGAGATCAGATCCTCCAGATTTACACCGGTATTTTCAAATCTGCGGGCAATAAATACCACAAGGCGCAGATTATGCTCAATGAGCCGCTGCTTTGCAATGTCACTCCCCTGCTCCATTTTTTCCAGCGTTTCCTGTTCCTCCGCGCCCTTCAGCGGCGGGGGCAAAATATCACTGCCGCCTATGTAGAAAACACCTCTGGGCGCCGTACCAAAGAACCACGCGAAAAGTTTTTTCATACCGTTCCTCCCGTCAATGCCTGAATACTGCCGTCTTCACTTAACCGCTCCGGCGCAAAGGCTACCAATGTGCCGCAGCGATGCTTTCCAATTTTTGAGTCCCGGATCCATAGTCCCAGAAGCATGCCCTCCGGTTTGTCAATGGTACGGTACGGAATCAGCCGCAAACCGGGAAGAAACCGTTTAGTCATCGTATCCACAGGCTGACGGAGTTGGGATTGGGTCAAACCCGTAAGTTCCAAGGCTGCGTCAGCGCCTATTACCAGTATGGGTTTTCCTGTTAGAGGATCCCGAAGGGTGTTGCCGGTATCCCGCAGTGCGGTCAGCTGTACCCTTTTGCCTTCATAGGCAAGTTCTACCGGCACAATTTTTGTTCTGCGATCCATGAGTCCCACGATCAGCATTGCAGCACCACCCAACACTGTCAGGATCACCGACCAAAGGCCGTTAGTGTAAAGACCTGCCGCAATGCCGCTGACCGCCAGATGCAGCACCAGCATCAAAAGGCCACGCTTCCCGAAGGCGCGGCCAAAGGCCAGCTTGCTCATAAGGAATAGGACACACAGCCGCCATACCCAAGCGCCCAAAGCATAGAACCGCAAGCAAATCCCGGCATAGATACCCCCAAAGGCAGCTGCTACAATTGTTCTTTTTAAGTTAGAATGTTCATCTATTACTTGATTTGTTCCTATAATCAGCAAAAAGTTTACAAGAAAGTTCAATATCACCGCGAACACATACAGCGCCATTTCTCCACCTCCCGAATGTGCATGGCCACAGTATATGCCTTGATCGTTAAAAAGGCGGTCACTTTCCGAAGGCAGGTTTGTCCCAGAAATCGGCCTGCCATACAACTGCTTCTGCACAGGAAGATGGGCTTAGAAAAAAATCGGCAGCTGATTTTCTCAGCTGCCGATTAAACTTGTCGCACGGTTGTCAAAGGCAGACAGAACATTCTCTATCCTTTGCCCTTTCTCCGTCTGACCCTATAAACCGGGTCGTTAATCTGTCGAGGTCTCCTCCCGGATCACATTGCGGATATTTTTCTCTGCCTTAAAGCGGGGCGTCATGACTTCATGTCCGCAACCCAAACATTTCAGGCGGAAATCTGCGCCGGTACGCAGGACTTTCCACTGTTTTTCACCACAAGGATGGGCCTTTTTCATTACAAGGATATCTCCTAACCGTATGTCCATAAGCGCTCCTTACGACGGGAGCAAGCCCCCGCTCTACTTTTTCGTGTTCTTGATGGTATCCCAGTAGGCTTTGGCGGCCTGTTCTGTCTTATTCTCACCATAGCTGTAATAGTGGGTATCTGCCAAATCATCAGGTAAATATTGCTGGTCTACCCAGCGACCCGGGTAATCATGGGGATACTTGTAGCCCTGTTCCCGCTCCATGGTGTAGCTATCGGCGTGGACATTCTGCAAATGGCGGGGGAAACCGCCGCCCTTGCCCTTGCGCACATCTGCAAGCGCCAGATCCAGCGCCAGGTGGCCGGTATTGGACTTAGGTGCGGTGGCCATCAGGATCGCCGCATCGCCCAGCGGGATTCTCGCTTCCGGCATACCCAGTTTCAGCGCCATATCCACGCAGGAATTGACGATGGGGATCACCATAGGATAAGCAAGACCCACATCTTCCGCAGCAATCACCATCAGCCGACGGCAGGCAGCCTGCATCTGTCCCGCTTCCAGAAGACGAGCCAAATAATGGACCGCAGCATCGGGATCGGAGCCGCGAATGGATTTCTGCAGTGCAGAGAGAAGATCGTAGAAATTATCGCCGTCCCGGTCAGCGCGCAACGCGCTCTTCTGGGTGACGGTTTTGGCATCTGCCAATGTCAGGGGCAGCTTGTCCCCTTCCGGCTGACCGGCAGAAAACAGCACCTCCACTGCGTTCATAGCTTTCCGCAAATCACCGCCGCAGGCACCGGCAATATATTCCAAGGCGCCCCCCTCCGGCTGGGCTGTCAGGGCTGTGCGGTTTTCCATATAGGAAACAGCCCGCTTGATCGCCTTCAGCGCTGCCTCTGCGGAAATTTGCTTAAATTCAAAGACCGTGGAACGGCTGAGGATTGCGTTAAATACATAGAAATAGGGATTCTCCGTAGTGGAGGCAATCAGGGTGATTTTACCATTTTCAATGTATTCCAAGAGGGATTGCTGCTGCTTTTTGTTGAAAGACTGGATCTCGTCCAGATACAGCAAAACACCGTTTGGTGCCATAAAGGTATCCAGCTGCGCCACAATGTTCTTAATATCCGCTGTGGAGGCAGTGGTGGCGTTGAGCTGGTAGAGTGTGCGGTTGGTCTGTTTAGCAATGATCTGTGCAACGGTGGTCTTGCCGGTGCCGCTGGGGCCGTAGAAGACCATGTTGGGAATGTTGCCGGACTCTACCAAACGGCGCAGGATCGCGCCTTCTCCCAAAATATGCTCTTGTCCGAATACCTCGTCCAGGCTCTGAGGCCGAAGAAGGTCTGCTAGTGGCTGATACATACGCCGCTCCTTTCCGGTTTTTAGAAGGTTGCAACTTCCTCAACTGCAGGTGCTGCACCGGTGGTCAGCTCCAACGCTGTGAGGACAGGGCCGATCTCGCCCTTATAGAGAGAGTGTTTTTCCGCCTTAACGGTGGCCTTTAGCATAATCCAGCTTCTGGGCTCCAGGGTCTTGGAATTGGGGTAATGACAAGGTACGCCGCAGAACTGGATATCGTCGATACAGCAGGTCATCACAAACCGGCCGGGGGCAAACATAGCGTCCTTTTCCCGGCGAAGCTTTGCAACCTGTGCCTTAAACTGCACGGTCTTGCCGTCGTATTTCTGGGGTTCTTCAGTCACATCTCTGTACCAGAGGGCATAGTCCTCATCTTTGATCTCAATTACAGGGGCATTGATGTCAAAAGGCAGAGGGTCTTCGATCTCGTCAAACGCCGTAGTTCCGTCAGTATAGTCATAAAGAATGTCCATACGGCGGTTGGCAGCGCGCACCAGCTTGTGGAAAGGCATGGTATCTGCACCGGGTGTCAGACGGTTGAATACCACCATCTGGCCGCCTACCAGCTTGTCCATGACCAGGTTACGCATATTGGCATTATAGGTCATGATCGTGGTAGAATCGGCAAACATCACTTCCTGCGCCACCACCCATTCCTCAGGGAAGCGGCTGTACAGATCGCCTACCAACTGCATGCCGTTGAGCTCTGCAACGACCCGCTGTGCCTTGCACTCTTTGGCAAGGGCCTTCAGTTCCTTAGTGGTGACGGTCTGCTGATCCAGCACTTTTAAATGCACATTCTGGTGGGGATAGGTAGAGAAATCATACTCCTCCTCACCCTCTTCAAACACCAGAAGAAGTGTCCGCTCGCCGGCATTGAACCGGGGATCTTCCAGGGTTTCCTGGATAAACTTGGTTTTACCGGAGTCCAGAAAGCCGGTAAACACATATACAGGGATCTGAATCATGATTTACACTCCAAACAAAGCAGCGATCTCTGCTTCTTTCAGTTCTGCGCCGATAACGCACAGCTTGCCGCTGACAACAGCAGCGCCGGTACGCACATTCTGCTCACCGGGAACATAGTCAAAATGGATCCAGGTGCCGTCCTGGGCAGCAACAATGCCCTTGGCACGGAGCACAAAGCCATAGGCCTGGGTATCCAGTTTTTCCAAAATCTCCTTGATCTCACCATCGGTAAATTTCTTCACGGTTTCCACACCCCAGGAGGTGAACACCTCGTCGGCATGGTGATGGTGGTGATCGTGACCGCAGGAGCAATGACCGTCCTCATGGTGATGGTGGTCGTGGTCATGATGATGGTGATCATGATGGTCATGTCCACAGGAGCAGGTATGACCTTCCTCGTGGTGATGATGGTCATGGTCGTGGTGACCGCAGCAGCCGTGCCCGTCTTCATGGTGGTGATGCTCGTGGTCGTGGTGACCGCAGCAGCCGTGACCGTCTTCGTGGTGGTGATGGTCATGATCATGATGACCGCAACAGCCGTGACCGTCTTCATGATGATGGTGACCGTGGCCGCCACAGCAGCAATGATGTTCTTCCTTGGCTTCCATATCGGTATGGCAATCGTCCAGACCCAGCATAGCGATCAAGGCTTCCAGAGAAGTCTTACCCTCCATGGCTTCGATCAGCTGGTCACCGGACAGTTCCTCCCAAGGAGTTGTAACAATGGTAGCAGTGGTATTTTTCTCCCGGAGCATGGTCACTGCCTTATGCAGTTTTTCCTGCGGCATATTCTGGGTGCGGGAGAGAATAATGGTGGAAGCAGTTTCCACCTGATTGTTATAGAACTCACCAAAGTTCTTCATATAGATCTTCACCTTGGAAGCATCTGCCACAGCAACGGTATAACCGAGTACCACATTTTCATCGGTAACCTTGTTCACCGCAGCGATCACATCGGACAGCTTGCCCACGCCGGAAGGCTCGATCACAATGCGGTCGGGGTTGTACTCTTCGATCACCTGGGTCAGAGCCTTGCCAAAATCACCCACCAGACTGCAGCAGATACAACCGGAGTTCATCTCGGTAATGTTGATACCGGCATCTTGCAGGAAGCCTCCGTCAATACCGATCTCACCAAATTCGTTTTCGATCAGCACCAGTTTCTCGCCTTTATAGCCTTCCTGGATCATCTTTTTGATGAGGGTGGTTTTACCTGCGCCTAAAAAGCCGGAATAAATATCGATCTTTGTCATTTTGTAACACCTTCTGTACAAATTTTATCTAGTATAGTATAACAGAAAAGACCATTTCTGACAAGTAAAATAATCTTCTGTCTTCGACAGATTCGCCTTGTTTCCAACCCTTTGTTGGATTACTGTTATAACGGCGGTATCCTCCCCGGATGCGACAACCGTCAAAACCGCCGCTGCAAAACTTTGCAGCGGCGGTGGATCTTTTTAGGGAATGGGAATGATCAACATTTGACCGGGCATAGGATCTGCCTCCAGACGATTGGCTTTCCGGATCGCATCAGCTGTGGTACCGGCTTCTTTCGCCATCTCCCAAAGGGAGTCTTGCCCTGCCCTTTTCAGCACCAGACTGGGACGGTTGGGATCGGGTTCCCGGGCATCTGTCAAAGTAAGACCGGTTACCATGGGAAGACCCCGGTTAGCAATGGTCATGCTTTGGGTCTGGAGATTTCCCTGCATCGAAATGCCGCCGCCCATTTGACTTTGGGGAATACCGGCAGGGCTGACCCTGCTTTGTATCTGCACCTGAGGATCTGCAGGCATTTGCCGGGTCTCCTCCCAATAGGCATCGGCACTTTGCAGGCCGCCGTCCGTATCCTCTGTCAAAAGGCGGAATACGCCGGGATATACGGTCTGTACCTCGTTGCCGACTCTGTTCTGCTGGGGACTGTCGGGATAAAAGCCCAGATCGATCACCCTGCCGGCATCTGTGTCCACAGACTGTTCTACTAAAACTGTATCATTAACTGTATCCAGCACCGCCGGGATCTGCAATTGCTCTAAGTTGACGTTCACTTGTCGGGTGGGGCTGTAGGCATCTTCCACCAGTTCCACCATTGGCCGCTCATATACCATATACTGCCCGGTCAGACCGGCTTTCAAACGCACCTGTCCTTCCTGATAGTCCAGTTCCAGATCGGTGAGCGCCGGCCAGACCTCTACCAATGCATCGGAATCATATTCCTTATCCAGCTCCGCGTACTGGGAAAGCGGCAGCTCGTAATCCCAGGTATGCAGCCGTCCATCCGGTCCACGGTAGAGCATATGCAAGTATCCGGTTCCACGGAAAACCGCTTTGTCCGTCATCAGCTTCCACTCTGTCAGCACAGGGCGCAATTCATAGCGCACAATGGTTTCCGGCTGCACAAGACCTGCAGGAAATGGGATTTCTTCTTCGATCCCAAAGGCTTTCTCCCCGGCTTCGGTCGGCAGCTGCATGGGATAGGTTTTTCGCAGCACCTGCACATCATTGGGCAATTCCCCGGGTGTATAGAGCGTCACCTCTCCCGGTGTCACACCCATGGCTGTCATGCCGGTGTTTGCCCGGATCATCAGCTTTCTGGAGGACAGAGAACGGGCATCTGCGCTGCGCACAAACGGCTGCACCAACAAGGTACCGTCGTGCTTTGTCTGGGGAATGTCCCATTTCATCTGGAAGGGCAGCCACGCAGATACAGCCTGGGGTGCGCCCTCCTCCGGTGTATACAGCACGCTGCACAGGACACCACCGCTGACACCCACGCGATCACCCCGCCATTCCTTACCTCGGATCACCGGCTGCGCCCAACATGCGACCACCTGTCCGATGTCCGGCATTTCCTCCGGCAGACGCAGCTCCTGGGTCTGCTCACGCACCTGGGTATCCCAAAGCACCTGCTGCAGGCAGGGCGTGGTCATTTTTTCAAATTGCAATTCCATACAGAACACTCCTTATCCCGTTTTACTCCACTATATTCCGGTTGGGACAAGGCTATGCCTATTTCCTGCAGAACATTCTTCCCCCCAGCAGGATCAAGCCGAACCCGCAGCAATGGGCCCAGAAACTGCTGCCGATCCAAAGCCCCAAAAGAAGACCTGCGCCGAACGCCAACAGGCTGCAGCCGTAAAACTGGTTCTGCCGATACATAAAAACACCCCCTGCACATTCTATGCAGGAGGTGTTTTGTTTTATTTGTCGAGCGCCTCTTTACAGGCTGCCAAAACCTTGGCCGCGATGGGGACAGATACCTTTACACCGTATCCGCCGTCCTCTACCGCCACAATAAATGCCAGGGGGTATTGCGCATCTTCCACAAACCCCACAAACATGGCATTGGGTTTCTTGTTGCCGCCCACTTCGCCGGTACCGGTTTTTCCACAAACCGTCATGCCGGGGAACTTATCGCTGCCGTATTTGTTCTCCACATTGAAACCCAGATATTCCTGCAGGACCTTTGCCGTGGAAGCAGACATGATACGATCCCGGGTTTCAGTCTTAGCGGCATAGGTAACTGTACTGTCGCAAGTGATTTTCTCCACGAGGTAAGGTGTGACGCCCTGACCGTCGCCGGCAATTGCGCCCATAAAGGTAAGGAAGGTGCAAGGATTCACCTGGTCGGTATACTGACCGATACTGCTCCAGGCAATATCCCAGGACATGGCACCTTCCAGGTCGTAATTGCCCGCTTTTGTGGTAATGCCGTCAAATTGCACGCTCTTTGTGACCCCAAACTGCTCCACAAAGCGCTCCAGCGTATCCGCGCCCAATTGCTGGGAGATCTCTGCAAATGCGCAGTTGCAGGAGTTGCGGAAGGCCATTTTCAGGTCCTGATTGCCATGCTTCTCCTCGCAGGTGATCTTCTTACTGCCCAGCTTATACTCACCGGTACAGGTGAATTTCTGCTCCTGAACATCGGGAATGGTCTCCAGGGCTGCTGCCAGTGTTACCACCTTGAAGATAGAGCCGGGAATATATACTGACTGGGTAAATCGGTTCACATAGATACCCTCATTGGGACCACCCGTCTCCAGACCGGTAGTGGGAACATTATCCGGGTCATATCCCGGTGTGGTTACCGCGCAGATCAGTTCACCGGTTTTGTAGTTATAGACACCCACTGTGCCTTTGTACTCCCCCAATGCTTCCAGCGCTGCGGTCTGTACCTTAGAGGACAAGGTCAGCCTTGCCACACCGCCGTTCTCGCCATACTTGTAAGTACCGGTGAGCATATCGAAGCCTGTAAGCTCTGTGGAATAGTGGGACAATGCCGGCGCGTTCACACTGCCGTAGCGGTCTCCTACCCAGTGAACAGTTGTCTTACGAACTGCTTCGGAAGAAGAGTATTTTCGCCCATCGGTCATATCCAGCAGCAGGACACCCTCTCTGTCCGTCACAACGCCGGTTGCGATGTTGCCGCCATCATACACATGGGGAGAACCGTTTTGGATAACCCAGTCTTCCGCCTGGGTAGCATACTCGAACAAAAAGAACGAGAAGCCCCCCAGCAGCAAGACTGCCACAAGGATCACGATATAGGCGCGAAGCGCGATTCTATTCATCTTCTTCCCCTCCCATCTTCAAAAGACGCACGGCGAAGCTGGCATTCTGTCGGGTATCCGCAGCCTTGATAAAGGCCAGAAGTCCCCAGGCGCAGATCATACTGGAACCGCCGTTGGAAAGGAATGGGAAAGTCACGCCGGTCAGAGGAACAACGTCCACCGTACCCAATGCGTTGAGGATCACCTGCACCAGCAGGATCGTTGCCGCGGTACAGGCGCAAATCACATAAAAACTGCTGCGGCCTACCGCTGCGCTGCGAACGCTGAAAATTGCCAGCGCAATTACGCTGAGAACCACCAGCACCAGCATAATAAGGCCCCACTCCTCCGTCAGCGTGGCTACCACCATATCGGAGTCTGCGGCAAACACATGTTTCATCCAGCCTTTGCCGGGTCCCAGACCCAAAAGGCCGCCGGCAGCCATACACATCAGCGCCCGGGTCTGCTGGTAACCACCCTCCAGCGGCACTTCCCAGATATGCCGCCAGGTTTCAAAACGGCGGAGCATATGGGGCGCAATACGAATTGCCACAACACCGGCAAATATAAGCGCTGTCACGGCCAAAGCCAATGTACCCACGCTGCCGGAACGTAAAAAGGCAATCACCAAAAATGCGCAGAAGAAGATCAAGGCCGTACCAAAATCATTCATCACAGCCAAACAGCCGCAAATCATAACAGAATAGGCAATGAACATAAACAGGTTGCGCTTGGTAACGATCCGGTTCATGGCGGAGGTTCCCACCAGCACGAAGCAAACTTTCGTCAGTTCAGAAGGCTGCAAGGACAAAGAGCCGATCACCAGCCAGTTCTTGGCACCATAGTATTCCTGTCCAAATATAAGGGTAATGAGCAAAAACAGAATACCGGCCACACCGGCCACATACCGCAGCTGCTTTGCCCGCTCCAGATCCCGCAGCGCCCAACCCAGCACCAGAAAAATCACAATGCCGATCACCATGGCGACAAGCTGCTTGATCGCTTCTGCCGGCGCTACTGTGGCGATCACCGCCATACCTAAGGTACATAGGAAGAATGCGATACTTTCAATCTCAAAGGAGACTCTGCGGATACACACATAAAACAGCATAAGTCCCCACTGGCAGATCATAATACCGCCGAAGCCCAGCAGAACACTTTGGGCATGCTCTGCAGCACCGGTCATCAAAAAAGCCATAACGCACAGAAGCTGGAACGCTGTGAGCAAAAACAGATTGATCAAACCGCTGCCCAAAGAGGAGGCTTTTGTACGCAGGCTGGCCTGCTTTTGCTCCTGCTTTGCGGAAATGGGCTGCAGTTTCATAGACACACCGCCCACCGTGATCGTATCACTGGGTTTCAAGGCGTGGAATTCCACCTGCTTGCCATTGATATAGAGACCGTCTTTGGAGTTAATATCCGCAATGGACCAGCTGCCGTCATCATACCGCGTCAAAACCGCATGGGAGCGGGACACTGTAGGCAGTTCGATGACGATATCGCTGCGCTTGCTTCGACCGATCACACTTTCCCAGTGGGTCACCGGCAGTTTTTGACCGCTTTGCAGGCATAGCCAGCCCCAGATCTCCGGCTCTCTGCGGAATGTCAGCAAAGGCTTCACACAACGAAACAGCAAGATTGCCGCCAAAATCGGCGCAATCCAGCGGAGTATGGTAATATATACATTGACCACTGTGGGGTCCGCATTCAAAAGGTCGCTTAGCACAGGCATGGTATCGTCACCTCCTTACCGCAAAATCAAAGAATACTTACTTTTCCAGGCTGCGCAGAAGCGCGATCTCTTTTGCATAGCCGGGAAGCTCCTGGGGTGTTTCCAGGATCATGGGCAGGTTCTTCAGCACCGGGTGATTTACCACATTATGGAAGGTCTCCACACCCAGGCTGCCGCTGCCGATCACCTCATGGCGGTCCTTATGGCTGCCAAAGGGATTTTTGGAGTCGTTCAGGTGCAGCGCCTTCAGTTTATCAAGGCCCACGACCCGGTCAAACTCTGCCAATACGCCGTCCAGATCATGCACAATATCATAGCCGGCATCGCTCACATGGCAGGTATCCAGGCAAACGCCGATGTTGTCGCTGCCCACACCGTCCATGATCGCCTTCAATTCCTCAAAGCGACCACCCACTTCACTGCCCTTACCTGCCATGGTTTCCAGCAGCACGGTGACCGGATAGCCGGGTGCCAATGCCTTCTTCAAGGCATCGCAGATCTGGCAGATACCGGTATCCATACCTTGTCCCACATGGCTGCCGGGGTGGAAATTATAATAGTTTCCGGGCAGCGCCGCCATGCGACGCAGGTCGTCACAAAGCACATCAGCAGCAAAGGCTCTTGCGCCTGCTTCCGCGGTACAAAGATTCATGGTATACGCGCCATGGGCAACCAGTTTGCCAAACCCCTTCTCCTGCAAGGCTTTTACCGCAAGCGCGCAATCTTCGGGGTCTTGCTCCTTGGCCTTGCTGCCCCGGGGATTCCGGGTGAAAAAGGCAAAGGTATTGGCGCCGATAGACTCTGCAGTTTTTACCATTTCCAAATTGCCTGCACTGGCAGACAAATGACAACCAACATACAACATAGCCGTTTTCCTTTCCTTGGTTACATACTTGTAGACAGAATAACATATTTCTTCGGAAAAAGCAAATTTTCCATTTCCCTTTTTCTTCCAATATGCTACAATAAAGAAAACAAGCTTGGGAGGTATCGCTTATGCCTAAATCTGAAAATCAAAAACAAAAGATCCTTTTTATTATGGATTATCTGCAGACTCACTCCCATAAGGATCACCCCGTTAAGACTGCTGAGATCATTGCCATGCTCAACGAGCATGACATTGACTCAGACAGAAAGACCGTCTACTCCGATGTGAAGGCTTTGCAGGAATACGGTCTGGATATCGTATCCATTCCCGGCAGAAACGGCGGTTTCTACATTGCCTCTCCCAAGGATTTTGAACTGCCGGAACTGAAACTGCTGATCGATGCCGTACTCTCCTCCCGTTACCTGACAGAGAGCAAGTCCCACACGCTGGTAAAGAAGCTGTGCCGTCTTTGCGGCACAGATAAGGAAGCGGAGCTGATCCAGCGCAGTGTGATCGTTTCCGGCCGTGTCAAGAGCATGAACGAAACGATCCTCATCAATGTGGACACCATTCAGGACGCCATTGCCAAGAGCAAACAGATCCGTTTCCGCTATTTCGACTGGAACATCAAGGGTCAGCGCCAGTACAGAGAAAAAGAATACCTGGCAAGTCCTTACGGACTTTGCCAGGATAATGAGAATTGTTACTTGTTGTCCCACACGGAGCGTCACGGTGTGACCTCTTTCCGTGTGGATCGCATGAGCAACATTGAAATAACCGATAAAAAGCGGCTGCCCTGTCCGGAACTGACCGGCAAAGCGCTGATCGAACAGGCAAACCGCCGGTTCCAGATGTACTCCGGTGATACTGTGAATGTAAAAATGCGTTTCCACAAGGATCTGGTCAACACTGTGTTTGACCGCTTCGGTCGGGATATGATGATCATTCCCGAAGACGCAGACCACTTTAATATCACCGTACCGGTGGTCGTCTCTCCCATGTTCCTCAGCTGGGTCATCGGCTTTGGTAAAAAAGCAAAGATCCTCTATCCCCAATCGGTGGTGGATCAGTACAAGGCGCTGTGTCAGGACGTTCTTAGTCAATACTAAGCTGCACCGAGCGCAGAAGGCTCTGCCATTTTGGCAAAAGATCGCCTGCTTTTTGAGCATCGGCCATTACCGTTACCGCATAGTGATAGCTCCCATCGTCCAATACCACGGCTCTGCATACCTGTTCCCCGGACTCCCCTATGGCGGTCCAAACGCAATCGTATCGATCCAGGTTCTGCTGTTTAGTTTTCATATGGGACAGATCGGAGACGGTAAAGCCGGTGAGCTGCCGCATCGTTGCGTCCAGATCACCTCCGGATAAGGTCTGGGTAGTCAGCAGATAGTCACCGCAATCGTATAGGCAGACGCCTGCCTCCCCTTCCATAACCGGCGTTGCCGCCTCTTTGGGCAAGGATAACTGCAACTGCTTTGCCGGTGCAGGTGTACCGTCTGCCGGCAGATCGTCAACTGTTTCAAACGTCGGCTGGACGCTGCAACCCATAAGCATTAGTACGCACAGAATAATCGGTATCAGTTTTTTCATTTTCTCCCTCCAGAAAGGCATAGCATGATTTTTGAATATCTGTCTGTTTACCTAATAGTAATCAATGCATTTTCCATGCTCCTTATGCTTGCGGACAAGCAGCGGGCAAAGAAAAACCTTTGGCGGATACCGGAGGCGACCCTTTTGGGCTTTGCTGTTTTCGGTGGCAGCCTGGGCTGTCTTTTGGGTATGCAGCTGTTTCGTCACAAGACCAAAAAGCCTAAATTCTCTGTGGGTGTTCCCGTTATTCTGGCGTTGCAGCTGATGCTGGTCATTGGAATTTATATCCTGCTATAAAAAGACCCGGTTTTGCAAAGGCAAAACCGGGATTTTCTTATGCTTTTTCGATTGCCTGCGCCAGATCGGCGATCAAATCTTCTGCGTTTTCCAGGCCGCAGGAAAGGCGGATCAGGTCAGCGCCGATGCCGCAAGCGGTCAGCTGCTCATCGGTCATCTGGCGGTGAGTTGCGGAAGCCGGGTGCAGACAGCAGGTGCGGGAGTCTGCCACGTGGGTTTCGATAGAACCCAGCTTCAGGTTCTTCATAAAGGTTTCCGCTGCCTTGCGGCCGCCCTTCAAGCCGAAGGAGATCACGCCGCAGGAGCCGTTCGGCATGTACTTCTGCGCCAAATCATAATACTTGTCGCCCTTCAGGCCGCAGTATTTGACCCAGGCAACCTTCTCGTTGCTCTGCAGGTACTCGGCAATGGCCTGTGCATTGGCGCAGTGCTGCTTCATACGGAAAGGCAGGCTCTCCAGACCCAATCCCAGATAGAATGCGCTCTGGGGAGACTGGACAGAACCAAGATCCCGCATCAGCTGGGCGGTACATTTGGTAATAAATGCGCCCTCCAGGCCGAAACGCTCGGTATAGGTAACGCCGTGATAGCTGTCATCGGGAGTACACAGGCCGGCAAACTTCTCGGGGTACTTAGTCCAATCAAACTTGCCGCTGTCTACGATGCAGCCGCCCACTGCCACGCCATGGCCGTCCATGTACTTGGTGGTGGAATGGGTGACGATGTCTGCGCCCCACTCGATGGGACGGCAGTTCACAGGGGTAGCAAAGGTGTTGTCAATAATGAGGGGTACACCGTTAGCATGAGCCACTTTGGCAAATTTCTCAATATCCAGTACAGTCAGCGCGGGGTTGGCGATGGTCTCACCGAACAGCGCCTTGGTGTTGGGACGGAAAGCTGCCTGCAGTTCTTCCTCGGTGCAATCGGGATCCACAAAAGTGACCTCGATACCCATGCGCTTCATGGTCACGCCCAGCAGGTTGAAAGTGCCGCCGTAGATGGCGGTGCTGGAAACAATATGGTCGCCACAGGAGGCGATATTAAACAGTGCGTAGAAGTTTGCTGCCTGGCCGGAACCGGTGAGCATAGCGGCAGTGCCGCCCTCCAATGCCGCGATTCTTGCCGCCACCATATCACAGGTGGGGTTCTGCAGACGGGAGTAGAAATAGCCGGAGGCCTCCAGGTCAAAAAGCTTGCCCATATCCTCAGAGGTAGCATACTTAAAGGTAGTGCTCTGGATAATGGGGATCTGGCGGGGTTCGCCGTTTTCGGGGCTGTAGCCGGCCTGAATGCACAGGGTTTCAGTATGAAGCTTGTTCATAGGTATCACCTCAAGATAATCATTAGGGTTATTGTAATGTTACGACAGCAATTTGTCAATCGTTGCCCAGATCTGTTACCAGCTCGGAGAGTTCTTTTCTCTTTTTGGGACGGGGGCTGTCTTTCGGACCGGGGTAACCCAGGGTAATCACAAGATGGATCTTACTGTCCAAGCCGCAGATCTTGCGGATCTTATCTTCGTCGATCCAGCCCAGAATACAGCTGCCCAGGCCTTGCACGGTGGCTTCTGCGGTAATATAGGCGGCAAGGATACCGATATCGATGCTGCGGTAGTCAATACCTTTCAGCTTTGCGCCCAATGCGGCTGTCTTTACATAAGGCACTTCGGAGATCACCAGCAAGACAGGCGCCTGGTCAGCAAAGCCGTTGATACCCATGCCTTTGGTGGCAGCGGCTACGTTCTTTGCCGTCTCGCCGCGGCAGACAGTCAAGTGATACGGCTGGCCGTTACAGGCAGAAGGTGCAATGCGGGCAACCTCCAAAATAGCATTCAGTTTTTCCTGTTCTACAGGACGGGTTTCGTCGTAGCTGCGGCAGGATTGACGGGTTTGCGCAATTTCCGTAAAGTTCATAATACACTCCTTACAAAAGCACCATCAGCAGCACCACATTCAAGATGATACTGATAAGAATACACACAGAATTGATCGCACTGGACAATCCCACATCTTCTTTCAGCTGCGATGTGAAAATCGGTGTGGACGCCCCCAAGGGGCTAAAGGCCAGAATTACCAACGTGCTGCGAATTTCCTG
Source organism: Oscillospiraceae bacterium (assembly GCA_017547505.1). Classification (GTDB taxonomy): domain Bacteria; phylum Bacillota; class Clostridia; order Oscillospirales; family Oscillospiraceae; genus Faecousia. The sequence continues at coordinate 1,111 of JAFYPO010000015.1, read as the reverse complement.
AGAAAACGGCAAGAAATTGTAAAACACCAGCGCCAGCGCTGTGGCAATGGCATACCGGGTAATTACAATTTTCAGCAAGACCTTTAGGTTCTTCTTTTCCGCTTTCAGCTCAAAACCTACGCCGATCATCAGCATTGCCAAAAAAGCATTGGCATTGGCGACCGGTTGCACAAACGCTACCACTTGAGATGGGATCGGCACACGGCACAGTTTTAATGTTGCCATGAGTAAATAGGCCAAAAACGGAACGGACGTCAGCAAGGCTTTTGCCAGTCGCTTTCCGGAAAAACCGTTACCGGCTTTGATGGTAGATGCCACGCCATAAGAACCGCCCAACACCACAAATGCATTGCCGGTATCGAAAAGGCTGGTAGCTGCCACACCGGCAGATCCCAGAAAGCTCTGTACAAAGGGCAAAGAGAAACAGCCGATATTATAGCCGGAGGTATTCAGCACTGAAAACGCTTTCTGCTCCCGTGTACCACGCAGATTCATAAGATATCCTGCTACCATGTATAGCACACCGCCGCCAAAGCCCAACAAGGTCAAAATCAGCATAGATGGAGTAATTTCAGTATTGGCGATACTCACAATCACTGCCGCAGGAAGGGTGATTTTCAACACAATGGTGGACAACACCTTAAAGTCTTCTTTCCGGAAGACTCCCACCTTTCGAAGCAGATAGCCCAGCAAAATGATTGCGACAAAGCTACCGGCGCGGATCAAAACATCCAGCATATCCGTGTCCTTCTTTTAATTTCATAATTTGAAATCATTATACAACAGGCTGATTTCCTGCGCAAGATTATATTTGCCATCTTTTTCGTAAATTCCGCAAAAAAGCACTTGACAATCATACCCTTCGTTGCTATAATAAGCGCGTTCTGTTTGAGCCGCCGGTATAGCTCAGTTGGTAGAGCAGCTGATTTGTAATCAGCAGGTCGGGGGTTCGAGTCCGTCTACCGGCTCCATTCAGAAGCAGAATTGAATATGGGGGATTTCCCGAGTGGCCAAAGGGGACAGACTGTAAATCTGCTGGCTATGCCTTCGGTGGTTCGAATCCACCATCCCCCACCAAACAAACCAGACCGAAAGGTCTGGTTTTTTGTTT
>JAFYPO010000014.1 GCA_017547505.1 Oscillospiraceae bacterium | reverse complement strand
GCGCAGAAGATCCTTTCCGTTGCTTTATGAAGACTGATGAACAGGTCAAAGCTTACGCAAGACGGCGCAGCGATGGCAGACGGGATTATTACGATATTGATTATTCTCTCTATCCCGAGTTGGCAACAGAAAAATACACAGAGGCTTAACTTGAAAACCCGGCTGAAAAACAGCCGGGTTTTTGCTTTGCGTGCTTGCTTTCTCTGAGAGCTTGCGATATACTGAAGCTGTAAAGAAACAGGAGGTAGCATCTATGTTTGGAAAAGATATACCTAAAAAGTATCGTCCCATACCCTTTTGGTCATGGAACGAAAAACTGGACACCGCTGAAACTGCCTGCCAGATCCAATTGATGGAAGAAGCAGGTATCGGCGGCTATTTTATGCATGCCCGTGGCGGTCTGGAAACAGAATATATGGGTGAAGAATGGTTTGATAATATTCAAACCGGCATTGAGGAGGGCAATGCCCGCGGCATGGAGCCTTGGGCCTATGACGAAGCCGGTTGGCCCAGCGGTTTTGGCGCAGGAAAAGTGTGCGAGAAGGGTCTGAAATATCAGCAGAAGACCTTGTGCATGGGCGAAAAGCCTGCCGACGAAAGTACTATTATCACAAAACAGGACGACCTGTATTTCTACTACGAGGTCAACCCCTACTATGTGGACGTTTTGGATGCCGAGGTGATCCGGGACTTTATCAACGAGGTCTACGAGCCGTACTATCAGAAGTACGGCAATACCTTCCGCGGCTTTTTTACCGACGAACCTCAGTTTTCCTTCTCTAAAACTGGTTGGAGTTTTACACTTCCGGATGCTTATCAGGCGCGTTACGGCGAGAATCTGATCGAGCATCTTCCTGAGTTATTCCTCTACCAGGGTGACTACCGGAAGACCCGCATGCAGTATTGGAAACTGGTTGCCGAATTGTTCTCTCAGAATTTCAGCAAGCAGCTGTACGATTGGTGCGACAGCCATGGCCTGCAGCTGACCGGACATATGCTTTTGGAGGAGAGTTTCAGCGAACAGATCCCACCCTGCGGCGCAGTGATGCCTAACTATGAGTATTACCACATTCCTGCTATGGACTGCCTGGGTCGCGAGATCATTTGGGATCTGACATCCCATCAGGTAGGTTCTGCTGCTCAGCAGATGGGTCGTAAGCAGGTGATGTCTGAAACTTTTGCTGCTTGCGGTCACAATGTCAGCTTCGATGAATTGCTGCGGGTATATGGACACCAGATGATCCACGGTGTCAACCTGCTCTGTCCGCACCTGCAGGGGTATTCTCTGCGTGGCTTGCGCAAGCGGGACTGGCCGCCTGCGATGTACTATCAGCAACCTTGGTGGGACAAATACGAGCGGTTCAATACCTGTGTTTCCCGGATCGGTCAGATCCTTGCGGAGGGTGAGGTGGAGGTGGATACTTTGGTGATTCACCCCCAGACCAGCGCTTGGATTCTCTTTGACGGTACTCATAACGGCAGCCTGAAGCGCTACTATGAGCGTTTTAAGAAGGTAATCAATCAGTTTGATGCTATGCATGTGCCGTTCCACCTTGGCGATGAGATCATGATGGAACGCCACGGCAGGGTAGAGGGCAAGAAGTTTATTATCGGTCAGATGGCGTATACCACCGTCGTGATTCCCGAACATATCTGCTTCTTTGAAAATACAGAGAGATTGTTAGCAGAGTTTAAGGCAAACGGCGGTAAGATCATTACGCCCGGTCAGGTGAAAGCGCGCACCGATGTGATCGATAATCCTCAGGTGCTTTACACCAAGCGTATTTTCCCCGACAGAACAGTGTACTACTTCCAAAACTGTGCCAAGGAAAAGCAGTTTGCAAATATCGGTAAGGGCAGCTACATCATTGATCTTTACACAGGTGAGAAGAAACCCTTTGACGGTACTTATGAATTTGCCCCTTGCGAGGCGCTGCTGGTGGCAGAAGACAGTACCCCCAGAGCAAGCAGCGCAAAGCTGCCCGCAAAGGCGCTACCCTTGGACGGAAACTGGACAGTTACGGACAGCACCCCCAATATTTTTACACTGGACAGCTGCGATTATTACTTTGACGGTAAGCTGGAGGAAAGGAACGGCTATATTCTCAATATAATGCACCGTGCACTGCGCTTAGGGCGTCCGGTGCATATCCACATGGAGCACCATATTCAGGCAGACTCTGTTCCCAACGGCAAGACCTATCTGGTATGTGAAACACCGTGGATTTATACCATTAGCCTGAACGGCAAGCCTGTTTCTACTGAGGACCATGGCTTTTTTGTGGACCATGCCTTCAAAAAGCTGGACATTACCGGTCTTTTGCAGGAGGGTGAAAACCTTTTGTGTCTGGATCTGGACTTTACCAATACACCCCAGGGTTATGAGCGTGTCCGCAGAGCGTACCTTGCCAGCGCAGAGCGTAACAAGCTTAGTTATGAGTTGGAGATCGAGCCTTGCTATATTATCGGTGATTTTGGTGTCCGTTTGGACGGCAATGTGCAGGATATCGACCGCAATGCGTTCCGTTTTAATGGCGACTTTGTGATCACAGAGCCCACAAATGAAATTGCCTTGACGCAAATCGAGAAGCAGGGAAGACCTTTCTTTTCCGGCACACTGACGGTGACCAAGGAATTGGAACTCGAAGACACCGACTACCACCTGCAGCTGTCTCGCAACAGCGTGAATGCTGTGGAGGTTGTGATCAACGGTGAGAATACCGGAACGATCTGCTTTACGGGTGATATGATCGATTGTTCTAAGTATCTGAAACCCGGAAAGAACACGATTACTCTGAAACTTCTGGGAACGTTGCGCAATATGATGGGTCCGCACCATCTGGAAGTGGAACACTACCGCGTGAAACCTAGTCTCTTCTACAAAGAGGACAATCCCTGGCCCAAACCTTATGAGTGGGTACCGGAGTATTGTTTTGTGGAGATGAACGTAAAGAGCATCTAAAAAACCCCGGACATTAGTCCGGGGTTTTTACTGTTAATTTTAGCCTTCAAAGTCCAGATCTTCTGCTTCCAGAATGTCATCAAAATCTTCGTCACATTTGCAGCAGCAATACTCCTGACCCTTACGCAGAAGCTTTCTTGCCCATGCGACGATCTTGTCGCCGTAGGTAGCAACTACATAAATGATACCGGCAATGGCAGCAATTACTGCAACGATCTTCAAAATGGTAGTAAAGACTTTCATAAAATGCCTCCCACAAGTTTGTTTTCTGCACATAGTATAACCAAGAATCAGTAAAAAAGCAATAACGAAATTGTAAATTATTGGCAGTAACCGTATAGCCCGCGAACGCTTACCTCGCCGGACTGCACAGCCTGTATACGACCATTGTCAGAACGAACGACCAATGCACCGTCCGGGTCAACGTCCAACGCAGTACCGCGGAAGGATTCCTGAGATGTATGGACGACGATGTCTTTGCCAATTGTAATACAGTCTGCTCTGTAGCGATCCATGATTCCGTATTTACCGCGCAATAGATGCTTATCGGTTTCGGTAAATGCTTTTATGATTTCTGCTGACAGTTGCGCCTGATCTGCGGTTTTTTCTGTTGCCATTTCCAAAGATGTGGCAATCTCCCGCAGTTCTTCCGGAAAATCATATTGGGTATGGGAACAGTTGATTCCCACGCCAACCACCGCATAACGGACACTTCCGTCTGCATCAAGAGCAAGCTCTGTAAGGATACCGCCCAGTTTGCGGTTGCCAAGCACCAGATCATTGATCCACTTAATGCCGGGTCGAACACCGCAGACGGCTTCTACCGCATCGCACATGGCTACACCCACAGCGCAAGTCAGGTGCATCAGGTCTTCCGGTTTGCATTGGGGCCGCAGGATCACAGAGCAGTAGACGCCTTTTCCTTCCGGGGAATGAAAGGTGCGCCCTATGCGACCGCGTCCTTTTGACTGGTGTCCGGCAAGGATAACCGTACCGTGAGGCGCACCTGCGGCTGCAAGACGTTTGGCCTCGTCATTTGTAGAATCAATTGAATTATGCCAAATTAAGGCTTCCGCCCAGGGGTGTGACCCCAGGGCGGAGAGAATTTTATTTTTCATGATCAGTCAATATCCTGAATGATTTCTTCGGGAGGCAGATCCAGAATTTCCGGATGCCGCAAAATGTTGCGATAGTGCTTGAAGAAGGCAGCGTAGTAGTAGCCGTCAGCAATACGCTCGTCCAGAACAAATTTCATATCGATGTATTTTCTCTGGACAACAGTACCGTCTTCCTGCAATTCATAAGCGCGGCGTTTGCAGCCAAAGGCACCAAAGGCAGGAATGTTGCCGAAGTCATACAGATGATGGTAGATGGGAGGAATACCCAAACTACCCATAGATGTAAAGAACAGACTACCGTGGAAGGGACTGAGTTCAGTAAGGAACTTGGGCAGCAGACCGAAGTAATCCAAAAGCTTCAACAGCCAAACCACAAATTTCATTATGACACCGGGAATTAAAAGCAGATAGGCAATCAGGTTGTCAATGCCGGAATCCAGTTCTTTCGTAGCCTTGACGCCTTCCACCGCGGCGTTCAGTTTCTCGTAAACTTCCTTTGCGGTGTTTCTGCGGTTCAGATGTACCTTGATAGAGGTGTCCGGTGCTTCAACGGTCATCTCTTTCTTGATCACCATGCAATACTGAATATCTTCCATACGGGAGTAGACTTTCTGACCGCTGATAAAGCGGTTCAGCTGGGGGTACTTGCACAGGGCGCGTACATAGGCGGCAAGGAAGACATGGGTATAGCCAAAATCGGTCAGACCCTCGCGTCTTTTCTGTCGGATATAGCGCTCCATATGGGAGATTTCAAAAGACTCTTCGAAGAGATTGGAGCAGGTATTACGCTCTACCTGGAAATAGGAGGTGATCTGCGCCATGGGAGCGAGGGTGCGTACACGACGACCGTCATTGCGGTCACCCCATGTGGGGTGATAAGTACCGTCGGCATGGACATGCAAAGACAGGATCACGCACAAAACACCCAGCACCATCAGCGCATCGGGCAAAATGGGTGTCCAGTTTCTTCCCAAATACCACTGTGCAGCTACAGGAAGTGCCAGCAAGGGAACCAAAACCCAGGTGGCGGGGTATCTGCCGCTGGTGGTCAAAGTGTAGATGATAGCAATAAATGCCATCAGCAGGCAGTACAGAACGACAATCATTTTCTGGTAATTGCCGAAATCATGGGCACTGAATACAAAGCAGTAGTAGATGCTGATCATCCACACAGGAATTGCAGACTTATAAAAGCGCTCCTTGCCGGAGATGAGGCAAATGAGTGCAAACAGCACAGCTGCTGCGATAGGCAGAACGATTTGACTCCACAGGTTGGCTCCTTCCGCGCCACCGTTAAAAAGGATGCGGGTCACTGCCGAGCAGACCATGCAAACAACCATCAGCCATGTCAGTACATTTTTGCGGCTGACAAAGAAATGTGTTTTGTTTTTCATAGCAAGAACAGTATATCAAAAAAAAGAGCGTTTGACAATGAAAATATGAATAAAATATGACACCTCTTGGAAAGAGGTGTCATAAATCAAATATTTTTCAGTGCTGCAATGTGTTCCGGGGTAGTACCGCAACAGCCTCCTAAAAGACGAGCACCCATATCCTTGCAGTCTTTTGCAATTTTGGCAAAGTCAGAAACCGTCATGTCGTAATGTGCGATGCCGTCATTGCCGATTACAGGATTGCCCGCATTTGGTTTGCACACAAGCGGGCCTTTTACAAAGCGACGCAGTTTGCTGACCAGATAGGGCGTCATCATATCCGCTGCAACACAGTTAAAACCTACCGCTGCAGCGCCGGAATCTTCCAGTTCTTTCAGAATAGGACCTGCATCTGTTCCGGAGAAAAGGACACCGCTGGCTTGCATGGTAAAGCTATAAATGGCAGCGCCTGCGCCTTCCAGTTCTGCTGCGGTCAGGATTGCTTCCGCGTCCTGGGGGTAAACAAGGGTTTCTGCTGCCAGAAGATCTGCGCCTCCGTCGATCAGACCGCGGATCTGACGGCGATAGTTTTCGACCAAGAGGTCAAAATTGGCAGGATCCCAAGTGTCACAAAATGCGCAGAGCGTGGTAATGTCACCTGCGATCAGCGCACCCGGCGCTGCTTTGCGGGACAGTGCGATCAGCTGTGCGTTGACAGACTCGGTTTCTTTCTCCAATCCTACCTTTTCCAGTGCAATGGGCTGCGCCTGGAAGGTGGGTGCATAAATGATACGGCTGCCTGCCTGGTAATACTTTTGCTGCAGAGCAATCAATGCATCGGGGTTGTTAAGAATCCACTGCTCTGCGCAGCAGCCCCTGGGCATACCTGATAATATCAGGTTGGAGCCGGTGGCGCCGTCCAACAATATACCGGAGCCGATTTTTTCTTGAAGTTCCTGTTTCGTCAGCATTTTTTGCCTCCGTAATTTAGCTTAAAGATCATTATAAGGTACATAGCGCAAGATTGCAAGAACGATTGACAAAATAACTGGATATGCTATACTGATTAAAAACCCGAAAGGAGTAATAAATTTATGAAAAAGACTGTTCTTCGTGAATATGCAAAGCTGATTGTCCGTTGCGGCGTCAATGTGCAGAAGGGTCAGGAAGTTGTGGTTTATGCAGACCTGGACCAGCCTGAATTTGTGCAGATGGTGGTAGAGGAGGCCTACAAGGCTAAGGCGAAATGTGTCACCGTTGAGTGGAGTTTCCAGCCTCTTGCAAAGATTCACACCCGTTACAGAAGCCTGAAGGTCATGTCCGAGGTTCCTGAGTGGCAGAAGGCAAAGCTGCAGCGCCGTGTGGATGTTGTGCCTTGCCGTATCCATCTGATCTCTGAAGATCCCGACGGTCTGAAGGGTATGAATATGGCAAAGATGGCCAAGGCTCGCCAGGCAACCTATCCGATTTTGAAGCCTTATATCGATCAGCTGGAAGGCAAGGAGCAGTGGTGTATCGCTGCTGTTCCCGGTAAGGCATGGGCGAAAAAGGTATTCCCTGGCGAGCGTACCAGCATCGCTGTGGAGAAACTGTGGGAGGCAATTCTGTCCACCTCCCGCGTTAACGAGGATCCTATCGCTGCCTGGGAGGCTCACAACAAGAATCTGCATGACCGCTGTGCATACCTCAACAGTCTGCAGATCGAGTCTTTGCACTATACTGCCGATAACGGCACTGACCTGACTGTCGGTATGATTCCCGACGCAGTATTCTGCGGCGGCCGCGAAGTCAGCAGACAGGGCATCGCTTTCAATCCCAATATTCCCAGTGAAGAGTGCTTCATCTCTCCCATGAAGGGCAAGGCAGAGGGTATTGTATACTCCACCAAGCCTTTGTCCTACCAGGGTCAGTTGATCGAGAACTTCTTTATTCGTTTTGAAGACGGCAAGGCAGTGGACTCCGGCGCAGAGAAGAACGCGGAACTGTTGGCCACTATGCTGGCTATGGACGAAGGTGCTGCATATCTGGGTGAATGCGCGCTGGTTCCTCAGAAGAGCCCCATTGCAGAAAGCGGTATTCTGTTCTACAACACCTTATTCGACGAGAATGCTTCCTGCCACCTGGCTATGGGTCGCGGCTTCCCCGATACCATTGCAGATCATCACAACAAGACTCTGGAAGAGTGCCGTGAACTGGGTATCAATGAATCTATGATCCATGAGGATTTCATGATCGGCTGTGATACCATGAATGTTGATGCCACCACCCGTGACGGCAAGGTCGTTCCTATCTTCCGTAACGGCAATTGGGCATTCTGATCAGAAATCTGAAAAAAAGCGAAAAAAACACTTGCATTTATGGAGTGCTTGTGTTATGATATCCGGGCGACAAAAGATTGCTGGGGCAATTATGCCCTTTTACATCACAAGAAAGAGGTGAACAAGATGAGAGAAGGCATCCATCCCGAGTACGAACAGACCACAATTCGCTGCGCCTGCGGTAACACTTTTACCACCGGCTCCACCAAGAAGGAGATCAGAGTTGAGATCTGCTCCAAGTGCCACCCTTTCTATACCGGCAAGCAGAAGCTGGTTGACACCGGTGGACGTGTTGATCGCTTCAACAAGCGCTTCGGCATTAAGTAAGAATTTAACCCGCATCGAAAGATGCGGGTTTTTTCTTTGCCGAAACGATAAAATATGGTGAAAAAAGGTTGTCTTATAGTACAGAAATGTGATATAATAAGCAATAATGCAAAAATGGGGAAATAGTACCCGGAGGAAGTATGGATTTGACTTTTGAAAAACCGGTAAGCGAGCGTGCAGTCCTTGCTGGACTCAATGCTGATTGCTTCCGTGCGGACCAGACAACCACATATGAGACCCTGGACGAATTGGAGGCTCTTCTGGAGACCGCCGGCGGCTTCTGCACCGGAAAAGTGTTGCAAAATCGCCATACGCCGGATTCCCACAGCTTTATTGGTGAAGGTAAGGCACTTGAGGTCAAAATGCTGGTGGAAGCCACAGAATCCACCATGGTGGTCTTTGATAACGAATTGTCCCCCGGTCATATCCGGGCGTTGGAGGAAATTCTGGGCGTAACGGTTCTTGACAGAAGTGCTTTGATTCTGGACATTTTCGCCCAGCGCGCCAAGACCAAAGAAGGTCGTCTGCAAGTGGAGCTTGCCCAGTATAAGTATTTGCTGCCCCGCCTTTCCGGTATGGGTAAGAGTCTGTCCCGACAGGGTGGCGGTATCGGCACCCGCGGTCCCGGCGAAACGAAATTGGAATCTGACCGTCGGCATATCCGTGAGCGGATCGCAAGACTCCAGAGTGAATTGGAGCAGGTGCGTCATGTTCGCGGTGTCCAGCGGGAAAGAAGACAGAAAAATTCCGTTCCCGTTGTTGCAATCGTCGGATATACCAATGCCGGTAAGTCCACATTGCTGAATCAGCTGACCGACGCCGGTATCCCTGCCAATAACCGGCTGTTTGATACCTTGGATACCACCTCTCGTCAGTTGCATGTGTCTGATAATCTGGATGTTATTCTGTCTGATACAGTTGGTTTTATTGCAAAACTGCCCCACCATCTGGTGGACGCTTTCCGCGCGACTTTGGAAGAACTGGAATATGCAGATCTGCTGCTGCATGTGATCGACTCTGCCGATCCCAACAGGGAAGAACATATCCATGTTGTAGACAGTCTGATCAATAAGCTTGCAAAACCCGGAACGAAGGTTTTGCGTTGCTATAACAAGGCTGATCTGGTCAGCCCGGTAGAGATTCCGATCGGTGAAGATGTTGTAAAGATCTCTGCGAAAACCGGTGCCGGCATGGAAAGCCTCCTGAAGGCTATTGAAGATGCCTTGGGACACAGCCGGCATCATGTAACTGTGACCATGCCTTATTCCATGGGCGGTATGGTGGACACCCTCCACAGTGGCGCTCAGGTGCTGAATGTGGAATATACCGCCGACGGTATCGTTGTGGAAACGATCCTGGATCCGATCCTTTACGGAAAACTGAAAGACTATGTAACGAAGGAGCATTAAGCGTGGACGAATATCTGGTACCCAGCGGTTACGGCGAAGATGAGTTCATAGAGAAAAAGTCTCGCTTTATTGGGCGTGTCTGGCTTGTGGAGACGGAAGAGGAAGCGCTTGCCCGAATCCAGGAGATGAAAAAACAGCACTATGATGCCACGCACAACTGCTGGGCCTATGTGATCCGCGACGGTGCCATGCGGTTTTCTGATGACGGAGAACCTGGTGGTACAGCAGGCAACCCCATGATGCAGGTTTTGCAAAGGGAAGAACTGTACAATGTTGTCTGTGTTGTTACCCGGTATTTCGGTGGAACACTGCTGGGTGCAGGCGGTCTGGTGCGCGCCTATACAAAGGGCGCAAAGATTGCTGTAGATGCGGCGGGAAAATCTATGAAGCGGGTATGGTCTGTGTTGTATGTGCCGTGCCCTTATACATATTACGAGCGGCTGAAACTGGAAGTGGAAGCCTTTGGCGGTATTATCCGGGATACCCAGTTCGGCGCAGAAGTGGAATTGGAGATCCTGGTTGCAAAACCCCAGACCCAAGCTTTTTTGGACAAACTGACGGACATGACCGCCGGCACTGTGGAAGGTATGGAGATTGGGCAGGAATACAGAGCATTCCCCATAGAAACCAATTAAGGAGGAATCCTTATGGACATTCGCAAACAATTGGAACTTCTGGAGCATGAGCGACTCAGCCCCAAAGCAGCGTTTTCTGACCGTTCCCGCGGTCGTCTGCGCCCAACGCACGAAGAAGATGGCGATGTGCGCACCTGCTATCAGCGTGATACGGACAGAATTGTACATTGTAAGGCATTTCGTCGTCTAATGCATAAGACACAAGTATTTCTGCAGCCGGAGGGCGACCATTACCGCACCCGCATGACCCACACCATCGAGGTTGCGCGAATTGCGCGCACGATTGCTCGGGCGCTGCAACTGAATGAAGATCTGGCAGAAGCCGGCGCAATGGGACATGACCTGGGTCATACGCCTTTTGGTCACGCCGGAGAGGGGGCTTTGTCTGAGTGCCTTGGAAAGCCGTTTTATCACAATGAGCAGAGTTTACGTGTGGTGGATATTCTGGAGCATAACGGCAACGGTCTAAACTTGAGTTATGAAGTTCGCATGGCAATTCTGGGACATACCGGTGACAATATTCCGGAGACACTGGAAGGTCAGATCGTTCGCTGCTCCGATCAGATCGCCTATGTTAATCACGACATCGACGATGCTATGCGCGCGGGAATTTTGACGGAAGGGGATATCCCCAGGTCCATTACCGGTGTGCTGGGTGAAACCCATTCCCAGCGTTTGAACACCCTGGTTTGTGATGTGGTTGAGGCCTCCCGCGACGGCGATGCGATCCGCATGTCTTCTGCAGTGGAGCAGGCCCATAAAGATCTGCGCGCTTTCATGTTTGAAAGAGTCTATCGCAATCCTATCGCAAAGAGCGAAGAGAGCAAAGCAAAGGCGATGCTCCAGCGCCTTTACGATTACTATATCCGCCACCCGGAAGCAATGCCGGCAGACTTTTTGCCCCAGCTGAGCTTTGACGGCATGGAGCGTACCGTCTGCGACTATATTGCCGGCATGACGGATAAATACGCAGTAGACAAGTATACAGAACTTTTCATTCCCTCCGGTTGGCATGTTCGGGGATAAGGTGTCGCTTATTACCCTAAAGAATTGTTATAATTTTAATTATGATTTGAAAGGAGGCACAACCCATGGCATTTCCCCCATCATTTATTGATGAATTGATTGCCCGCAATCCCATTGAGGACGTGGTGGGTCAGTATGTGAGTCTGAAGCGCTCCGGAAGTAATATGTTTGGCTTGTGCCCATTCCACGGCGAGAAGACCGCGTCTTTCTCAGTTGCGCCTGAGAAGGGAATTTACTATTGCTTTGGCTGCCATAAAGGCGGCGGCGCCATTAACTTCATTATGGAAGTGGAAGGCTTAAGCTATCCCGATGCTGTCCGGAATCTTGCAAAGCGCTCCGGCATGGAAGTTCCGGAGGACGATAAATACCAAAGCCGTTACCGTGTGCAGGAGCGGTTATGGGCGCTGATGAAGGAAGCGGCCCGCTTCTACAATGAGCAGCTCTACGCGCCCGGCGGCGCAAACTGCCTTGCCTATGTGCAAAAGCGCGGTCTAAGCAAATCTATTGTGACCAAGTTCGGTATCGG